>WFNP01000020.1 GCA_015488535.1 Nitratifractor sp.
GTTATGAATTTTATATCGGACACACATATGGTGAGATTTCAAAATCAACAGAGCTATATCCAAATAGCAGTAATGAGGTTTATGTAAATTTGAGATCAAAAGATCAAACAGAACTAATAAATTTAGCAATAGTAAAATTAAAGATAGAAGATGATTTTATAAGCTTTAAATTAAATAAATTTATAACTATGCTCTATGATTTTGAGCTTATATCAGAAGACGAATATAATCAATATATTTATGGTACAACTAACGTAGAAAAATCAAAATTAAGAAAAATTGGACTTAGTAGTAATCTAATTTCAAAGTTGGAAGCAGATAACCAAATAGACAATATACATATTGATGATAATAATGTAGTTACTACTACACATGAATTTGAAATATATAGAAGTTCTGTTAATGATTTTTATCGTTTTGAAATAGATAAGTTTTTATAAAATGCACAACAAATCCTATCACCGAACAGGTAAAACTGTCGGTGAAGTCAGTCGTTAGATACCTCATAATAGAATAATTTTAATATAATTATGACATAATTTTAGCATGATATTTGAATATGATGAAAATAAAAGCAAAACCAATAAATCAAAGCACGGTATCAGTTTTGAAGAGGCAAAGGAACTATGGAAAGATCCTCATGCTTTTGAAATACCGTCTTCCAAAAGTGAAGATGAAGTGAGATTTTTGGTTTTAGGTCGGATTGGCAATAAAAATTGGACAGCAATAATCACTTATAGAGAATCCAATATTAGAATCATTTCAGTAAGAAGTTCGAGAACAAAGGAGGTGGCACTTTATGAAAGCATCAGAAATAGATAGAAAGTTTGATAAAAACCAAGAGGATATTTTGGAATATTTTGACACATCAAAAATACGAATGATAAATGAAGAACCCAAAAGAGTCAATATTGATTTTCCAGCTTGGATGGTTGATGCAATGGATAGGGAAGCCAAACATATCGGTGTAAGCAGACAAGCTATCATAAAAATGTGGTTAGCTGAAAAACTACAAAGATTATCTGCTATATAACAAATCATTGCAGAGTTATATTTGGTCATTGTCTATCTCTTTAGCCAGATATTCACCTGTGTAACTTCCTGTATCTTTATAGTTCTGTGCCAACTCTTCGGGAGTGCCGGTAGCAATTACCTCTCCTCCTTTGCTTCCGCCTTCAGGACCCATATCTATGATATAGTCGGCATTTTTTATCATATCAAGGTTATGCTCTATTACAATTACACTGTTGCCAAGCTCCACAAGACGGTGCAATACTCCTGTGAGTCTGTCCACATCGGCAAAATGCAGACCGGTAGTAGGCTCATCGAGGATATACAGGGTATTGCCGGTATCTCTTTTACTCAGCTCTTTGGAGAGCTTGATTCTTTGAGCCTCTCCGCCGGATAGGGTTACGGCGTTTTGTCCAAGCTTGATATAATCTAATCCTACCGCTTCAAGCGTCTTTAGTTTGGATGCTATTGCAGGAATGGCTTTGAAAAACTCCAATGCTTCAGATACGCTCATATCCAGCACATCGGCTATATTTTTACCCTTATACAGCACTTCAAGAGTCTGGGGATTGTATCGTTTGCCGTTACAGGCATCGCATGTCACCATTACATCGGGCAAAAAGTGCATCTCTATTTTTATTTCACCCTCTCCGCTACACTTTTCGCATCTGCCACCTTTGACATTGAATGAAAATCTACCGGCTTTGTATCCTCTGATTTCAGCCTCTTTTGTTTTGGCAAAGAGTTTGCGTATCTCATCCATCACGCCTGTATATGTAGCGGGATTGGAGCGGGGTGTTCTGCCTATTGGACTTTGATCAAGATATATCACTTTGTCCAGATGCTCAAGTCCTTCTATTTTTACACCGTCAATCTTATTTACCTTTTTGGCTCTGTTGAGTATCTCTTTGGCTGTAGGCAGTAGCGTCTGTAGCACCAGTGAGCTTTTGCCGCTACCGCTTACACCTGTGACACAGACAAAATTGCCCAGAGGTATTTTGACAGAGAGTTTTTTGATATTGTTTATATTTACATTGGATATCTTGAGCCACTTTTTTCTGTCTCTTTTAGCGTGAGGATAAGATATCTTTTTCTCACCGTTTAGATATTGTGCCGTCAGCGTATCACTCTGTAAGAGTTTTTCATACTCTCCGCTAAATACCACTTCACCGCCGTATCTGCCGGCATTGGGACCGATATCTACAATAAAATCAGCCGATTTGATAGTCTCTTTGTCATGCTCTACGACGATTACGGTATTGCCTTTGTCTCTGAGATTGTGCAGAGTGCGGATAAGCTTCATCGTATCTCTTTCGTGCAGTCCTATACTCGGCTCATCAAGCACATACATCACCCCTGTAAGCCCGGAGCCTATCTGACTGGCTATGCGTATGCGTTGAGCTTCACCTCCGCTGATAGTTCTGGCATCTCTGGAGAGTGTAATATATCCCAGTCCCACATCATAGAGGAAGTAGAGTCTCTCTTTTATCTCTTTGAGTATAGGCTCTGATATCATCTTCTGCTGGAGTGTGAAGTGGGCAAAATTGCTCTCATCTGTAAAATAGTTATAACTCTCAGCTATTGGCATATCTATAATATCAGATATATTTACATCTCCTATTTTGACAGCCAGTGAGCGAGGTCTTAGTCTGTGACCGTGACACTTATCGCATACCGCTTCACTCATATACTCTTGAAGTGCTTTTTCCTCCTTGATCAGCTCTCTTGCCAGTGTCAATATACCGCTCCAGACTCTCTCTATACGGTGTCTTTTCCATGTAAATTTGACTGTATCTTTAGAGCCGTTTAACAGAATATCTCTATCTTTTTTGCTCAACTCACCAAACGGGATATCCGTATCTATACCGAATGTTTGGCATACTGCTTTGAGATAGTTGGCATAGTAGCTCTTGTTGTATCCGTGCATAATCCTGACAGCACCTTGTGATATGCTTTTGGATTCATCTATTATTCTATCCATATCAAGCATATATCTGATACCCAGACCGTCACACGCCGGACATGCACCCTTTGGTGAATTAAATGAAAAGCTCAGAGGCTCAAGAGGCTCAAAGCTCTCTTTGCAGTCAAAACAGGCAAGATGCTCTGAGTAGTGGTAATCTTTTCTATCCAATCCCAACTCTTCGTAGTTTAGCACCTCAATCTCTACTTCACCATAGCTTTCCAAGAGAGCCTTTTCTATATCCTGGGCTATTCTCTCTTTGCTACTGTCTTTGAGAATTACTCTATCTATTACTACTTTGATAGTATGTTTTTTGGTCTTTGAGAGCTCTATCTCATCATCAAGCCTCACCATTACACCATCTATCACCGCCCTGATATAGCCTTTGTGGCGAAGAGACTCCAACATATCTACAAAGCTTCCTTTTTTCTCTTTGACAAGCGGAGCAGTGATTACCATTTTGGAGCCTTCAGGCAGTCTGAATATCTCTTCGATGATATCACTTGCACTCATAGAAGATATTGGCTTACCGCACTTGTGGCAGTGCTGCACCCCTACTCTGGCAAAGAGAAGTCTGAGATAATCATATATCTCTGTAATAGTCCCTACTGTGGAGCGTGGATTTTTGGATGTGGTCTTTTGATCTATGGCGATAGCTGGTGTGAGTCCCTCTATCTTGTCCACTGCCGGTTTGCCCACTCTGCCTAAAAATTGTCTGGCATAAGATGAGAGTGACTCTATATATCTTCTCTGTCCTTCTGCATAGAGTGTGGTAAATGCCAGTGTAGATTTGCCACTACCGCTGATACCTGTAATAAGCACCATTTTGTTTTTTGGTATCTGCAAATCTATATTTTTTAGATTATGCTCTTTTGCACCTCTGATATCTATGATATCGTGATTCATACATTCAATCCTGACTGATTTATTATATACTCACCCTGTCTTCTATAGCTCTGGACAAAGAGAGAGTATCAATATTGTCCAACTCTACTCCTGTAGGGACACCTTGTGCTATTTTAGTAAATTTTATACCTCTGCCTTCTAGCCTGTTTTCAATATATAGCATCATCATATCTGCTGCCACACCCGGAGGAAAGGCAAATATAATCTCTTCTACACCTTTGCATACATTACTCAGATGCTCATCATCCATATCTTCTACCGATGTAACTATATAATATAGTCCGTTATAGAGTCCCGATGACTCTATAGAGAATATATCTTTGGCACTCTGGACAATACACAGCTTGTCTCTGTCTCTATCCTGGTCTGAGCATATATCACAATACTCATCTTCACTGATATTGTGACATCTGACACATCTTCTGACCTTTGATACAGCCTCTTCTATAGCATGTGAGAGTTTGAGTGCCACAAAATTATCCTGAAGCACCATATAATATGCCAATCTTACGGCACTTTTTCTACCGATGGCAGGAAGTGCTGTAAGTGCATCTATAAGATTTTCAAAACTCTCTACCCTATATCTTTTCATAATCGACGACTTTACTATACTCCGCTATTTTTTTGATTTTGTCTATCACTTTCAAATGCTCCGTATGAGTAGCATACTCTTTCAATCCATCTCTATCATCAAATGTAGCAGTAAGCACCAAATCCATAGCTCTTGCTTCATCAGCAAAATTGAGTCCTGTCTCCATGCTCAAAAGAGCAGGAACCTTACCAAGCAAAGCATCTATATCTGCTTTGATATTTTGTATATCCTCTTTTGGAGAATTTTCTTTGAACTTTATCATAACTATATGAACTACCATTAAATGCACCTTTTCAAAAATATCTATCAATAAACCTGAGTTAAGAATTATATCTCATATTGTGGTAGAATTCGGACAAATTTTATCTACTATTATTATATTTATAAAAAACGGGGAGCAAAAATGCAAGAGATGGATTATTATGAAATACTACAGGTATCAAAAACAGCTACAGCTACAGAGATAAAAAAAGCCTACAGAAAACTGGCTATCAAATATCATCCGGATAAAAATCCCGGAGACAAAGAGGCTGAAGAGAAATTCAAGATTATTAATGAAGCTTACGGTGTATTGAGCGATGAAGAAAAAAGAGCCATATATGACAGATACGGCAAAGAGGGACTTGATAGAAACGGTGCCGGATTTAATGCACAGAGTATGGATGATGTGATGGATATCTTCAACTCTATGTTTGGAGATATTTTTGGAGGAGGCAGAGGTCGCAGAAGAGAAGCTAGAGAGTATCAAAAGTATCCAATGGATATAGAAATAGAGTTAAATTTAGATTTTAATGAAGCAGTTTTTGGATGCAAAAAGGATATAGAGCTTGATATAAAAAAACCGTGTGAAAGCTGCAAAGGCTCCGGAGCAGAAGATGGCAAAATGAAAACCTGTGATTACTGTGGTGGAGAGGGTCGTATCGTTATGAGACAGGGCTTTATGACTTTTGCACAGGATTGCCCAAAATGTCATGGTAGCGGTGAAATAATAGAGACTAAATGTAAAGAGTGTAATGCCAAAGGATACTCTGTAGAAAAAGAGACTGTCACAGTAGATATCCCTGCTGGTATAGATACAGGAAACAGACTCAGAGTACCGGCAAAAGGCAACAGAGACAAATATGACAGAAGAGGCGATTTATATATATATTTCTATGTAGAAGAGGATGAGCATTTTGTCAGAGAAGGAAATGATCTCTATATTGAAGTGCCGGTATTTTTTACACAGTGTATCCTTGGAGAAACTATAAAAATACCTTCTATGGAGGGAGAGATAGATTTGGAGCTTAAAGCCGGAACCAGAGACAGAGAGCAGTTTGTATTCAGAGGCAAAGGGGTACCTGATGTGCATAGTGGCAAAAGAGGTAATCTCATAGCACAAATCAAAATGAAACTACCGCAAAAATTGAATGAAGAGCAGAAAAAACTACTTGAAAAACTACAAGAGAGTTTTGGGGTAGAGAGTCATCCTCACAAAAATAGTTTTGAAAGTGCATTTGAAAAAATAAAAGGATGGCTAAAGGGAGATTAATATTATATGGAGCGGATTTAAATATCCGCTCTTTTTACTAAAATAATACAAAATTATTTTGCGTTTGCAACAGCATCTTTCAGTGTTTTACCAAACTTAAACTTTGGTGCTGTATGTGCAGGTTTTGTATAAGTCTTATCTGTGCCAGGAACTTTACCGCTCTTTTCAGGGACATCTACAGTCTCAAAAGTACCAAAACCTACCAATTGAACTTTTTTCTTATTTACCAATGCCTCCTCTACAGCTTCAATAAATGCTTTGATAGCCTTTTCAGCTGCCGCTTTACTCTCATACTCACCCTTCTGTTTTACCAATTCTACAAATTCAGCTTTTTTCATTGTTTTCCTTTAAGGTATAATTTGATTAATTATAAGTTTGATTATCTTATAGTATGGTTAAAATCGCCTATATAGCACACTTTGAGCCTGATATTATGCAAAAATATGAATATTTTTCATTGTTACTAATTAATATAAAAAAATAAATATATCTTTTCAAAGTATATATATGATATCTTTTCGGAAATTTAAAAACTATTGAGATAGAGAACTCTTTAAAAACCAAAAACATAGGGAGTAGGAGTGAAGTGCAGACAGTATAATGTAAAAATATTTGAAATAGGATTAGATGACCCAAACTCATTCCGTGATTTTATAGATGCCAATTTGGTATTGATAAAAAATCATCTACTGTCACTGAAAGGCACTCTCGATGAGACTACAAAAGAGTTTCTAGATGAGAGAGGGTTGAAATATGTATGTAATATGGAACTCCCTCTACCGGGAAGAGGCGTAAATGAATTCTGTCTTACAAAGAGTGATGAATCAAGTGACAGCAAAGCAGAAGAGAGTAGTTCAGTAATTACAGATGAAGAGCCTGAAGAGTTTAAGATGGATCCTCTCAAAATCGTCAAAGGACCATTGAGAAGCGGTCAATATATACAACACAACGGTGATGTATTATCCACAGACAGAATCAACAGTGGAGCCAAAATAGCTGCTATGGGCAGTGTAGTGGCACTTGGTAAAGTTGATGGTGATATAAGCTCTGCTGGAGACTGTATTATCATCACACCTACAAAAAAAGGGAATATTCTCTTCCATGGCACAAGAATAGACGGTGAAAAATTAATATTTCCTCTAAATCTAATCAGATTTGAAGGTGATGATATAGTTATTAAGCCTATAAGCAAAAAGGAGTTCAATTGAGTAAAGTTATAGCAGTAATCAGTGGTAAAGGTGGTGTAGGCAAAACTACTACCACCGCAAATATAGGTCTGGGTATAGCAATGCAGATGAAGCAGTGCGTTGTAGTAGATTTTGATATAGGACAAAGAAATCTTGATATGATACTTGGACTTGAAAACCGTGTAGTTTATGATATGGTGCAGGTGATGGATGGAGAAGCTGCACTTGATCAGGCATTGATTAGAAGCAAAGCAAACAGAAATCTACACTTTTTGCCGGCTTCTCAGACAAAAGACAAAAGTGTCCTTGAGTCTGCAAAGATAAAACAGTTACTTGATGAATTGAAGAAGAAATTTGAATATGTTATTCTTGATGCACCGGCAGGAATAGAGAGCGGATTTGAGCATACAATAGAGTTCGCAGACTCTGCGATAGTTGTAGTAAATCCCGAAGTTTCATCTATCAGAGATTCTGACAGAGCTATAGGAATACTTGATTCAAAATCCCAACTGGTCAAAGATGGTAAAGAGGTAGAAAAAAAGTTAATCATCAACCGTTTTGATCCTGATATGGTAGAAAAGGGTGAGATGCTTGATTCTGATGATATTTTGGAGATACTTGGTATAGAGCTTCTTGGTATTGTACCTGAAGACAAAGGCGTAATAGATGCATCAAATCAGGGACAGCCTATAATTATGAATGAAAAATCACAAGCCGGTAAAGCATACAAAAGAATTTCCAAACGAATCTGTGGCAACAAAACACCAATAGTCAAACCAAAGGCTTCAAAAGGCGGTATAATGGGCAGATTGAAAGGAATATTTTCATAATGTTTGGATGGTTCAAAAGAAAAAAAAGTGCCGCAACTGCCAAAGAGAGGCTACAGATTGCTATAATGTCCGACAGAGCCAGTTCGGACTATCCGTTTATGGAAGATCTAAAAAGAGATATCATAGAAGTTATAAAAAAGTATAAAAAAGTATCCAATGTAGAGATAAAAAAGGCAAGTGAAAAAGATATAAATGCCATATCTATAGATGTAGAGTTGGAGTAATTGTATTTACACAAATCTATGAGGGTAAAATCTACTTCTTCTAGTTACACATCTCCTGATGTGTAATCAGCTTCTTTTTGATAAGGGATATAAAAGTTGTGATTTCAACTTTATCTCTGACAATATTCAAAAAGCAAACTTTTAAGCTCTGCTACACTCGTGATACCGCCCTCTCCTACATTTGCCGAATAACCCCAAGATACCAAAACAAAATCAATTTCGGCTGACTTGGAGGCTTGTCTGTCTTTGCTTCCATCTCCTACAAAGAGAGCTTTGTTTTTGGATATATTTAACTTTTGACAAATATAAAGCAGCATATCAGGATACGGCTTGGCTCTTTTGACATCATCATAGCATACCACTTCATCAAATATATTATCAATTTTCAGATATTTCAGTGTCTCTATCGTAGATCGACGATAGGCATTTGTAGCAAGTGCCAGTTTGCACCCTTTGGCTTTGATTTCATATAACAAATCTAAAACTCCATCAAAGAGTTTCAACTCTTTATCGTGATATTTGCTGTAATACTCCATAAACCACTCTTCATGAATTGGCTCAAACTTCTCTATCTCATAAAAATACTCTGCGGGATTTAGATTTGGATTATTTACAGCTTCCAATATCTTTTTTCTATCCATAGGTGGCAAACCTATCCTTTGACGCACAAAGTTTATAGCATTTGCCACTGTTTGGGAGCTGTCTATAAGAGTACCGTCCATATCAAAGATAATCAACTCTTTTTTTGACATATCAAGCCTTAATTATTTTCGTCTGTTTCTACTGTCAACAGCTCTGAGATACACAGACAAACCTATCATCAGTGTGGCAATCCCTACCATCAACGCTACTGCATAGAGCAGTTTATTCGGGTCAATGATTGCAAATTTAAATACCAGCATCAAAGCCTCAATGGAGAGAGCTATGATAATAGAGCCAAGAAATCTGACCATAGTCTTATGGATATCTTCATCAGCATGTTTATTATCATCTCCTAGAACTTCCTCTTCAAAGATAGCTTTTACCAAATCAAATATAGCCAGTGAGAGTGTCAAAAGAATTGTGGATTCAAACATCTCTTTGATTGTGATATGTTTAAACTCTGCCCCAAAGCTGATAAAGCTATCTACCCCTTTGACAAACAAAAGCAACGCCACGGCAAACAGTGCTACACTAAATGCAGCATATACCCATTTGACCCCTTTGCCTACAAGAGAATCTATTGAAGATGGATGAACAATATTAAGTATATTTTCAAGTGTAATATCAGCACATACTATATATATCAACTCTTTTTTTTCATTAAATACAGGATATGCGGCAGTTACTACCAGTTTGTTTCCACCAAGAGACGGATATGGGTCTGTAATAACACATCTTCTCTCTTTTGTAACTCTATAATAGTATGCTCTGTTGCTTCTGTCTTCTCCCATACCTTTTCTTGCAAAGTCAGGATCCACACTTACTGTATTTGTAACCTGATGTCCGGATGGGTCAAGTATATAGAGTGAGTCAAGTTTGCCGATTTCATCAGAGAGTTTTTTCATACCTTTGACCAAATCATCAATAGTTATATTTGGTCTTCTTGTAGGTATATTTCTCTCCATCATAAAGCACATATATGCTCTGGCTTTTGTCCTTATCTGCGAAAATTCGTGAATCTCTTTTATCTTCATCTTTTACCTCCAAGATATCCTATAGTCTGAGCAAATGATACTTTTTGATTTATACTCAAATCATAATCTATTGCATCTTTTTGACTTAATATAACTATTGTAGAACCCATCTCAAACCAGCCGAAGAGTTCGCCTTTTTTTAGCTCTATAGGTGTAGAGTAGCTATACTCTTTGATTTTGTTATCTTTGATATTTGTATGTATTCTATCTTCAAATGTAAGCACCATTTTCCCGACATTTAAAGCACCTACCAAAATAATATAGTGTCTTTTGTTATTTTTATCAAGTGCTGATATTACAACTCTCTCATTCTCAATAAACAGATTATGCTTATTTTTGAGCAGTGGTATATTTACAGGATATAATTTACCGGGTATATGAGATACAGTGTCTATACTCAAATCAAACGGAATATGATATCTGTGATAATCTTTCGGTGAGAGATAAAAGTTGGCAAATTTACCACCTTCCAAGATAGAGAAATTATGCTTAAAAGCCTCTCCTATCAGACCGGCAGTATCATAACTCATACCCTTGATTTGATATGCCCTGCCCTCCTCTATCACTCCAAAATCTGTAATTTTGGCATCACAGGGTGATATTACCACATTTGGATTTTTATCTATCTCTCTACTGTTTTTTAAAGCTCTTGTAAATAGTTTGTTTAGTGAGCGATATGAGGAGCTTGGAGCAAAATCCCCCATATCAAGCCCCATCAGTTTGACATAACTTTTATTTATGCCTCTTTGGATAGGAGCTGGAAACTCTTTTGATGCAAATTTTCCAAAGAGTGTAGATAAAATTGAGCTGTAATGCCTTTTTTTACTCATTAGTGCCTTTCATTTTATAATGCTGTAATGCCTCTTTCATCAACTCGATATGATAACTCTCCTGATAATTTATGAAATCGAAAAACTCTGCCAACTCCGGACTCTCTTTGGCAACTGCATCAGACAACTCTTTACACTGCTCTTTTGCACTCTCTTCCTCTTCTATACCATTTACCAAAAATTCTGTAACACTCTCTACTTTATAGAGGCTCTTATGCAATACTCGTGGCACTCCAAGTATCCCCATATCACTCATCATCTGCCCAAAGCTACGAAGATGAAAGAAACTCTCATCTATCATAATTTGAAATATTCTGTTTAAAAAGGCATCACTGCTGTGAGCTTTGAGATAGTTATATATCATAATCAATTCATACTCTTTGTAACTCTCTTCAAACAGAAACAGAGTCAAAGAATCAGTTGCCTCTTTGCCAAGCTCGATATCTTTATATTTTCTATTTACACTAAAAGCACTGCTTACATCTTCATCATCAAGCCTTAATACCCGCTCTTTCATATATTTTAAATCACTCTCCAACCTATGCCTTAGAGCATCATCATCACAATTTATTGACAAAAGCTCAATATCATTCATTCTTGATGATATATTTTCCAGTATAATTTTTAGATGAGTTACTTTTATAGGTATATTATCTCTGTCATAATCATACTCTACACCTCTTTTAATCAAATCATTCTCTATCCATGTAAAGTGTCTGAATAGAATATCCGAAAACTCATAGAGTATATGTTTAGTTTCTCCATTTTTTGCCATAAAAGCTGCCATCAAAGTAGCTAACCATGCTTCGTGTGTATTTTTTAGTAACTCTTTCATATATCTTTATCCTCCTCTTTTGGCATACAACTCTGCTCTATCTTATATACCAGTGCCGGAATATCCGGATTGTTTTTCTTTTCATAATATGTATCCATAGCAGCTTTTAGTGCTACTGCCACCATTTCAGAACATGCAGCACTCTCTGGTGGGACATTTTCAAGCATTCCCAAAGTAACCGCTATCAACTCATCAGCTGTATCAAAATCTATTCCTTTGGCTTCACCGGTAATAATCGAGCCGGCTACTACCGTAGTCATACATCCGATTGCCTGAAATTTGATATCTTCGATAAATGGACTCTCACCGTCACTCTCTACTACATCAAGATATATAATAACTTTCTCTCCGTTATCTGGGTTTTCACCTATACCTATGGCATCAGGGTTATCCAAAGAGCCATAATTCTTTGGATTTGCCATATGCTCTATAATCTCTCCGTCTATATCCACCATTATTTACCCTTATATTTTATTGATTGTGTATATTATCAAAATTATCTTTTGAGTATATCAAATATCAAAAGCTATATATCATATACGATAAAATATCAAAAAAACAGACAAGGAGTCATCTTGATAACTTGCGACTTTCTGATAATAGGTGCCGGTATAGTGGGGTTGAGTGTGGCAAAAGCACTGAATGAAAAATATCCTGATGCAAATATTGTAATAATTGAAAAAGAGAAAAATGTAGCCAAACACGCAAGTGGCAGAAACAGTGGTGTTTTACATGCAGGATTTTACTACACGGCAGACTCTCTCAAAGCCAAATTTACAAGAGATGGCAACAGAAGACTCAAAGAGTTTTGTCATCAAGAGGGATTAGCAATAAATGAGTGTGGCAAAGTGGTAGTATGTAAAAGTGAAGATGAACTTCAGACACTTCAGGAGTTATACAATAGAGGCATCAAAAACGGTGTAAATGTGAGATTGATAGATGAGAGGGAGCTATCTCAAATAGAGCCAAATGCAAAAACAGTATCAAAAGCTCTACACAGTCCCGATACTGCTACGGTCAATCCTATCGAAGTGACTCTCAGATTAAAAGAGCAACTAGAATCAAATGGAGTAAAGATATATTTTGATACCTCCTTTATAGACAGAATGCAAGGTAATATCATAAAAACCACACAAGGAGAAATAGAAGCCGGATTTATCTTCAATACAGCAGGACTCTATGCAGACAGAATTGCATCTCATTTCAATTTTTCCAAAGACTATACAATCATACCGTTTAAAGGCATATATCTCAAATATACCGGCAAAGATACCCCTCTAAAAACCAATATCTATCCTGTGCCTAGACTGGAAAATCCGTTTCTTGGAGTCCATTATACTGTCACTGTAGATGGAGCAGTAAAGATTGGTCCCACCGCCATACCGGCATTTGGCAGAGAGAATTATCACTCTCTTGAGGGTATAGAAGCAAAAGATTTATTTGAGATACTCTACTATGAGAGCAGACTCTTTATAAACAACTCATTTCACTTCAGAGATTTGGCATTTGAAGAGTTTGCAAAATATGACAAAAAGAGGCTCTCAAAAATGGCAGGTGAGTTATCCAAAAATATAGATGTATATAGATTCACAGAGTGGAGCCGTCCGGGTATCAGAGCACAACTGTTAAATATCCATACGCTGGAGTTGGTGCAGGATTTTGTATTAGAATCTGATGATAAAAGTGCGCATGTGCTGAATGCCGTATCACCGGCATTTACATGCAGTCTGCCATTTGGAGAGTGGGTAGTAGAGCAAAGTATAAAATAAAATATCATCCTTTGTTAAGATATCAGGCGTAATACTATTATATCTGAGCTACAAAGTGATTTTTCCAAAAAAAAAGAACTCCTGTTGCGGAAGCTCCTGTGGATGTAGCTGATATTATATATAATCTTCGAGTTCGTCTCTCAACTTTTCCATATCTTTGAGGGCGATTTTTCGACGGCTTTTTTCTATCAATCCATCACTTTTGAGGAGTTTGATATGCCTGTCTATTACATGTCTGACTGTCCCTATCAATTTGGCGATTTCGGCATTTGACAGGTTTTCCAGGATATTTACACCTCTTTCTTTACTCTTTTCCATACTTTTGATAATCAGTTTGACCAGTCTCTCTTTTGTATCAAGCAGTGTCAAATCAGCTGCCAACTCTTCGACCTGTCTCATTTGAGATGCAACATACTTCAATATTATTTCTCCAAATACCGGATAATCATACATCCACTCTCTTATCTTGCCAATAGGGACTCTAAAAGCTTCTCCAGCCTCTAATACCTCACTCATCATTTCGTGAGGTTTACCGTCAAGCAGTGTAACGGTATCATACATATCTCCTCTTGTCAGCAGATATATTGTCTGCTCTTTATTATTGGTAATATTCATATGATATATCTTGATTTTACCACTCAATACAAAATAGAAATAACTCAAAGTATCATCATAATCAAAAATTGTATCACCCTTTTCAAAGGTGATTGTTTTACCATACAGCTCCATTTCCCGATGCAATCTGTCGCCTATCCTGCTAAATCCTTCTATCTGAAAACGCATCGGAAAATCTCCTTTTTACAAAATTTCATCTATTTTACTTTCAGGTCTGGCTACTACCGCTTTTTCACCATTGATGACAATAGGTCTTTCTATAAGTTTGGGGTATTGAGCCATTACTTCAATCAATTTATTTTCATCATTTACCTCTTTGAGATTTAGTTCTTTGTATATACTCTCTTTTGTCCTCATCAACTCTTTTGCACTCATACCGAGCTTTTCAAGCACATCTTTTATCTCATCTTCGCTTGGAGGATTGTCAAGATATCTTCTAATTTCATACTCTATATCTTTTTCATCCAAATACTTTATACCGTTTCTTGATTTGCTACATCTTGGATTGTGCCAAACTATTATGGACATAAACTCTCCTGTTATAATTTTTAAACAAAGTGCAATAATACTCAAGATTGCTGTAAATTAGTATAAATGGCTTTTTTAAACTATGCACTATATAATAC
>WFNP01000021.1 GCA_015488535.1 Nitratifractor sp.
ATTACTCACCCGTGCGCCACTTAGCTGACAGACTAGCAAGCTAGTCCCGTTCTCGTTCGACTTGCATGTGTTAAGCACGCCGCCAGCGTTCACTCTGAGCCAGGATCAAACTCTCCATAAAAAATGGAAAATTACAATCCATTGTCAAGATCGAATCACTAATTTGTGCTTCTATCTCTAAAATTAATTTCTTTTAGGATAGACGGTTGATTGTATTACTTATATTCGGTTGTCAAAGACCACTCTACAAACTTTATTTTAATTAATCAAACTCTGATTAATTTTGATTACTAAGTTTTCTCTTAGCTCTCTGTGTTTGTGGACGCGTATTATAGCCCCTTATTTCTCTCTTGTCAAGGGTTTTCTACTTAAAATTGAAAAATTTTTACTTTTTTTTGCTTTTTTTCTCTTTGGAAGTTATTTGCTTACATTATATAAACTCTTATCCTCCCCCGATACACCAATATACCAATATACTAACCTGCTATAATACCCTCTAAAAAAGATTAGGAGTAGTATGTATTTTATTTGGTATCTGCTTGTGGCAATGTTAGCACTGTCTGTTATGGTATTTTTACATGAGATGGGACACTACCTGGCAGCTAGAGCAATGGGAGTAAAGGTAGAGAGATTTAGTATAGGCTTTGGTAAAATTTTAAAAAAAGTCTATTGCTGTAATACTGAATGGGCTTTCAGTGCCATACCACTGGGTGGTTATGTCAAAATGAAAGGTCAAGATGACAGTAATCCGTTGGCTAAGGACTATGCTCCAGATAGTTACAGCTCAAAAAAACCCTGGCAAAGAATCATAATATTGCTTGCCGGACCATTAGCCAATATTATGACTGCATTTGTAATATATCTGATTTTGGCTTTTCATGGTGCCCCATTGATTGCGGCAAGTGGATATATAGAGCCA
This sequence comes from Nitratifractor sp., assembly GCA_015488535.1. GTDB lineage: Bacteria > Campylobacterota > Campylobacteria > Campylobacterales > Sulfurovaceae > Nitratifractor. The sequence continues at coordinate 920 of WFNP01000021.1, forward strand.
ATAGTTGGAGAGGTTCAAAAAGATTCTCCTGCACAAAAAGCCGGTTTGAAAAAAGGTGATAAAATAGTTTCAGTAAATGGTCAAAAGATTATATACTGGTATCAAATATCCAAAGCCATTACAAAATCAGCAGATCCGGTAAAATTAAAAGTAGAAAGAGATGGCAAAATATTAAAACTCAAACTCTATACAATGTCTATAAGAGGCAAAAATGAGTTTGGACAGAATATAAAACGAAGAATAATAGGTATAGCACCACAAATACCGAAAGATAAACTCGTTAAATTTCACGGCTCTGAAATACTTTTTTATGCCTGGAACGAAACAAAAAATGCATCATTGCTAATTACTAAAGGTGTTGGTAAAATGGCAACAGGTGAAATTGGAAGTGAAAATGTAGGTGGTCCGATTACTATATTTGATTTATTGATGAAATTTGCACAAGCTGGATTTTTGTATCTGCTGTTTATCAGTGCCTTATTCTCAGTCAATTTGGGGATATTGAATCTACTACCAATTCCGGCATTGGACGGTGGGCATATTATGTTTAATTTGTATGAAATAGTGAGTGGCAAAGAGCTGAGTGAAAATGTATTTTACAAATTAACCGTATTGGGCTGGATACTACTTGGTGCATTAATGATGTTGGGTTTTTATAACGATATAAACAGATTAATAGGAGGTTGATATGAGCATTGATTTAAGAGAAAAATTATCACATAATTTGGATAATGTAATCCAAAGAGTAGAACAGGCAAGATTAAAAGTAAGCTCTCATCATATAGTTCAGATTGTAGCCGTAAGTAAGTATAGTGATACAGATAGTATAAAAATGCTTTATGAGTTGGGTCAAAGAGCATTTGGAGAGAATCAAGTCCAACAATTAGAGCAAAGAAGTAAAGAGTTGGATGATTTACCACTTGAGTGGCACTTTATTGGACGCTTGCAAAAAAATAAAATCAATAAGTTGATTGAAAGCAATCCGTCATTAATTCATTCCATTGATTCTATGGAATTGGCCCAAGCACTTAATAAAAGACTTGAAGCAAAAAACAGGAAACTTAATGCCCTACTCCAAATAAACAGTTCAGCAGAAGAAACTAAAGCCGGAGTAACTCCACAAGAAGCAATCGATATATATTCTCAAATTGAGGAGAGTTGTTCTAATATTCAATTAAAGGGTGTAATGACAATAGGAACTCATACTAATAATAGAGATGATATAAAAAAGAGTTTTGAAATAACCAGAGATATTTTTGATTCTATAAAAGGAGCTGAAATATGCTCGATGGGAATGAGTAATGATTTTGAATTGGCAATAGAGTGTGGCTCCAATATGGTCAGAATCGGTTCAGCAATTTTCGGATAAACATATGATTAGAAAAATATTCAAAAATAAAAAACATAATCCAGATAGTAAAATTGGGAAAATTTTAGATAAATACCATATTCCAAGAGAGTATTTTTCTATAAATAGAAAATCTATTTCAAAAGGTATATTGGTAGGTCTGTTTTGGGGATTTATCCCTATGCCTATGCAGATGCTGGCAGTTATTTTGACTACTCCATTTGTACGCTTTAATGTGCCGATAGCAATATCTATGGTATGGCTGAGTAATCCTATCACAATGCCTCCTATGTATTATATGGAATACCTGACAGGCAATCTACTACTTGGCAGACCCGGTATTGAGCATATTCAAATGACACTTGATTGGTTTGAAAAGCATATCGGAGATATATTTATACCGTTATATGTAGGAACAGCATTTTACTCTATTGTAGTATCATATTTAATATATTTAATAATAAATTGGCTTTGGATCCGCTCTGTAAAGATTGAAAAACACCATAAAGAGAGAATCAGAAGAGAAAAAAAACTAAAAACAGGAAATAAAAATAGTTAGTAATTAGGC
>WFNP01000022.1 GCA_015488535.1 Nitratifractor sp.
AAACTACCTTAAAAAGAGTTTATAATATAATAAGACATTTTTGTCCCACCTAAATAGCTTAAAAATAAATTTTAGTTATTTTAACTGCTCTGCCATAATTATAGCTTGAGCAATATCAACTTTTGAAATTTTTACCTTTACAGTCTCAAACAGCATAGCGTTATATGTTTTTAAATTGACTACAACCCCTTGCATATCACAAATCAATTCAGCCTTGGCACCTTTTGAAGTATCTTCTATATCTATCTCTACAATTTCAGCCTCAAATACTTCATCTATATGCTCATTTGCCCATCTTGCAAATTTACGCTCTGTAAAATCCCATTCGGCTTTGGCTGATTTTCTCTCCAAATCACTCACCCTTACACTCAAAGGCTCTATATTTCTAAGTAGATATTCACTCTTATTTTTATCATCTTTTAAATTTGCTTCAATAAGTCTATGCAAAATCAAATCACTATATCTTCTGATTGGTGATGTAAAGTGGCTGTATTTATCAAATCCCAATCCAAAATGCCCTCTGTTAAATGATGAGTATGTAGCTCTTTTGAGTGATTTGATTATTAATGTATCCACCTCCTCTTCAAGCTCTTTGAGTCTTGCCTCTTTTTGGATAGCTCTTATCATATCAGATACATCAGCATCCTCTTTGGTTTGGACAAATATACCTATTGTTGCCAACTCCTCCATAAGTGTCTCGATTTTGGACTCTTCAGGTGCTTCGTGTATCCTGAATATTGCATCACCTTCACCGTCAAATCTTTTTGCAGCCGCTTTATTTGCAAGTAGCATACACTCTTCAATTAATGAGTGCGATGGTGTGCCTGTCTCTATGGTGGTCTCTTTTAGTTTATGCTCATCATCTATCATCAATCTTACTTCATCGCTTCTAAAATCAAAGCCCTTTTTCATTCTCTCATTTCTGATTTTAACACTCAGCTTTTGTAGAGGCAGTAACCATTTCATAATCTTTGTATCACTATCTTTTAGCACACTCATATCACCGGATAATACTCTGTCAATCTGCTCATAATTAAATCTTCTATGAGAATGTATTACCGCTTTGAAAAACTCCTCTTTGATTACCTGTGTGCTGTTTGGTTTGAGTTTGATTTTACAAACAAATGCCAATCTATCTACATTTGGTTTGAGTGAGCATATATTCTCACTCAACTCCCTTGGCAACATAGGAAATGCCTTATGAGGCAAATATGTGGTAAAGCCTCTGAGTTTGGCTTCTTTGTCTATTGGTGAAAAGTATGGCACATAATGGCTCACATCGGCAATAGCTACATATAGCGTATGGCTTTGAATATCAAAATATATTGCATCATCAAAATCTTTGGCACTTACGGGGTCTATTGTGCAAAATGGCAACTCTCTTAAATCTACTCTGCCTTCTATCTCGCTTGGTGTTACACTACTTGGTATTTTTAGGGCTTGTTCTATGCAATCTTGTGGGAATTTATCATCTTCTCTGTCAAAAAGGGCTAATGATATCTTCTCATCTACTCTTGCATCTGCCAAATGTCCAAATATCTCTTTGACTTCCATCGTAAAAGCATCTACCAATAACACAGTCCCTATCTTAAAGGCTTTCAAATCCATACCCGGCATTTTGGCATATATTGGCATACCTGTTTTTATATCCAATACTTCAACCTTGCCACTCTCGTCTTTATGGGTATATGCTACTATTTTGACTACTGCTCTTTTGCTAATGGCTACTACTTTGGCTGATGCTCTGCCTCTTCTTGCTATTATCCTCTTGACTACTACCTCATCACCATCTTTGGCATCTTTTAAATTGTTTGGCTCTATCAATAAATCTTTGGATACCTTATCTTCTGCTTCTACAAATCCTCTGCCATCATTTGAGATATATAATCTACCCACTCTGTAAAGTGATTTTAATCTGTATAAACCTTTATCATCTTTTTCCAATGCTCCAATCTTAGATAGATACTCAAAAACTTCTCTATCTTCCGACTCCAAATCTTCGGGTAAAAACCCCCTTGTTAATTGAATTCCAAATGGACTCAAAATCTCTCCTATATTTGTATATTAATATATTGGTTATAAATTTTACGGTAACATAAATATTATAATGCCCAATGCCTAATTATCTAATGCCTCATACCTCTTTTCCAATTCACTATACAGCTCTTTGGGTGTAATATCCTTATTTTCAGAGAGTATCTCTTGCATTACTACATTATCTTCTACACCATTCCACTCTTTTATATAAGTCCCTTCTTTATATCCGTTTTTTTGCCTAAAACTATTTAGGATATTTTTACCTATATATAATTTATACAGACTATCCATATCCAACCCTGCATTATTGGCAATGGCAAAAAAATCTTCTATCATCTGCTCGATACTCTCATTGCAATATAAATTGGCTATCATCTTTTCGACTTTAGATATCTCTTCATAAAAATTTTCAGCTTTTTCATATTCATTATTGACAAATTTGTTATAAGAATCTAGATTTTCTATTGTATCCGCCAACTCTTTGATATTAGCATTTCCGTTTATAGTGTTTAATCTCAATGCTTCACTCATCACAAAGTGCCAGATATCAACACTCTCTATCATAATATTTTCATAATCAGGACTTGCTTCTATACTCTTCCAGTGCTTCCATGGATAACTCTCAATCAATTCAGAGGCTTCAAGCAATATACATCTACGCCAATCTATTAATTTGCCTCTGTTTGTAATACCTCTCTCCCAACCCTCGCCATTGGTTGAGTCATTCAATTCCTGTTGAAGATTTAACATTATCTCAATTTTACTCATTAATACTCCCTCTTATAAATAATATCTACACTTTGAGAATCCTGACCTACTGATATCTCTGTTTCCACTTTGGCAGAGTGTTCTATTCTTACAATTACTTTGGATTCATCTTCCTGGTCATATATAATAGATACTTTGTTGCTAATCTTTTTACCCACTTCAAATCCATTTTGACTAAGCACCAATGTATCAATTTTAAGCCCCATATTTCCAAGAATTGATTTTGCCAATCCTCCGCCTACAAGTGACAGCATATCCTCTGTGCTACTTCCGGAATTTTCTGTATCAAAAAGAATAAATGATAATATCTGATCTCTTGTCATATATGGTGAGCTGGAGAAATTGAGTGCCGGTTCTGTGCCGGTTCCAGAGACTGTAATCCAGATTGTTTTGCCATATCGTCTATATACAAGCCTGATATTCAGTAATGGAGCCGTGGGTTTTCCTGTAAAGTATATACTGCTTTTTTCCAATACAAATTTTTTACCCTCAAAGTTATAATAACTGCCTTTTTTCAAATCTATTGAACCCAATACCATCAATTTGGAATTATACTCTTTTACAATACTCAAACTTGGCTTCAGACCAATTTTGACATCTTTTTGCTTGAATAAAACATCTTTTTTACTGTCAATTAAAATATTTAATTTCACATTCTTCATAAAGAAACTGTCATTTTTCTCTTTTGTATGCTGAACAATTACAATATCTTCATCACTGGCATAATGTTTGGAGGATAAATTGTAAAATACCCTTCCACCCAATATATATACTTTGCCACCTATACTTATTTTTCCTTTATTGAGTGCAAGTTTCAAATTGGTAGATATATCTATTTTGGCATTTTTATGCACTACTTTGAATTTGGAAGATTTTATATCAAATTTACCATCTTGCTTTTTGATATTATATCTACCCTTGATACTCATAGAGTCATTTACCCATACTTTATCTACAATTACACTATCTTTTTTCATGGCTATTTTGGAGCGTTTTGTAGCAAAAATCTTCATACCACTTGCCTGTAAAGAGTAATTGTCTATATAGAAAATCTTCTGTTTCATATCAGCTGATAGTGATAGTTTTATATTTGTAATTGGATTTTTGACTCTTGCTTTGGTATTTGCAATAAATTTATTTGATGAGATATTTGCCTTGATATTGCCATCTTTTTGTCTAATTAGTTTTAAATTCAAATCACCATCTATATTTGGTGATTTAAATGTATATACTTTTGACAAATCCTTTATCAAATTTTTTAAAGACTTGGTATTTAAAGAGAGACTTATATCTTTATCTGTTTTACCATCTATATTTACCAAAGTGCCTGATAGTTTGATTTTCCCTTTGATACTCTTGCTTTTGATATTGTAATCAGTAATACCATTTAATACTGTAGAGTTTATTTTCAGATGTAAATTGTCGTTTTTGGGTTTTAGTGAAATTTTCAAAGGTGACAAGCCTGAAAGTTTTAGATTTTTATCAAATTTATTCAACAAAGAGTGTTTTGGTATTTTGACTACTGCATCAATATCCGGCACTTTGTTATAAGCTATCTTTGCATCAAGATTAGCAATATTGGATTTTTCTGTTACTTTTAGCTTGATAGGCAGAGGCTTTTTGATATTTACCGTGCTGTTCATTTGCACACCAAGCCAGGCATTTTTCAACTCTTTTGGTAATTTGTTTACTATATATCTTAATCTCAGTTTACCCTTTGTCCCCAATGAGAGATGAGCTTTTTTCATATCTTGTGAGACTATATGACCTTTGATTTTGGCACTCTCAAGCGTAGCAGACAATCTGTGTTGATTTCCGTCAAATTTAAGATTAAGCCCTTTTATGAGACTCTTTAGCTCCTTTGGTGCCTGTGATACATCAGAAATATCCAGTCTGCCACTATAGCCTGCTCCACTATTTTTGTTATAGCTAATATCACTATTTAATTTAATACCTTTTATCATCTTTGGCATATCTGCAAGTAATTTGATATGAGATTTCAGTGATGAAGCTTTGATATCATATTTTCCGTTTATTGCCAATTGATTTAAATCTACTTTGAAACTTGCATTTTTATCACTGTATATATCTTTGCCATTGGTAAATATATCAAATATTACGCTATCTTTATCAGCACTGCCGGCTAAGCGTATAGGAGATATATTATTAGCTTTCAAAGGTATTTTATACCTCTTCATCAAATTATCTTTTAAAGTTATTTTACTCTTGTCTGCATCTATCAATACACCATTATCCTGCAAGATAGAATTGATATTGATATCAGCCATATCAGTAGATACAAATAGATTGGCTATACCGTTTTCAAGACTCATTTTGGAGATGTCTGCTACTGTATTTTTGATATTCAATGATGCTTTATCTATATTTATATCTTTACTTTTATATGCAGTTGTAGAGATATCTGCACTATTCAATACCACTCTTTCAGGAAGATATGGAATATCTATAACGCTTGCACCTTTTTTTGATTGTTTAGTGTTATTAGTCTCTTCTTGACTCTTTTTGGCATTGGCAAGAGATATAATTTGATTTATATCTATGCTGTTTATATCAAGATTGTTTACTACTATCTCATCTCTGTCTATGAATATATCTGCATCACTGCTCCCAAGATTGGTATCTATATGGGTATTGAGTTTATCTACTGTTACAAACTCTCTACGCAAATCTATTGCCAAATCTTTGACATTAATCTTGGCATTATCATAATCAATGCCTTTTATCTTTTGAGACAACAGTGCTACTTTTGCATGTTTGATATCTACAATATTTGGCACAAAAGGTATATCGGCTATAATAGTCTTTGATTTGTTACTATCTTTCTCTTTTTTATCTTTGGCACTGTTTTTTGCAATATCCAAAATATTTTGAATATTTACTCGTCTGATATCCAAATCATTGGCAATACACTCATCATCTATACAATCCATCTGTAAAATCACATTACCTATATTACTCTGGGTTTTGAGTGTTAATTTTGCTTTGTCAAATATCATCTTTTTTAAATCTATATCGATACTGTTACCATTTAATACTACCGCATAAAAATCTATTCCGGATACCTTGTAAGGAAGCATTTTAAATATCAATTTGTCTGTTACTATTTTGGTAGGTATAAAGATATTCTCTTCACTGCTTTGTTTATCTTTATGCTCTTTTTTATCTTCACTGTTTTCAGCAGAAGAGAGATTTGATATAAAATTTGTCAGCTCCTCAACTCTCAATTCATTAATCTGTAACAAAGACAGATTTAAGACTCTCTTGTGATAGCTCCCTCTTAATTTGACATTTCCCAATGATGTTTTGGCATCCTGTTTGAGATTGCCTACAATAAATCTGTCTCCATCAAATACGATAGAGTCTATATTCAAATTCTCTTTGTATATATCCAAACCTACCATACTAAAAGGTTTTAATGACAAATGGATATTATCGATTTCAAATCCTACAGGCAAAGATGATGAATTATCACTATCTTCTTCTATCTCTTTATTTTTATTGGGTTTGGAAAAGTCTTTAATAATCTTTTGTAAGATATTTACATCAACTCCACTCAAATCTAATTTGCTGATTCCAATATTGCCTCTTAAAAATAGATATGGATTAATATGTAATATTATCTCATCAGATAAAAGCCTGTTTTTATAATACAAATCATCTATCTTGATACCGCTGAGAGGATTGCCACCGATATGTTTATATCCAAATCCATACTGTGGAGCAAATTTTTTGGCTATATATTCAAATACAAATGAAGAGTTTACCAATATATATATAATTGTAAGCAGTATCAAAATAGTTGATACTACCCATATAAAAAACTTTTTCAAAATGACTGTCCTATCATAAATGAAATTCTGTTTATTGAAGTATCATGAGTATTTACTGCAAAATCCATTTTGACTGGTCCCATTGGAGTAGCATATCTTACACCAACTCCTGCAGACTCTATCCATGGAGCAGAAAAATCATAAGTCCCCTCTGCTATCATAGTAGCATCATAAAACATAGCTCCGGAGATTTTTTCCATAAACTGATAATCAGCCTCTCCACTGAAGTTTAGCCATGTCCTACCACCTATTGAGCCATCTTCTGTAGGTGATATGGTATATCCTATATCTTTATCGCCATAAGCACGGTTACTGTATGCACCTCCTGCATAAAAGTATTTTGAAGCAGGCAATACTCCGGCAGAGTCATCAATAGAACCAAATTTACCAACTGTTGCAAGTGTAAGAAGACCAAATGTTTTGATATATCTACCCTCTAAAATATATTTTAGATAATTACTCGCCTCCGGATCAAATGGTAAGCCATACTCAGCATATAGTGATAGATAATATCCGTTTTGGGGGTCAAGTTTTGAATCTCTTTTATCCCATGTAATTTCGCCATAAGGATATAGCATCAAAAAGCTGCCACCTATGACAGAGGGGTCATATCCGGTTTTGTCTATTTGAATATTTTCCAGTGCCAAACCTGTATCTACAGTCAAATCACCCTCAATATGTCTCAGTTTCATATCAAAGTAGGTATTTTTTTCATTATAGTTATCATAAACCTCTTCAAAATATCCTGTCTTTGCAAAGAGATCAAAATACCTGTTGTTCCAGCCAAAGAGTGCAGGTTGTAAAAAGTTTGCTTCTACCTTTTTCAATTCACTTGAATACTCAGCCGATAGTTGCAAACTCCTTGCACCTCCCAAAAAATTGTAGTGATGATATGTAGCTTTTGCTCTCATTCCCACTTTTGAATCATAACCTGCTGCTATTGTATATCTGTGAAGTTTATCTTTGAGTGCTGTATGGATTTCCGGTGGCACTACATTAAAAAACTTTTTATTTGTATCTATCAAAGTCCTGCCAAATACTCCAAGTTGGCTCAAAGCAGTATATGTATCATTTACCTTTTCAGTAGTAAATATATCACCCTCTTTATATCTAAGCCTTGAGATTATTACTTTTTCCGGAATCCCCTCAGGCTTTTCTACTACTGTGGTATTACCAAAATAGCACAAATCACCCTTTTTGAGTTTATATACCAAATCCACACTCTTTTTATCCAAATCCACATAGGCTTTGGTATTTAAATCATAACTACAGTATCCGTCTTTTAAAAGTTTGGACTTTATAGCAGATTTTATATCAGTAAATTTTGATGTCTCAAATACATCACCCTTTTCAAATTTGACAATATCTTTGATTGGATAATCACTATCTATATCAACTTTGCTCACCTTTACAGGCTCACCTTCATCTATTTTAATGATTACCCTGTCACCATTTTTGATGATTTTAAAAGTAGCATCATAATACCCCTTACTGTCAAGATAACCTCTTAGAGTATCTGATATAGAAGTGAGCAAAGATGCTGGAATATAGTGTTTGTCACTCTTCCAAAACTCAAACCATGATTTTGTAGTAGCTCCAACTATTCCGTATATATCATCAGCATCAAGATGTTTAAGACCCTCTATAGTTATTTCATATTTTTGTTCACTCTCTTGGGTAACTGTCTGATTAGTTTCCTGTGAGGCATTGGCTACTGAGAGTGTAGCTGACGCTAATAGTAAAACCATTATCAAGCGTCTCATCTATACCGCCTCCTTCAAATTTTTATTTTCCAATTTTATTATCCTGTCTGCTATCCATTTGGCTAAATCCATATCATGCGTAATTAGCAGTATCCCCACTCTATCTAGTAGTGATACAAGCAGTTTCATAGTTTTTAATTGAGTAATATTATCCAAAGCACTCGTAGGCTCATCACAAAGAAGAATATCGGGCTTCATAGCCAAAGCCCTGAGAATTGAGCATCTCTGAAGCTGACCACCTGATAAATCACTAGGATATTTATCTAATAATACTCTATCTATATCCAACTTTTTTATATCAACAAAATTCAAAAAATTTTTATCCGATACCTCTGAAATTTGTTTATAAATGGTATATGACGGGTGAAAAGAGCTGTATGGGTCTTGAAATATCCAACCAATCTGACCTGATTTTATCTCTCCCCTTTTAGGTTTTAATACCCCTGCAATAAGTTCAAGAAGTGTAGATTTACCCACTCCGCTACTACCTGTAACTGCTATACATTCACCTCTTTTTAAAGTAAGATCAAAAGAGTCATATATAGATACTCTGTTATCATAAGAAAATGACAAATCTTTGATACTAAGCACTATATCATCTACTCTTTTTTTACTACTCATAAATTACTCTTTATCTAATTTGACCATTGCCATAAATTTTATATTTATATGTAGTGAGTTCATTGATACCCATTGGACCTCTTGCATGCAGTCTGTTGGTAGATATTCCGACCTCCGCACCAAATCCAAATGCACCTCCATCAGTAAATCTGGTAGAGGCATTCACATAAACACAAGCAGCATCTACCTCATCTAAAAATTTTTCAGATGCAGTATAATTTTCTGTAACAATAGCCTCAGAGTGTCCAGAGCCATATCTTCTTATATGTATAATTGCTTCATCTATATCCTTCACTACTCTTACAGATAATATATTTGCCAAATACTCTGTATCCCAATCCTCATCAGTAGCCAAAGCCACATCTATTAACTCTCTTGCTTCTTCATCTGCTCTGATTTCTGTGCCAAACTCTTTAAAAGCTTCATAAAGCTTTGGTAAAATATCAATCGCAATATCTCTATCTACAAGCAGAGTCTCCATAGCATTACAGACTCCGGGTCTGTCACATTTGGCATTAATTGTTATTTCAATAGCCTTTTTAAAATCAGCATCTTTATGTATATATGTATGACACAATCCTTTATCATGCTTGACTACAGGTACAGTGGCATTTTGAGATACATATCTAATTAAAGCTTCTCCACCTCTTGGCACAATCAAATCTACATATCTATCCTGTCTAATCAGATATGCCACCCCCTCTCTGCTACTGTCTGGAAGCAAAGATATTATTTCTCTTGGCAAACTGTTTTTTTCTAAAACCTCTTGAAGTATGTCAGCTATTATCGTATTGGAGTTTTCAGCCTCTTTACCACCCTTTAAGATAGCCACATTTCCACTTTTGAAACATAATGCCCCCACATCAGCAGTTACATTTGGTCTTGATTCATATATCACTCCTATTACTCCAATAGGCACAGATACTTTTTCAATAAGTAAATTGTCATCATTTCTCCATCCATCCAATACCCTGCCAAGAGGCTCTCTTAGAGATGCTATCTCTCTTAGAGAATTAGCCATAGCTTGAATTCTTTTATCATCAAGCATCAATCTATCCATCAATGCAGAGCTTAAATTATTACTCTTCCCGTTTTGCATATCGACAGCATTAGCCTCTTTTATTTTATCAGCACTTCTTTCAAGAGCATCTGCCATCTCATTCAATATTCTACTCTTTGTTCTACCATCTAATCTGGCTATATCAGCTTTGGCTTGTGATGCCTGTTTTAAAAAACTCTCCATAATATTATCCTCTTCCTATACACTTGTAATAATAACTCTAAATAATGGATATTTTATCCAAAAAGGAGTTAAGTCTTAATTTCAAAGTCTCTAAATTGAAATCATTTATCAACTGCCTATGATATAATAAATCCAATTATATAAAATAGAGAGAGTAGAATATGAAGATACGAGTTTATTATGAGGATACCGATGCAGGTGGGATCGTATATCATACCAACTATATCAAATATTGTGAAAGGGCAAGAAGCGAAATCTTTTTTAGTAAAGGAGTCAATCCCTTTGAAGATGATAATAGTGGCTTTGTAGTGAGAAAAATAGAGTGTGATTTTTTAGGTACATCAAAACTGGGAGATATACTCACTATACATACCAAAACAGAAGAGATAAAAAGAAGCTCACTGACTTTGACTCAATGGATTACAAAAGATAACAAGACTATATTTTCAATGAAAATACTGCTTGCCTATATGAAAAATGCCAAAGTAGCCAGAATACCCGAAGATATCAAAAATATAATTATCCCTTCATAGCCTTGAGAAATGAATCATACACCTCATCAAGCTCATGGTCTTGCTTCTCCATAGTATCCAAATCACCGCTTTTAATTGTATATTCCAATACTGCAATTCTTTTAAGCAGATAATCAAACAACTCTTTGTCGATATCTGGCATCACATTGTGGCTTAGAGGTTTTTTACCATCAATTCTTTTGGTAACTCTAGCTGGAACTCCAACAGCTGTGCAAGAGGGAGGGACATCTTTTATTACTACGGAATTGGCTCCTATTTTGGCATCTTTGCCAATAGTTATATTACCCAATACTTTTGCACCTGCTCCTATTATTACATTATCTTCTATTGTAGGGTGTCGTTTGCCTTGTGATAAACTTACTCCACCAAGGGTTACCTGTTGATAAATTAATACATTATTACCAACTTCAGCAGTTTCACCTATGACTACTCCAGTAGCGTGGTCTATAAATACTCCGCTTCCTATTTTGGCTCCGGGATGTATATCAACAGTAGTCAAAAACTGCCCAATAGCTGATATTAATCTGGGCAAAAATCTCCAACCTCTTATATATAAGGAGTGGCTAATTCTATAAAAAATCAATGCCCAAAGCCCCGGATAATTGAAAAACAGCTCAAAAGATGAATGAAGGGCTGGGTCATTTCGTTTGACTGTGGCAATATCTTCTTTTATGCTTTTTATTAAATTTAACATATACTCCTATATTCCTCTATCATAATTTTCAGCTATTATTGTTTTAAGATAACTATTTTCACTTAAATATAGATATAATTTTCCCAACAGCTCTTGCTTTTGAGTATCATCAATCAAACTTGATTCATCAATTAAAGTTTTAAGTGCCTTATCAATTTTTCCGGTATCATAATCCAAATCATCTAAGACATCCATCAAATTTTGAGCTTCTATTATATTTTCAAAAAAATAATCTCCATTTTCATTAAATTTGACAGTTACTTCTGTGGGATGAGTAAAGAGATTATGTCTCATACCCAATACTTCCTGATAAGCCCCTGTTAAAAAGAATGCCAAAAAATACTCCTCTTTTTTGACATCTACATCATGCAACAGTAGCGGAGCTTTGGCATCAAATGCTATCTCTCCATCACTATCGCAAGTGATATCCCAAATACTTGCCGAACGAGTGGGTCTACTTGAAAGTTTGGAGATGGGCATCACCGGAAAGTTTTGCCCCAATCCCCAAAAGTCTGGCAAAGATTGAAATATGGAAAAATTTACCAAATATCTCTCTTCTATTCTATCTTGTAATCTTTTCATCTCCTGGCTATCTTCATTTTCGAGCAAAGATATAGCCTTTTTGATAATCAAATTTACAAGTATTTCACTGTTTGAGCGGTCTTCAAGGTCAATATATCCCAAATCAAAAAGAGTTAGCAGACTCTCCATATGATCTAATGCATCATGTAGATACTCTCTGGCATTATGTCTGCTAATTGAGTTATACAAATCATAAAGCTCTTGAATCAGAGGAGGATTATTCTCTTTTAGTCTCAAACTTCTCTCATTATACTCTTGACTGAAAAGCTCTAAAACCGGAGCTATCAATACAGTATGGCTTGAAGCTATAAATCTACCCGATTCTGTATAAATATCCGGCTCTTCTACCCCTTTGCTTTTGGAAATCTCCTGCATTAAAAAGACTACATCATTGGCAAACTCTTTGATAGAGTAGTTACGGTTGGCATTTGCTTTATGCTGACTATACTCTACTGCCAAACCTCCACCTATATTTATTGCTCTGAGTCCATTGGCTCCTCTTCTTTTAAGCTCTGCATAAATATTTCCTGCTTCTCTCAGAGCTTTTTTGAGTGGGGCTATCTCACTCATCTGTGAGCCTATATGAAAGTGTATCATTGCAAATTTATCTACTAAATTCTCTTTTTTGAGCATCTCATAAGCCTCTAAAAGCTCAGTTGAGGTTAATCCAAACTTTGAGCCATATCCACCACTCTTTGCCCATACTCCAATACCGGAGCTGTGAAGTCTGATTCTCATTCCGATATTGGGAGTGACCCTGTTTGTATCATCTTTGTTAAACTCTTTATCTACTTCAAGTATTGTCTCTAATTCATTAATACCCTCTATAGTCAAAGTAATATTATGTCCGCCTTTTGCGGCGATAAATGCCAAAGATATCATCTCTCTGTCTTTGAAGCCGTTTACTGTAATAGGAGCTCCCTTTGGAGTGAGTGCCATAGCAATAATAAGTTCGGCTTTACTACCTGCTTCCAAGCCGTAGTTGTATTCAGATGATACATCCAAGAGTGAATGTATAAAGGATGGATACTGATTTACCTTTAAAGGGAAAACTGCTTTAAAGTCTCCTTGATATTCAAACTCATTTTTTGCTCTGTAAAACTCTTGAAACAGACTGTCAATCTGCTTTTTTATCAAGTGTGGAAATCTAAGCAAAATTGGACCTCTATAACCCATATCTCTAATATTTTTGGTAATATCAAGCAGAGATGGATTATTACCATACAGGATATTTACTGTATCACCTTCGATTGAAAAATTGTTATCTCCCCAGACAGATAAACCGTAATCTTCCATCTTGATACTACTCATCTGTCATAATTGAATATGGTCTTGATAGTTTCTCTTCCAACTGATGCAGACTTACTGCCCTGCCCTCTCTGGCAAACTCTCTGCCTCCCAAAAATACTATCATTGTAGGCACTGAAAATACACCAAAATGGGCTGAAATTTCCGGATTTTGGTGAGCATCTAAAAATACTCTCTCAATCAATGGGAATTTTTTGGCAAAAAGTTCATCTACCTTTGGTCTGAGTGCATGACATACATTACAATTTTCACCGCTAAAATACAGCAATACCCCATCTTTTTCATTTATCAAATTTTGTATCTCTTCCAAACTCATATATTACCCTTGTATCAGATTAAAAACAGTGATTTTACTCTTATCTCTTCATTACCCAAAACATCTATCAAATCACTTTTATCCAAATATAGATATCTGCTTAAATGGTTATACAACACCTCAATATCTTCTGTATAATCAATTCTATTAAACTCTCTCTCTATCTCCTCAAATATGAGTAAATTTGCCCTGCATCTGCTTCTTTGCAATCTATTCAGCCTCTTAATAGTCTCTAACTCTCTTTTTGCAACTCTTGTTTTGAGAAAAAAATCATTAATTACTCTTCTTCTTTCATTATAATTTAACTCCATGCTACACAAAAGATTCATGATATCCTCCTCTTGTAAATTTTGCAATTATACAACCTCTAAGTTTATTCTCTAATAACCAAACCATGCTCTAATTTGATCCCAATAAGCAATTGCAGAGAGTATCAATAGTATAAGGCTAATCAATCCTGCAATCTTGAAGTAACTATATGGTCTTTCTCCACTTACTCTGCCGTTAAATCCATTGATTAGATATCTGTAATCTTTGCCTTTGTATCTGAAGTGCGTAGTCCAAACAGGAAAGAGTTTGTGTATAAACTTCTCATTACTGAATACTGGATTCATACTGTTTATCTCTTGCTCATCTCCTCCTATATCTCTACGGATATCCATCTCAATAACAGACTCCATTATATTTACAGCATCAGAATAACAGGTATCAAATCCCCTTGCATACTCTCTGGCATTAAATCCACTGATATATTCATCTTTAAATTTTCTAGCTGGTTTTGAATCCCAAGGCTCTATTTTTCTAAGTAGTGAAGGCTTTATAATTAAATCAGCCGGTATTGGCAAATCATTAAAATCTCTTGATACCACACCACTTACAGGAGTCCATCTAATCTTTCTTACCTGTTCTTGCTCAACTCTTTCGACTCCATTTACTACTCGTCTCACATTGACAGTCTCATAATATGCATCTCCTCTCATACCACTGTATGCAGTAACACTATTGGCATCAAAGAGCCAATATGGAAGATATACTCCGTCAAGTCTTTTTTGAGTATCTACTACCCTTTTTAGTTCATTTGGAGCAAACCACAAAGAGCCTATCCAATCTTTAAATATTGCTTTTGCCTCTTTTTCAGGTATTTTGAAAGGCAAAATTTCAGATGGCTTTATCTCTTGAAAATAATCACTTACAAGCGGAGTATCACAATATTCACATCTTTTTGCAAATGCGAACTCTTCAAACTCATTTGAAGCTCCACACTTTGGACACTTTCCACTCTTATTCACCTTTTTTGGTGAAAATTTAGCTCTGTTTGAAAAACTCTTTCTTAAATCAAATTTATCTCTATCTGTCTCATCATCTATTAGTTTATCTGTGCCACAATATGGACACAACAAGCTCATCTTTCGTGGTGAATATACCATCATAGCCCCGCACGCAGGGCAGTCAAAATGTCTTATTTCAACTTTCATAATCTATTCCAATTACATAGGTGGTGGAGGTGGAGGCATAGAGGCAAATATATCACCTGCTACATCTTTGGCTCTCTTCCAGTCAGTAAAGCCATCTCTCCATAGATAAGTATCCGGTGTAATTTCACCATTGGATGCCATCTGTTTTAGTTGCTCTTTGCCAAACGGTCCTTTGCTAGAGCCGTTTTGGGCTACAAACCACTGCTCACTTTGAGGTGGAGGAGGCGGAGTGGCACCGCTACCACTATGGCTATTGCCACTTGCAAAACTTTGTGCCATCTGTTGAGCCATAGCCATACCTGCACCAAGTCCAGCCATTTCACTCATACCTCCACCACTACCAAGAGCTTGGGCTGATTGATATTTGAGATGCTCATCAAGATTACCGCTTATTGCTCTGCTTGTTCTGGTATCAAGAGCCTTCTCCACCTCTGGTGGCAGAGAAATATTTTCTACTAGTATTTTAGTAAGCTCCAAACCATACTCTTCAAAAAACGGAGAAATTGCATCAGTAATATATTGACTGAATTTTTCATAATTTGCAGCCAAATCCAAAACAGGAGTATCATCTTGACCTAACACTACGGCAAGTTTGGAAACTATCAAATTACTAAGCTGATCATCTATCTCATCAGTGGTAAAGTGTCCATCTGTGCCTACAATCTCTTTCATAAATGTTTCAGGGTCACTTATTCGTATCTCATAAGTTCCAAATGCCCTGAGTCTCACCATTAAAAACTCGGGGTCTCTTACAGTAATTGGATTTTTGGTTCCCCATTTGAGATTTGGAAATCTTTTGGTATTTAAAAAATATACTTCTGCCTTAAATGGAGAGCTAAATCCATGGTCCCAATGCTGAAGTGAAGTCAATACCGGAAGGTTGGCCGTCTCAAGCTCATAAGTTCCCGGAGTAAAGATATCAGCTATTTCACCTTCATTTACAAATACAGCAACTTGCGACTCTCTGACTATAAGTTTAGCACCATACTTTATCTCATTACCCTGCCGTGGAAATCGCCAAACCATAGTATCATTAGAGTCATCTGTCCACTCAATTACATCTATAAACTGTCCGCCAATCCAATCAAAAAGCCCCATACTATACCTCCCAAATATTCTTGAGTATAGTATATCTTATTTTTATAACTCCACCCCTTTTAGGGCTTCTTGCTCTATTTTTCGATTAAAATCTTTATGAATTATTATATCTACAGGTTTATCAATAATATATTCCAATTTAGATGCTATTTTGATTTTGGTCTCATAATCATTTTGCTCTGATATGATAAATATATCTATATCGCCACCCTTTTTATTATCATCCAATCTACTGCCAAACAGATATATTTTGGGATTTTTGCAATAGTGATTAATTGTCTCTTTTATAATATCAACTTCTCTTTTGCTTAATCTCATTATATCTTGACTCCATTTTATCAATTATCCCTACTAATATATCACTCTTTTTTATAAGTAAATTTACTTTATCAAGCATCTCTTGCAACTCTTGAGGATAATCGTGAGCTATATCATTTCTCAATTTTCTTAACTGGCTCCAACTGTCAATATCTACTATTCCCTCTTTTTCTATCTCTTTGAGCAAATCAAAAAAACTCATATCATCTACCGGAAACTCACTAAACTCCAAATAAGCCCTCATAATTTTGGCACCTATCAAATCTTGGAGTTTGGAAAATCTAAATATAAGTGTATTTAATGCAAATTTCTCAATTTTTGGAAGTGTTTCATAATCACTTATTGGTATATTTAACTCCTCTTTTGCCTCTCTTATATGCTCTTTATGCCTTTTGGCTTCATAAAAGTAACTCTCTAATCTATTTTGTATCATCACTTTGCCTAAATCTATCAAACAGTGCTTGAAAATCCAGCTCTATATCGCACTCAATATCTTCAAAGTTTAGCTTGGTATCGCTAAATTCTCCTAATAAAATATATCTATTATCTTCAAGTTTATAAACTTTGGCTATCAAATTATCTGGATAAACTAATATATAGTATTTAACCCCTTGAGATTCATATAGACTAAATTTTATCTCTTCATCTACTCTTTTAGTTGAGGGGCTAATGATTTCAACTATGATTTTGGGTGGTTTTGTTAGATAGTTTGTGCCTTTGTCATTACAACTAAAGATAATATCAGGTCTAAGCACTGTAAAATCATCTATTTTCCAATCATTCTCATAAGATACTATACACTCTTTGCAACTATTACTATCAATGCTATCTATTGATTTTTTGAGATAATATAAAATTTCAGCACCGATATTTTGGTGCAGTCTCATTGGAGCCGGAGCCATAGCAACAGGATATCCATCTATAAGCTCCCAATCACCCTCCCACTCTTTGTAATCATCATAACTATATTTTAATATCTTAGCCAATGACATAAAGACTCCTAAAAAGCTTTTTTAGATTATAGCAAGATTTCTATATTTAGCTTTCGTTGTAAATATTAAACTTAAAACAACCTCATTTGTGAGGTGGAGTATCAATACAAATATGATGGTATAAAATATCTTATGGAAGCAAATCCATATGCACCAATCTTTTTGATATCATCTATCTCTTTTTGGCTAATAATTCCACCCAGTGCAATAATTGGTATTTTGGATATTGATATAGCCTCTTTGAGATACTCTGTTCCAAGAGGGTTACCCTTATTTGGAGATGGAAATATGGGACTTAGTGTTACCATATCAACACCTTTTTGCTCAGCTTTGATAATATCATCTATTGAGTGGGTGCTAATGACAGTAAAGAGAGATTTTTTTTTGGCATAAGATATATCATCAAATTGTGAAGATGTCAAATGGATACCATCGGCATTTAAACTGTATGCTGTATCTATATCACTGTGTAAAAAGAGTTTTTTTATACCATATCTTTTTGATTTTTTCAAAATCTCTTCAGCACTCTTTTGATAATTTGGATTATGTTTGTCTCTGTATAAGAAGATATCGCAGTTTTTGGCAAGATAAGAAAGATAGCCATCTATATCTTTTTTCAATACGGATGGCTCACTAATAGCATAAGCTATCAATTATTATCTTCCTCTTTTTTATCTTTGTTTAATAACTCTTCTAAAAGTTTTGTCTGTTTTTTTGCCTCTTCAAGTCTGGCAAATCCACTAAGGATATACTCTAAAACCAACACTGAAAAAAGCCCCGGTATCATCCATACTATCGCACTTGCAACAGCATACAAGATACCTTGGGCATAATGGGTAAAAAACGCTGAAACTGCACTGACCAAAACAGAAGCCCATGCAACTCCAAGTAAAATATTTATTAATGCAGATATCAAATTATCTTTTAATCTCATTATAAATTATACTGCACCCATTGTATCTACTACCGGCTCTGGAGCTTTTTCAGGATGCTCCTCTTCCAATGCCACAGCACCTGCAAGATATACATAAGTAAGAATCATAAATACAAATGTTTGAAGAAGTGCCGAGAATGTAAGGAGTAGATATCCAGGTAAAGGCACAATCCAAGGAACCAACATCAACAGAACCCACAAAAAGAGGTCATCACCCTTGATATTTCCAAAGAGTCGGAAAGATAGAGATATAATTCTTGAGATATGAGATACTATCTCAATAGGGAACATCAATGGAGCCAAAGCTTTTACCGGTCCCATAAAGTGTGCGAAATAGTGAGTAACTCCCTGCTTTCTGATACCTTCAAAATTGTAATATATAAATACAACAAGAGCCAAAGGCAAAGTTACATTTATATTAGAAGTTGGTGATTCAAAACCTGGAATAATACCTATCAGGTTGGATACCAATACAAAAAGACCAATAGTAGCAACAAGTGGCAAATATTTTCTCGCCAACTCTTCACCTATTACATCTCTACCCATAGCTATCACACCCTCAAGGTATGCTTCCATAATATTTTGGGCACCATTTGGAACTGCTCTCATATTTACAGCTGCTTTATTTGCCAACCACATTACAATAACAGCAACCAATAGCAAATGTCCAATTACAAGTCCATTACCCTCTCCGGTAATGCTTCCTATAAAGGTATATACACCTTCCATAAAACCACCTCTCTGAAGTATATTTTGTGATATTATATCTACTTTTTCTTAGTTACGGATATTGCTAATATAAGCAATAATTACTATTTTTTGATTTGTGTAAGAAAATCGTAAATTTTGAATATCTTATACAAGAAACATAAAATATATAAAATTATAATATGATACTGTGCTATAATAATCTTATATCATAATAAGGACTTATAAATGAATAGAAGAAATTTTATGCTTATAGGATTAATATCATTAATATCAGTAGAACGCTCTGAATCATTGGATATCAAACCTCTAAAATCCAATTTTTCATTGACTAAAGCTCTTTATATTAATTGTTTGCAAAGAACACAGACGCAACAACTTTTAAAAGAGTATATAATGATAGCTCTCAAGAGTAACTATGACAACCCCAAAGCGAAACTCCCAAAAGATGTAAAAGCTTATGATGAAAGATTTTATGTCCTCTATAACTATTTTATGCATAAACTAAAAGACAAACAGGCGAGAAAAAAGATGAAAAAAGCCAAAGATTTATGGGAAAGTAGTAAAAAAATACTTTTAAAAGAGCCTGATAATAAAAATATTATGCTATTGGATAATAATTTCAAAGAGATGATTCATCTTCTGTCAGCTCCAAAAGTCTTAAAAACCAAAAAGAGTTTTAAGGCTGTGGCAAAAACCGGTCATATGTGTAGAATACCTCTTTATATGGCAAATCTATATCTGATGAAAGTATTGGGTATAGAGATACCTGACTATATCAAAAGAATGCAAGATTATATAAAAAAGTTTAGAGAAGATATAAAATTTCTTGAAGCTTATTCTGAAAATACAGATGATATAAAGAATTATCTGAAAAAAGCAAGTAACAGCTTTATATTCTTTGAAATGATGTATCGCTCAAAAAGAAGTGCTATACCTACTCTCATATCCAAAAAAGCCGATGATATTTTCTATAATATAAGAACGATAAAGAGCCTCTACGGAAAGATGTAAAAAACAAAGAAGCGGTAAAACCGCCTCTTATATATTTTTATTACTCTACTTCTGCATCAATTACATCATCATCAGCAGGTTTTTTCTGCTCTGATGCACCACCTGCATTACCAGCAGCTGCTGCTTGTTGGGCTAGTTGCTGATTTAGAGTATTTAACTCATTAACTTTTGCATCAATCTGCTCTTTTGTAGCATTCTCATCTTTTACAAGTGCTTCAAGCTCACCCAAAATCTTCTCTATTTGAGATTTTACAGATGCATCTACTTTATCACCCATATCAGTGAGTGTTTTTCTGGTTTGATGAACAAGAGCATCTGCTTGGTTCTTAGCCTCTACTAAAGCTTTTCTCTTCTCATCTTCTGCTTTATGAGCTTCTGCTTCTTGCACCATTCTTTGAATCTCTTCTTCACTTAGTCCTGATGAACCAGTGATTTTAATCTCTTGAGATTTACCGGTTGCTTTATCAGTAGCTGATACTGTTAAGATACCATTTGCATCTATATCAAAAGTTACTTCAATTTGTGGCACTCCTCTTGGTGCTGGTGCGATACCGCTTAGCTCAAACATTCCAAGAGATTTGTTATCTTTTGCAAACTCTCTTTCACCTTGCACTACATGGATACTAACTGCTGGTTGGTTATCCTCTGCTGTTGAGAATATTTGAGACTTTTTAACCGGAATTGTTGTCCCTTTTTCGATAATCTTAGTTGTTACTCCACCAAGAGTCTCAATTCCAAGGCTAAGCGGTGTAACATCAAGCAACAATACATCTTTAACATCACCTGTTAATACTCCACCTTGAATAGATGCACCAATTGCAACCACTTCATCTGGATTTACAGATTTATTTAACTCTTTACCAAAGTAAGCTTTTACTTTCTCTTGAACTAGTGGCACTCTAGTAGAACCACCAACCATTACTACCTCTTTAATTTCACTCTTGCTAAGTCCAGAATCTTTTAGAACCTCATCAATTTTTGTAATAGTTTTCTCTACCAAATCTTCTATTAGAGATTCAAACTTAGCTCTTGTTACTTTAAGCACTAAGTGTTTTGGTCCTGTTGCATCTGCTGTAATAAATGGCAAATTAATCTCTGTCTCATTAGCAGTAGAAAGCTCTTTTTTAGCATTTTCAGCTGCCTCTTTGAGTCTTTGAAGTGCCATCATATCAGCTTTTAGGTCGATTCCATTCTCTTTTTTGAACTCATCAACAATATAATCAATCAATCTGTTATCAAAGTCATCACCACCTAAGAATGCATCACCACCAGTTGATAGAACCTCTACAACACCATCACCGGTCTCAAGGATAGTAACATCAAATGTTCCACCACCAAGGTCATAAACTGCGATATTTTCACTATCTTTTTTATCAAGTCCATAAGCAAGTGCTGCTGATGTTGGCTCATTGATAATTCTAAGTACATTAAGTCCAGCAATTGTTCCAGCCTCTTTTGTAGCTTTTCTTTGGGCATCGTTAAAGTATGCAGGAACTGTAATAACAGCATCTGTTACAGTTGTGCCAAGATATGCCTCAGCATCCTCTTTTAGTTTCATCAAGATTTTTGCTGAAATCTCTTGAGGAGTATATACTTTACCATCTATCTCAATAGCACAAGCTCCATTTTTATCCACTACACTATATGGTAATCTCTCTTTAGCCTCTTTTGCTTTATCTTCATTACACATTAATCCCATAATTCTTTTTACAGAATAAATTGTCTTTTGAGGGTTTGTTACCATTTGTCTTTTTGCAGGGTCTCCTACAAGAACTTCACCTTTATCAGTAAATGCCACTACTGATGGAGTTGTATTTTTACCCTCTTTGTTTGGGATAATTTTTGCTTCACCATTTTCATACACTGCCATTGCAGAGTTTGTTGTTCCTAAATCTATTCCAATTGGCTTACTCATTTTTTTCTCCTTCTTAATAATATATTTTCTTTTTTTCTGAGCGTATTTTACAGATATTTTTTATATCTTTTAGCAACCTAAGTTACTTTTTATCAACTTTTTTTATTTTTTTGTTGTAACAATTGCTGGTCTTAGTAATCTATCTTTTAATAGATAACCCTTTTGCAATACATTTACAATCTCACCACTCTCATGCTCATCACTCTCTACTTGCTGTATAGCTTGATGGAAATTTGGGTCAAATACTCCCTCATTTGCTACCTCTTCAACGCCGTGCTTTTTCATCACTTTTAAGAGTTGCTCAAATGTTAGGCTTACACCCTCTTTGATTTTATTAACAGCTTCATCACCCTCAATCTGCTCCATAGAAGATATTGCACTCTCAAATGAATCAATCACACTTAGCAAATCTTTGGCAAATGTCTCATTGGCAAATGAAACAGCTGAAGATTTATCTCTTTCGAGTCTTTTTTTCATATTTTCAAAATCTGCATAAGCTCTTAGATACTTCTCTTTCTGCTCCTCAAGCTCTGCACAGCAATCATTTTCACTTTCAGTAGTCTCATCTACTTCTTGAGTCTCTTGATTTTCACTCTCTTGAATCTCTTGTTCTTTTTGCTCTTCTATATTGTTTTGCTCATTTTTACTCATTACTCCTCCTTTCCAAATCTACAAAATTATAAAATTTTGGGAATTATAGCAGTTGAGTTTATCTTTGTCAAGCTTAGTTTATTAAATTTATTGAATAAAGTTGAGTTAATTGGACTCAATATATCTTATTCTTCTTTTGGCTTCTTCTATAATATGCTCATCTTCAGCCAAATCGAGCCATTTAAATTTTTGTCCGCTTTGGATTGTGCCGTCAAGAATATCCCCACTTGCTCTATACTTCAAATCAAGCTTGGCTATATCAAATCCGTTTGTAGTTTTAGCAAACTGAGCCAATCTTTTACTATCTGGCTTGTTTGTATATAAAAAACATCTACTCTCCAAGCCGTTTCTACCTACCCTACCCCTTAATTGATGAAGTGTAGCCAAACCCAACCTCTCAGCTCCTACTATTACAATGGTGGTAAGCTGTGGCAGTGAGATACCTACCTCTATCACAGTAGTAGCAAGTAGTATTTTGCCTTTGTCTCTAAACTCTTGTAAAACTTTCTCTTTGTTTTTATCCTTGCCGTGAGTTACATATACTCCATCATATCGCTTTTCCCAAAAGCCTCTGGCTTCATCTATGGATTGGTATGGTATCTCTTCACTACTCTCTACAAGTGGATAGACTATCAAAATTTGATGATTCTGTTTTAATTCGCTCTCTATATGAGCCAAGAGCCTTTTGAAATCTTTTTTGCCTATCACTTCTGTATGAATTAATTTCTCAAATGGAGTATGCTCAATTAAACTTACATCTATCATTTCAGACTCCATCATAGCCTGGGTGCGGGGGATTGGAGTAGCTGAAAATTGCAAATAGTGGGGTCTCTTTTCACCTTTGCTTACCATAGCTTCAAGCATTGCTCTTTGGTTTGTCCCAAATCGGTGCTGCTCATCTACCATTACAAGAGAAGCCTTTGGCAAATCATCAAGATATAAGAGTGCGTGTGTGCCTATCACAAAATCAGCATTCCTATAATCCCCCTCCATACTTCCTTGCATCACAAGAGCTATCTTCATATCTTTTGGCAAAAATTTGAGTGCCTCTTCATATATCTGTTTGCAAAGTATTGAAGTAGGAGCCATCAAAACAGCCCCTTTTCCTTTTGCCATTACTGCCGAAGCCAATATTACAATCGTTTTACCGCTACCCACATCACCTATTATCACTCTTTTTGCTGCCCTGTCTGTTTGAAGTAAATCTTTTCTAATATCTGATATTGCTCTCCATTGGTCTGAAGTAAGCTCAAACGGTAATGATGAGATAAAATCTCCAGGGTCATTATCCAATCTTGATATTGCAGGATAGAATTCTTTTTTACTCTTTAGTTTTTTGATATGATTAAAGCTCTCTATAAATTTCAGTATCTGTGTAATCTCATCACTCAATCCCTCTTTTGATATCTCAAAATTGTATCTATCCGGAAAGTGAAGTTTTAATAATGTATCTGCTTCTTTATCTGTAAGCCCCTCTTTTAACAAAAGGTTTTTATTTAGATACTTTTGAATCAAAGCTCTCATTTGACTCTCTTTGATTACTTTTACCCTGTATTTGGGTATGACTACTCCATATTGGGATATACTTTTAGGCTGAGTAAGTTGTAAATTTCCTTTAAAGGTAGTAACCCTGCCACTTACTACCAAATTTGCACCTACTGCAAAAGTTTTGAGATGATACGCAGTAGCTTTGAAAAATATCGCATCTATTTGTTGATTGAATGCAGTCATATATAAAGTAGCATAGAGTTTACCTCCGCTGTTTCGTGTAGATATCACTTTGACTTGCAAAACATGCTCTTTTGATGGTATTAACTCCTGGCTTAATCTTCTGTCTTCATAAGTAGCAGGCAGTATCAAGGCGAGATCTAATAGTGTTCTGATTTTGAGCTTTTTAAACAGCCTTTTCGCCTCTTCTTTTTCCATTCAAATTCACCTTAAAAATCAATATTTTAACAATAAGCATTTCAAAGCAATGCACACAGATACTATTCACTCTCCATCTTGTTTTTTACAAGTAGCATATCTTTAAAAGCCTCCTTTTTAGCCGAAGGGTTACGAAGCAGATAACTTGGGTGAAATGTAGGTATCAAGATATAGCTTCCCATATCTATAACTCTTCCTCTTACTTTACTGATTGGAGTATCATCAGAGCTTAGATACTTATATGCCGTAGCTCCAAGTGTAACAATAATACGAGGTGAAATCAACTCAATCTGCTTCATCAGATAGGGTCTGCATGTCATAGCCTCTTCGGCAGTAGGCACTCTGTTTCCCGGAGGTCGGCACTTTACAATATTGGCTATATAGACTTGGTTTCTTTTGATATATAAAACATTTTCTATCATCTTTGTCAGTAACTCTCCGGCTCTGCCTACAAACGGTCTGCCGGTGCTGTCTTCGGTAGCTCCGGGACCTTCTCCAACAAACATCAACTCGGCATTTTCATTCCCTTCTCCAAATACCACTTTGTGTCTGCTTTTGGAGAGTTCACACAGATGACAATTTAATACTGTTTTTTTAAGCTCTTGCATATCATTTGGCAATATTATATTATCCTCCTGGATATCAGACGGAACTATATCTGTATATCTGTAACCCATCTCTTTGAGCATATATAACTGTTTCAGCAGTAGTGCATTGTGCAAATTTTTCATTAAAATACTATCCTTTGATATCTTTTACAACTCTATAACACTATAATACAGAAATACTTTTTTAAAGGTCATAAATGTCTAAAAAAATAGGCTCAATTATTCTATTCATATTTGCTTTGGGTGTAGCTGTCACAGGCTATAGATATATCAGTTATCGGATGCAAAATGCTGTAAGTGATGCAGCATTTATCAAAAGTGATGAATTGCCTATTCTCTCATTCAAAGTCGGTGGCAAAGTAGTCAAAATGACAAAAGAGGAAAATAGTGCCGTCAAAAAAGGAGAGCTTCTTGCCATAATAGATGACAGTGATTTTCAGACAACAAAATCAAAGCTTATATATCAAAAAGATGCACTTAAAAAAAATATAGAAGCTATGAAACTAAAAAAAGACAGACTCTTTCTAACACTCAAACTCCAAAGCTCAATAAGCCAGACTGATATATCAGCTCTTAGAGCCAAAAAAGAGGCTCTACAGTATCGAATAAAAGCTACCCAAGCCAAACTATCCAAACTCCAAAAAGACAGCATCAGATATGCCAATATGCTATCCAATAATTTGATAGCCAAATCAACATATGAAAATATAGATACTCAAACAAAAGCTACAAAAGATAATATATCAGCTATGCAAAAAGAGCTAAAAGCTGTAAATGAGAGTATATCCAAAGCCAAATTGGCTCATAAACTAAGTTTTGTAAATCAAAAGCAGATTGAAGAGTTGGATAAGAGTATCCAATCACTCCAGGATAAATCAAAATCACTCCAAAAAGCTATAGATGCATTGAAATTAAAAATCTCTTATACCAAACTCTACTCTCCGATAGATGGCATAGTTGCCAAAAAGTTTTTTGATGCTCCAAAAGTAGTATCCAAAGGCTCTCCTGTATATGCTATAGCCAACCCAAATAAACTATACTGCGAAGTATTACTCTCAGAAAAGAAACTAAAAGGTGTAAAAGTAGGCAACAGAGTAACAATTAGTGTAGATGCCATTGAAGATAAAAAATACAGAGGAGTAGTAAAGTCTATTTCACCCGTATCAGCCTCTACTTTCAGCCTGGTCCCTAGAGATATAGCCAGTGGAGAGTTTACCAAACTGGATCAAAGATTTAAAATCAGAATCAAGATGGATGATACAGAAAATCTTAGAAGCGGAATGGGAGCAACAGTAGCTATATCTCGCAGAGCAAGAGACAATGGGCATTAGGCATTTGGCATTTGAAGGATATACAAATGGCAAATAGATTAAATGACCTAAATGTATATAAAAAATCTATATATCTATCCAAAAATGCTTGGAAATTATATACTTCACTACCTATGGATATCCAAATAGTTACAGGCAAACAGTTTATAAGAGCTGTTGATTCAATTGGAGCCAATATTGCAGAAGGGTTTGGTAGATACCATTACAAAGATAGTTTGAAATTTTATTATAATGCAAGAGGCTCTTTATGGGAATCTAAACACTGGATATATTTACTCTTTAAAAGAGGTTTTGTCAATAAAGATACATTTGATAATTTTATTGCAGATATAGATATATTAGGAAAACAGTTAAACAATTTTATTAACAGGTTGAAAAATGCCCAATAAACCAATAACTAATAACAAATACACTAATAGTTGGGACATCACTCCAAAAGAGAGAGCAATCTTTTCTATTATCGTAATGACAGGGGCATTTATGGCAATACTTGATACTACCGTAGTAGATGTCATAGTGCCAAAACTTACTGCTCCACTGTCAACTGATATGTATGGGGTGCAGTGGATAATTACCAGCTATATGGTGGCAGCTGCTATTGCATTGCTCATTACTGAGTATCTTATCAAACGATTTGGAGCCAAAAGTATATTTTTATCCGGAGTAGCACTCTTTACTGTTGCTTCTTTTATGTGTGGGATATCTGATACACTGGAAACTATTATCATTTTTAGAGTCATTCAGGGAGTCGGAGAGGCTTTTATTATGGTAACTAGCCATATTATGATTTTTAGCTACTTTCCACCCGAAAAACAGGGCTTGGCTATGGGAATATACGGGCTTGGTGTCAGCTTCGCTCCAGCTCTTGGTCCTACAATTGGTGGATACTTGACAGAGTTTTACAGTTGGAGAATGGTGTTTTTTATAAATGTCCCCGTTGGTGTGATGCTGGTAACTGCCGGAGTGATATTTTTGCCGAAAGAGAGCTTTTTTACCAAGCTCAAATTTAACTTTGTCAGCTTCTTTCTACTATCCATTGCTACAATATCACTGCTTATTATGCTCAGTCGTGGTCAGCAGATGGGGTGGTTTAATTCTATCGAGATAGGAGTATTGTTATTTACTACTCTTATATCTTTTGCACTATACGGTATCAGCGAACTACTCTCAAAAGATAGATTGATAGATTTTAGATTATTTAGTAATCCGCTCTTTGCCAATGGTATGATGATATACTTTTTTATTCTTGGTTTTTCAATGTATCAATATTTTTATCTATTGCCGGTTTACTATGAGCATATCAAGATGTTACCTACTCTTGATGCCGGTATTGCGGTCTTTGCCTTTGCGGTATTTATAGGTCTTTTTTCTCCGATTGCCGGGATACTGGCAGATAAAATCGGAGCCAAAAACACAGTAGCCATTGCTGCGGGATTTTATGTAATTACATCTTTGCTCTTTTTACCACATCTAAATTACTATACACCCATCCATCAGGCAATGCTTTTGACTATCCCCTTTGGTATCGGTATGGGTCTGTTTTTTGCTCCTGTTACGGTAATGGTATTGCAAAACGCTCCGGGTGAGAAAGGAGAGTTGGCTATTGTATTGATGGATTATTTTAGATTTGTAGGAGGGAGTTTTGGCACAGCACTGGCTACGAACAATATGGAGTATTTTAAAAATATGCATTTTCTAAGAATGCAGGAGTTGCAAAATTGGGAGTATCTAAACTACTATTTACATAAACTTCAATCACTATCTGGTATGAGTATAGATAAAATCAAAGCCACCTTTGGCAACTATGAGACATTTATGGGATATAATTACGGATTTTACAATACATTTATGCATGCAGGATACTGGGGATTGCTCGGCTCTATCTTTGTAATTGCACTCTTTATAAACTTCAAACCATCAAAGGCTAAGAAATGATTAGATATCTACTTGTAACTACACTTTTAAGCTTTTTATCTAATGCACATACTCTAAAAGATATTTTGCATCATATAGATAAAAGCCCTGCTCTAAAGAGTGCTGATATGGCAGTAATTGCCTCAAAAGAGAGAGCTTTGGCAACCAAAGGGCTAAATATGCCCTCAATTGATATAGACTTCAAAGCCATTCATCTAAAAGACACCCCCACAATGATACTCCACTTCCCTGCCCTACCTATACCCACATCTGATTTGCCAATGGGTTCAAGAGACAACTTTGAGGGTGAAATATCCATAAGCTATCCTCTCTTTAGCGGATTTGCCATCACTTCCAAGATAGAGCAAAGCAGACTAAAAGCCGAGCAAAGCAGACTCAAACGAAAAGATTTACAAAGAGAGCTTTATCTAAAAGCTATAGAGCTTTTTGGCTCTATCAAAAGCATTGAATCAGCAATTAAAGCCCAAAAAAAAGCCAAAAAGGCTATGCAGGATGCTCTAAAAAAGGCAAAAGGATTCTACTCTAATGGTCTCATTCCTCCCTCAGAGCTGTATAATATCAAAGCCAAACTCTATGAGATAGATTCAACCTTGGCTAAAACTCACTCCCAAAAAACCAAACTGTTAAATATGCTCTCATACCTAAGTGATACAAAAATTAGGTATATTGAAGGTCAAATTAATACAAAGATACCCTCAGCAAAAATATTAAAACAACTTGCACACAAAAACAGAAGCGATATTTTGGCTCTAAAAAGAGTGCTAAATATAAATGATGAGCAAATCAAACTTGCAAAAAGCACCCTCTATCCAAAAGTGGCTCTAAAAGCCGGACTCAAACGACACGGAGACACACTATCACTCAATGGAGACGGATACACCAATGCAGACAACAGTTATATAGCTATGGATATCAATTATAATCTATACAGTGGCGGCAAAGATATACACAATATAGAATCAGCCAGATACCTAAAACTATCAAATGAATCAAAACTGATTGATTATATAAATAGAGTTGATACTGACATAGATAATGCTTACAGTGATTTAACAGCACTAAGATACCAGCTAAAAAGTGCCTCTATGCAACTAAAAGCCCAAAGAGAGTATTACAAATTGACTCTGGGCAGGTTTGAAAATCAGATGGCAAGTGCTGATGAACTAAGCCGTGCCATTGCGTCACTCGCCAATGCCAAAGCCAAAAAATCAGCTATCATTTACTCTATAGAGGTGCAAAAAGCCAGGATTGGATTGTTGGGAGGATTGGGTGTAAATAACAGATAAAAAAGTATTGTCTCTAATCACTCTAAATAATATCTTGAAGATTAATTTGAAAAATATTACAGACTTTTTCCAATACACTTTTTGCAAAATTATAAAACTCTTCAGCATCATCTACCGTAGGCTTCCCATGTGGTAAAAGTCCCATATCACCGGGATACCTGGACTCTATATAAAGCCCATCCAAGATAATCATAATATCCTCATCCAAATCATTTAAAACAAATGAAACATTTTCATATAATTTCAGCAATTTATGAACTTTGGGTATATCTATTTCATTCTCTTCAATAACAGCTTTCATACATTTTTCTACACACTGCTGTGCATGAAATGCAACAATATGTGTCAAATGAGGATTATTAATAATTTCTTCTATTGTAAGCAAATCATC
The DNA here is from genome assembly GCA_015488535.1 of Nitratifractor sp. Lineage (GTDB taxonomy): Bacteria > Campylobacterota > Campylobacteria > Campylobacterales > Sulfurovaceae > Nitratifractor. The sequence continues at coordinate 30,299 of WFNP01000022.1, forward strand.
CGCTGCTGCTTTCAACCACTCTTTCGTAAAAGCTCTCAAGATATGATTACACCTTCATTCAATATTTTTCTACTAAACATACTATCCATCTCTACAAATTTATCATGCATAGCTTTAGTATGAATAATCAAATCTATCGGATATTGTTTCATTATATTTTTTATGGCAATAGTAATTTTTTTATATATTTCACTTTTCTCTTTCCATGTATTAGGTATAAACTCATCATTTGTAACTATATATAAATCTATATCGCTATCATCAGTAGGATTCCCATATGCATAAGAGCCAAAGAGTATAATTTTATGAGGATTTAAAGGTCTTAAATTATCAATAATATCAAATTTTATCTTTTCTATATTTAACATATCTCACTCCTCTTCTCTTTATTTTAACATATATTTTTACTTTTTTAAAATATGTTTATCCAAAACAAAAGCTGTAAATAAACCTTGAAATACCTTTTTGGATTCTACAAATGCCTCTACCTCAACGACTCTTTTTTTGCCTTTTTGTGAAATCACATCAGCTTCAAATATGACACTCTCACCCTTTATAACAGGTGCTACAAATCTACACTCAGACGCACCTAGCACTACATTTGCATCATTTACTGCTACCATCGCCGCATAATCAGCAGCCGAGAATATAAAACCGCCGTGAATTAGTCCATGCTCATCTGCTACCATATCTATATTGGTATGTAAGATGACTTTAGAGCTACCCTCAGTCATATTTATAACTTTGCCGCTAAATCTCTCATTTATTGCTTTATGTGTATTAATACTATTCATTTTTATCCCTTATGCAATCTTTCATCATTTCAAACCAATCAAGAGAAAAGTTTTTTAAAATGAAGCTCTTTTTGTGAGGTATCACACAGTTTGAACAGTTTAGATGTGTAACTCCGTCGTGAGTGATGGTAGAGCTGTTTTTGGCATCTATAGAGCATATACTTTTGACTATATTGCTATTCTTTTCAAACAGTCCCTCATCATCAAATCTAAAATATGGACAGGCACAAAGATAACAATTTAGCTCCTGCATATCATGACACTTTTTATTTTTGGCATAAAGAGGACAAAAATCGGGCTCTTTTTGCTTCATATTCTCAAAATCAAAATAATCTACTATCTCTTCATCACTCAAATGTGAAAGTTTTGCAACTATTTTGGCATGTTTTTTACCATGCTCTGTAAACCACTCTTTGTATGTCATAAATGATTTTATCCTCTCTATTATATGACTCTAATAAAAGATATACTAATTACCGCTTTTTGAAATCTTTTCTAACATCCCTATTATAAAACTGCTGCTAACCTTTGAAGAGTGCTTCAAAAACTCATCAAAATCAAATGCCGCATCCATATCTGCTGCGTCACTTATGGCTCTTAGCACAAAAAACGGCACATTCAAACTGTCACATACCACAGCTACTGATGCTCCCTCCATCTCAATAGCATCGGCATCAAATGTATCTGCTATCCACCTCTTCTTTTTAGCATCGGCGATAAACTGGTCTCCTGTAGCTATGATGCCTTTTTTCAATTCAATGCCTCTGTCATCTGCTACCTCTTTGGCAATATGTAGCAACTCTTTTGATGGCTCTATATATACTTTGCCCTCCGGCACATATCCGTGTGGATGACCAAATGCCGTGATATCCAAATCGTGCTGACACAGTTGAATTGCTGCTACCAAATCACCTATTTTCAAATCCGGTGCCACCGCTCCTGCTACTCCTGTAAAGAGTAACATCTCACACCCAAACTTCTCTATCATTGTTGCAGCTGTAAGAGCCGAATAGACTTTGCCGATTTTGGAATATGCCAACACAATATCCAAATCTCTGTATTTGGCTTCGTGATACAAATTACCGCCATACTCAATATCATTATGCTTTTTAAAATATTTCAAAAGAGGCTCATGCTCACTCTCTGATAAAAAAGGATCCACCTCTTCTACCATTGCTCCCATAATAGCTATCTTCACGCCAACTCCTCGATAGATTTGATTGAATTTTCAAGTGATGCCATATCTGATACATTGAAGTGTGGCTTTTTTGTAGCTCTTCTGTTGAGTCCTTTAAGCACTGCACCGTTACCAAACTCTATATAGCAATCAACTTCACTATCAAATTTGGCAATAGATTGTTTATAAAGCACAGGAGATACCAACTGCTTAGGGAGTAACTCCAAAGCTTCTGCTTTGGTAGCATATTTTTGGGCAGTTACATTGGAGATGACAGGAGCTATAAACTCATCTCTTAGTTTATCTTCCAGTGCTTCTTTAAGAGGCTCTACTGCACTTTGCAAAAGTGGACAGTGACTGGCTACCGACATATTAAGAAGCATTGCTCTTCTGGCTCCGGCTTCTTTTAAAACAGGCTCTAATTTTGCCAAATCACTCTTGATACCGGCTATTACAATTTGACCTTCAGCATTATAGTTTACCGGCCACACCTGCATACCCTCTTTTCGTGCATTTTCACACAGCTCTTCTACTTTTTCATCCAAAAGCCCCAAAGATACAAGCATTCCTACATCCTGCCCTTCACATGCATCAGCCATCAGTTTGCCTCTAAGATGCACAAGCTCAACAGCATCTATCATATCCAATGCTCCTACACTAGTAAGAGCAGAAAACTCTCCCAGTGAATGCCCCAGAGCAAAATGAGGCTTGATAGGCATCTCATTTTCAAAGAGTTTGTGAGCTATGCTACTAACTAACAAGATAGCAGGTTGTGTATATTGAGTCAGCTCCAGTTTGTCATTCTCTTCAAACAAAAGATTTGTAAAATCAACTCCTACTCTCTCACTGACTTTTACAAATATATCTCTAACCAATTCACTGTTATCATAAAAATCTTTACCCATTCCTACTGATTGGGAGCCTTGTCCTGGGAATAAAAAAGCACACTTCAAAGCCATATAATAATCCTTCTCTTTACCGAAATTTGCGGTATATTTATAGTTTTTGGCTATTTTATCCAAAAAGCTGTTAGAATTAGATATTAGAAATTAAAATATAGGCATTGGGTATTGGGCAATGTAAAGAGTATAAATCAAAATATTTCTAGTTACATATCTTTAGATGTGTAACTAACGCAAGTCTCGGATAAGAGATAACTAAGTGCAATTCACTTTGGGGGTTGGGCTTCAGCCCCACAAAAAAGATGAGTTTCCAAAGAAGTGGGACTAAAGTCCCACCCCCATGTAGAGTATTTACTTCTCTAAGAAGATTGGGCTTAAACGAGACTTGCGTTAACTAACTTTGTAGCTATACTTCATATAAGCAGATGTGGAGTAAGTAGCAATATTTTATGAAATGGGCATTGTAAAGGATAAAAGTAAAAGTATTTTTAAGCATCTTTATAGGTGGGGTTTTTGTCCAACAATACCTCATAAATATTTGAAACAACTTTTAGCTTATTTACAATGCCTAATGCAAATAAATACCAATAAACGAAAAAACGGAGACATTTAATAGTATGAAAAAAGTAGCAATTTTAGGCAGACCCAATGTGGGTAAGAGTTCACTCTTTAACAGATTGGCAAGAAAACGAGATGCCATCACATCTGATGTAAGCGGAACGACCAGAGATATCAAGAAAAATATTGTCACGATATCAGGTGACAGAGAGTTTGAATTGATGGATACTGGCGGTATAGATGAGATAGACGGTCTGTTTGAAAAGGTAACTCAAATGTCATTAAAAGCCGCCAAAGAGGCTGATATCATACTCTTTATGGTAGATGGCAAAACTCTGCCTCAGGAAGAAGACAAAAAGCTCTTTTACTCTTTGCAACAGCTTGGTAAACCTATGGCACTGGTAGTAAACAAGATAGATAATGACAGAGAAGAGCAGGAGAGGTTTTGGGAGTTTGTGGAGTTTGGTGCAGATGATGTATTTGGCATATCTGTCAGCCACAACAGAAATATGAACAATCTCTACAAATGGCTTGAGTATCATATACCCCCTACAAAGCAGAGTATCACACTACAAGATAGCGATGAACCCTCTCTTGAAGAGTTGCTTGAGATGCAAGAGAGTGAATCAGAAGATGAGGATAGGAGTATCAAAGTAGCCATTTTAGGCAGACCCAATACCGGTAAAAGCTCTCTGCTCAATGCTTTGCTAAAAGAAGAAAGAGCAGTAGTCAGTGATGTAGCAGGAACCACAATAGACCCTATAGATGAGAGTATAATTTATAATGACTATGAGATTACATTTGTTGATACAGCAGGGATTAGAAGACGAAGCAAAATTTTAGGCATAGAAAAGTATGCTCTGGGCAGAACCGAAAAGATGCTACAAGAGGCTGATATTGCAATACTGATGATAGATGCCACTGAAGGTGTAACTGAGCTTGATGAGAGGATAGCCGGACTTATAGACAAATATAAACTAGGCTCTATCATAGTAGTAAACAAATGGGATATCAGAGGAGAAAAGGAGTATAAAGAAGCCATTGAAGAGATAAGAGATGAATTAAAATTTTTACATTATGCTCCGATCCTTACCATCTCAGCCAAAACAGGACTGAGAGTCCACAGACTGCTCGATACGATTGTAGATATATATAGAAGATACAAAACAAGAATACCTACAAGCAAATTGAATGAAGCGATAGAGACAGCTATCAGAAGGCACCATGTCCCAAGTCATCACGGACAGGTAGTGCGTATCAAATATGCTGTGCAGTATGCTGTAAAACCGCCTAGAATTGCACTGGTAGTAAATAAACCAGAACTCTTACACTTCAGTTATATCAGATATCTCAGCAATTTTCTAAGAAGTGTATTTGATTTTGAAGGTGTGCCAATAGAAATCAATGCAAGAAAACGAGGTGAACGCTCTGAAGATGATAGGTAAATTTATTATAAAATGATAGTATAGCAAACAATATCTAAGTTGGAGGTAGTTAGTTTTGGATATAAAGATAAAAAAAGAGCTTAGCGAAAATGAATTTTTGAAACTGATGGCAGAGTGTGAAAAGAAAATATCAACAACGGATAATAAAAAGGAGTTGATATCTTTTTGTACATCTATCATTCAAAGAATCATACCGGCTGATATTATATATCTGGTAAAAGTCACTAAAGAAGATGAAGATATATATATTTTGGAATATGCCGATATTACAAAAAAGCTATCTCTGTCTGACAATGATAATTCTATTATAACCGAAGCATTAAGAAGTAAACAGCCACTAATATCCAATGATATTCAAATCAGTTTCATATACAATAAAAAAATAGACGACCTCTTGAATGACTCAGAAAAGAAACTCAAAGATTTGCTGGTAGTGCCAATAACAGATACCGACAATACAGATGTAGTAGCTATGATATGGGCAGCTACATATAGTGACAATTTAAATCAATTTATACAAAAAGATATGGATTATATGATTCGTTTCTCTCCTGTAATCAGAAAACTTCTTAAAAATGACTCTTTGGTATTTGATGATAGTAAAACTGTAGATGAAGAATCAGATAGTCTAAAAGAGTGCCTCCAGATACAGGAGAAACTGAGAAAAGAGTTGAAGTATAAAGATTTATACTTCTCATCAATCATTCATGATGTGAGAGCCCCTATGAATGCACTACTTGGCTTTTTAGATTTGTTGAAACTAAAAGAAAAAGATGAAATCAAAATAGATTATATAGAATCTGCTATAAAAAGTGGTGAAAACATAGTAACTCTCATCAATGATGCTCTGGATTTGGCAAAAATTAAAAGTGGCAAGATGGATATAAACAAAACAGAATTTTCACCTCACAAAGATTTGGAAGATTCAGCCCAAATATTTGCTAATGCCTCTTTGAAAAAAGGAATATGTTTCAGCACATACTTTGACCCTGCTTTGCCTGAAATAATAATCTCAGACCCCATGAGAATACGACAGATTATAAACAATCTTTTGAGTAATGCACTGAAATTCACTCCAAACGGAGGTTCAATAGATTTGGAGATAATCTATGATGCCAAGATAGACGGTATGACAGTCAAAGTTCAAGATAGCGGTATAGGTATCCCAAAAGAGAAACAGAGCAAAATATTTGCACCATTTGAGCAAGAGAGTTCTGAAACAGCACAGAAATACGGAGGTACCGGACTGGGCTTGAGCATAGCTATGCAACTGACCATAAGACTGGGAGGAAAATTACAATTAAAATCCAAAGAGGGTAAAGGCAGTCTTTTTTATTTCACAATACCATGTAATACTCCTCCACTTGTAAAAGCTACATATGAAAGAGATATACTCCATAGTAAAAGTATTGCCGTTTATCAAAAAGGCAAATGTAAAAATATCATAAATTCAATCAACAGATATATCGAATATATGACAGATTCTGGCTATAAAATTGATAAATTTGACAAATATGAGTATGACACAGTTTTTATATCCAAAGAGAGTGCAATAGAGTATCAGGATAAAATTTTTGAAGCATTAAAAAACAATGTAAAATTTGTAATATTTGGTTGCGACAATACAGTTGATGATGATTGTATATTTGATAAAAAGGTAGAAAAAATCAATACACCCATCTTGCCAAATACTATTATTAGAAGTATTAACGGTGAGAAAAGAGATAATAACAAACTATATGACTCTATGATTGAAGAGACCAAAAAGAAACTATCAGGCAAAGTTGCACTCACTGCAGATGACAATCCTATCAATCTGAAATTTATGCAAGAGTTATTCAAATCACTGGATGTAAAAATGTTATCAGCCTCTGACGGAGATGAGGCAGTAAAAGAGTATGTAAAAAATCACGATAATATAGATATCATTTTCATGGATGAGAATATGAACAAAGTCAATGGCTCTGAAGCTATAAAAGCAATCAGAGAATTTGAAAAGAATGAAGAGATTGAAAATGTTATAATCATAGGTCTAACAGGTGATGCCCTCAGACAAACAAGAGACAAAATGATAGATGCCGGAGCTGATGATGTCCTTGTAAAGCCTGTTAGACTAGATAATTTGATAGAAAAGCTTGAGATGTACCTTTCTAAATAACAGAAACAAGTTTTAATTAGTCAAATCATTTCAAAATTTTGAGACTCTCAAAACTTATCCCAAGCTTTCTGCCATTTTTTGAGGGAGATTGAGGTGATGGAGCTATAAACTCTATCATATCACTGTTTACTCCATCAAATTTAATTTTATAAACTCTTGGGTTATATGATGATATCTTCAATCTTTTGGTAATATTTCCAACTTTTATGAGTGTATCTTTTCCAATATTTTTACCAAAAGCCCCTACCTTCAACTCAAGCATAAAATCTTTTGGAAGAGGTTTTTTGAATTGAAATTTTACTGATGGTGCCAAATTTGCATCTGACCACCTCCCCCATGATTCTTTGCCTGATACACCCCAGACTTTTCTGATAAAATCGGGGTATCCATCTTTTTTGAAATCTATACCATCACTCAAAGAGGAGTGATATACTTTTTTGGCATCTACTAAAAATGAGAATACAGGTTCTATGAATTTGATATCCACCAACTTTTTCATTTTCAAAGATATATCATCATATTTTCCGGCACCTATTAAATCTCTGTTATCTATTGTTGTTGAAATATTATTATCATTATCCAAAGCTATGATATTTACACCTTTTGAAAGTGTTCCTTTGGCTACGCATATCTCTTTGTTAAATTTAGTGCCATATACAAAATTGATTTTTTCACAACTGTCTATCCATATAAATCGTTTATATTTGGGCAGTTTGGAGAGTTGATATGAGATATGATGAGTTTTGTCAAATATATTCAAATCAAAATGAGGTTCAATTGTTTTATCTGCCTCAATCTCCAAATATAATGGTAATTTATATCTATCAGAAGAGATTAATGCACTGTTATCAGATACATTTATATCTATTGAAGATGATAGCTTGGGGAATTTCCAAAATTTTAAGATATCCTCTCTCCAGGAGTATAGCTTTTTATCTATATCTTTAAATTTAACCGCAAGTGAATCTTCATGTAATATATCTCTACCAAGTCCCAAATCTGTTTTAATGCCAAGTTTATTTAAGATAGTAGATGCTTGGTCAAACATTAATGCCGGTTTATTTATAATCAAATGCCTGCCCTTGTCTTTTGGGTCTATGAGCATTACAAAATCTCTTCTTTTTCCCTTTTTCAAAATAGAAGTGGCAGTATTTTCCATTGCCAAATGATCTGAAGTCATCACAATAATTGTATCTTTGGCATATTTTGAGTGCTTTATCTTATCTATCAGTTTTGATATTAGATAATCGCTACATTTAACAGCATTTAAGATAGGATTATCTCCATTACCATATTTAATCCCCGCCTCTTTACAGGTTTTGGAGATATGACCGTCAGGATGATGGGTATCTAGTGTCATTATTACAAGTGAAAAGGGCTTACCGCTTTTTGATAAATCTTCATATTTTTTGTATGCAATATCAAATGTAGTATCATCATACAATCCCCACGCATTGAGATAATTTTTATCTTTCAAACGCCCTTGCAACTCATCTCTGCCGTAAATTTCATCATATTTATGAGTTTTGAAAAATTTATCTTTGCCTGAAAATTTGGTAGAAGCTCCCTGTATATATACTTGATGATATCCTGCTTTATGTAATACATCACCCAGACATACAGCACCAGGCAGATATTTGTCACTTCCACCCATACTATTACCATCTGATGGAGTAAAAAGAGGAATAGCACACTGAGTTGCTGTAAGACCTCCTATTGTCCAACCTGTAGCAATTACTTGCTTTACATCTGTAAATTCTGTAGAGTGGTTTTTTATTTTTTTGAGATGAGTGACAAGATTTGGAAAAAGTTTTTCATCAAAATAAGTCCTTTCAAAACTCTCAGCCACAATATAGACCAAATTCATCTTTTTTCCCTCTATCTGGGAAATTTTAGGCTTTTTGTAGTATTGATAAAAGTCATTTGAGTGTTTGATACTCCTGTAACTGTATATTTGATAAAGATTATAAAAAAGAGGATGGGATAAAAAAGCTAAAATAAAAAATGTATTATGAATAAATCCCTTTATCTTAGATGGACTAGGATGTTTGTATCCTTTGATAAATCTGTAATAGAAGTATCCGATAGCAAAAGTTGCAATTACTCCGAGTGTTGTAACTGCAATCAATACTATATAATCACCAAATCCGGCATCTCCCAAACCATAAACAATCGTATATATAACAGCCTCATCTACACCGTGACCGGTAAAGAAGTTTGCAGAAAGATAAGTAATTGTTACAAGCAGATATATTACAACCAAAGATGCATTGAGTACCAAATAAGCTTTTTTTTTGCTTTTATATCTGGCACTTGTCAATGCAACAATAAAAAATAGTAGTGAAACTGCCAACTGTATATTCATTTGTTGTATCCATTTAATTTATTTAAAAGTGAAATTATACTCAAATATTAAAATTAACTATTAATTAACACTCCCTTACATATAATTTGAAGCTAAATCACTTATTAGGAGTATAAATGAAAAAGTCTATTATTGCACTCTTTGCAATGATTGCAATGCTTACAGGATTGTCTGCAGAAGGTATGGGACATCATCACGGTATGAAGATGCCAAAAAAATATCAAATGGTGCCTATGAATCAAGCTCAACTATTGCAAAAGGGTGAGGGTAAAATGTTTTGTCCAAAATGCGGTATGACTCTGCCTATGTTTTACCGCACCAACCATGCAGCCAAAGTAGATGGCAAGGTTGAGCAGTTTTGCTCTATGCACTGTCTGGTAGAAGAGATGAAAGCAGGTAAAAAGATAGAAGATATCAAAGTGGTAGATAACACTACTCTTAAATTTATACCAGCTAAAAGTGCGTGGTATGTAGTAGGCAGTAAAAAACCGGCAACTATGTCAAAGGTGAGTAAGTATGCATTCAGCACAAAAGAAGCAGCACAAAAGTTTGCCAAAGAGTTTGGCGGAAAAGTGATGAGTTTTGAAGAGGCTTTAAAAATTGCCCAAAAAGACTATGAGAATGAAGCCAAAATGATAACCCAAAGACAAGCTATGATGGCAAAAAAGGGTGAGCAGATTTATAAAATGAAGTGTAAGCAAATAGATAAAAGATTTAAGACTCCAGCTGAGGCAAAAAGTTATATAACCTCTAACAATATGTGTGGAGCTTTAAAAGGCAAAGCTCTACAAGCTGTTGGTTTGTATCTAAGCGGACACGCACAATAATTATATTATTTAAAGAGACAAAAGTTTCATACTTACTCCACATCTCCTGATGTGGAGTATAACTTCAAGGTTGACTCCAACTATCTTATACTTTCTTTTCTTTGACTTTTCTAAATAATCAAATTCCGATATACTAAATATGAATTTAAATTGAGGTTTACATATATGTTAAAGACTCTAATATCAAAGCAAAATGGAAAAATTTTAATAGTAGGCAAAAGTAACTATTTTACATTTGATGAGATGAAAAAGTTTCTTACCAAAAGAGGCTTTGAGGTGGTCAAAGATTATGAAGATGGAGTAATTGCCACAATTGAAAGCAGTAGATTAAATACAATTGAAGAGGATATCAGTGATAAAGCTTACAGTGCTAAAGTTCCAAAATATGATATGAAACATTTAGAAAAGCTTATGAGTGATAATCTAAAAGTCAATGAGACTCTAATGGCTCTAAAACTGTCAAAAGATAGAGACAGACTTATAAGACTGCTTCAAAATGAGTATATAGATGATGAGTTTTTTATAAAATTACTATCTTTGTATGAGTGGAGAGGGGAAGAGTTATTAGATGATGACGATGACAGATATGTATATTGGGCTTTGATGGAGAGATTTTTACATCTTGGCACTTATGAAAGAGACGCTCTATATTCACCTGCTACACTGTTGAAATTGATAAATACCACTGATAACCCTAATCTGCTTGATATCTTGCTCAATCTCCCACACTATGAATTTAGACTAAGAGGCAAACAGTCTATAACCATACCTCAAGCTGTAGCTATGAGGGATACTGTTTTGCCACAAACTATCAAAACACTTTTTAATAAAAGAGATAAAGATATCAATATTTGTCTTGCATTAAATCCGGCTATTGATGATAATTTAATGGAGAGTCTGGTCAATAGAGATGATAAGATGATAGATGAAGCATTGGCAAGAAATACATCTTTGAGTAATAAAGTTTTTAAAAAATTACTAAACAGAGTATCAGATGAGCTAAAAAAAGATATGCTCAAAAATAAAAAATTTGATAAAGATTTACTCTTAGAGACTATTAAAGAGATAGATGATTTATCAATTTTATCTGAAATTGCTTCAAATCTAAATTTAGATAAAGAGATGATAGATATTTTGATAGATTTAGATAACAAAGAGATAAAAAAGGCACTTGCTAAAAATCCATCTATTGATACTCAAACAGCCCAAAAACTATATAGTGATAAAACTCTACATAAATATTTAGCCCTAAATCCATCTATGCCAAAAGAGCTTATTAGAGAGATTTACAAAAGTGCCGATAGTGAAACCATAATATCATTAGCCCAAAATCCAGCCACACCGGAGGATATTTTAAGAAAGATTTATCAAAAGCAAGATTATGAGTATCTAAAAGCATTGGCAAAAAACAGATCAACTCCAATGGATATACTCCATCAGTTAAAAACTGACCATAGCCTATGGCTGATACTGCAATATAATGAAAAATTTGTAAAAGAGGCAAATAAAGAGATGGGAATGAGATAATTTTAATATATTATCTGTTATTTGTGTTTTTTTCTTGGAAGAAATACACCTTTTATACACTCTAAATTTCGTATAGCTATTTGAATATGATTTCCTTGTCTAAATCCTGCTCCCGGATAAATCTCTTCTCCTTCCCAAAAAGCAGCTCTTACAGAATCAAATATAACTCCCTCTCTTTCTGCTAATTTGTGTGCATATCGAATTACAGCACAATCCAAATCTCTCTTTTTAAAATCAAAATCATGAGGTCCAAAAGGAGAGTTTTCCGGTAGTGGCAAACCTTGAGACTCTAAGTCATTTTTAAAATATATATATGTCTGTGCAAGAAAATCTATATATTTTTGATCAAGTAAATCAAGACAATTTCCAAGATCTATTATTGCTCCTAATACAAAAGGCTCTTTAATATTTGAATTTTTTCTTTTAGATGCTATCTCTGCATACTCTTTTGCACGAAAATAGTTATTCTCCCAAAAATATACACCATCTCCAAGCCAATCATAATCATTATTACTATGTTTGAAATCATCTTCTTGATTCAAAATTTTATAAGCGACACTCCTATCTAATCCATGAAAGCCATAAACTAATGTAGGTTTTGAAGAGTACATCTATTTGGATAATCTATTGATATTTTTACTTTTTGCTACTGTCTTAGCACTAAAATAGCGTTTATCATAAAATCCATAGTTATCTAATATCCTTGCATCTATCAATAACTGCTTTCTATCCTCTTTTGTAAGAGTTTTATGAGTTCTGTCTATTTTTTTAAGTAACTCTTCTATAAACATATTCTTCCTTTTTATGTTGGAGTGATTATATTTTAACACAAAAAAAGATAATATCTATTTGGATAATATTTAGAAGTTAAAATATCTGAAGGAATATAAAATATATGAAAGCATCTGAATTAATAACAACTTTGCAAAGTATGATAGAGGTAAAGCTTCCTGCTTTTATATGGGGACCACCGGGGATTGGCAAATCCTCTATTGTCAAAGAGATAGCCAAGAAAAACGATTTAGAGTTTTTGGATTTGAGATTGTCTTTGCTTGATCCGACCGATTTGAAAGGGATACCGTTTTTTGATGCAAAGAGCCAAAAAGGGGTATGGGCATCTCCATCATTCTTGCCACACGATAAAAACTCAAGAGGGATACTCTTTTTAGATGAGATAAACAGTGCTCCACCGGCTGTGCAAGCATCGGCTTATCAGTTAGTGCTTGATAGAAAAGTGGGAGAGTATGAGTTACCAAAGGGGTGGAGTATAATAGCTGCCGGAAACAGGGAGAATGATAGAGGAGTGGTATATCGTATGCCTCCACCGCTTGCAAACAGGTTTGTTCATTTGGAGCTTGATGTAGATATCAATGAGTGGAAAAAATGGGCATACAGTAGCAATATAGAGGATATTTTAATAGCTTATCTCTCTTATTCTCCAGAGTCTCTGTTTAGATTTGAGCCGGACAATACTCAAAAAGCATTTGCTACGCCTCGCTCTTGGAGTTATGTAGATAAAATCCTAAAAAGCTCTCTTCCAAAAGAGTTATATATAGAAGGGATTAGTTCAGCAGTAGGAGAAGAGGAGGCTGTAAATTTGGTAAGTTTTATGCAAGTAGCCAAAGATTTACCAAATATTCAAGATATATTAGATGGCAAAAATCCAAAATGCTCAGATGATGTAAAAGTTTTAACCATATTGGTTACCGGAGTAGTAAGTGCATTAAAAAGAGACAATATAATTACAGCTCTTGATAATGTGATAGATTATAGTATGAGTCTGCCTCCTGAATTTGCTGTAATGATGATAAAAGAGTTGCAATTAAACGGTTTTGAGCTTGAAGATAGCAGTGAGTGGAGTAGATGGGTAGAAAAATTTGCTTATCTTTTAGGATAACAGATGGATAACTCCAAACTACAAAAAGCCAAAGCTTCACTAATGATAGAGGCTCCATATTTTGGTAATATCGCTTCGGGTATAGATGTAATAGATAGTAATTCAATACCTACATACAGATACAAAAACTCTAAACTCTATTTAAATAGCAACTGGGCTAATAATCTAAGCAGTGCTGAGCTAATGGCAATACTGGCAAACAGTGCTATGAAAAAGGTATTGCATCATGAAGACAGAGCCAATAAAAGAAGCAGTCGCCTTTGGAATTTGGCAACCGATTATGCAATCAATTCAATGCTACTTCAAAATGGCTTCATACTTCCACTTCAAGCACCATATGATATGCAATTTGAGGGTATGTATGCAGAAGAGATTTATAATATACTATCCAATGACAATAATGTTGATGAAGATGAGAGTGATGATGAGCAAGATAGTGAGGATGATAATAATAAACTTGATAAAAAATTGGAAAAAGCATACCTAAAAAGCCTGTTTGATAAAATGAAAAAAGAGTCTCTCTTGCCGGAGGGATTGGATAGGCTTGTGCCATCATATTTTAAAAACCAAATAGATTGGAAAGAGAGATTAAGAAGATATATAAATGAGTTTTTAAAAAGCTCATACCGCTTTATGCCTCCAAACAGCAAACATCTATATAGAGGCTATGCTCTTCCCTCTTTATACTCTAAAACTTTGGAGATAGTTGTAGCTATTGATGTAAGTGGTTCAATAGATGATAACTCTTTGGCTCAATTTTTTTCAGAACTGGAATCTATTATGATGAGTTTTTCAGATTATATTATAGATGTAATAACCTGTGATTATAAGATTAGAAGTGTGGATAGATATACTACTGCTGAACCAATCATCAGACCCAAAATAGAAGGGGGAGGTGCCACAGATTTCAGAGCTGTGTTTGAGTATATAAGCAGATATTTGGATAATCCAAAATTAATAATCTATTTCACTGATGCCCAAGGCTCTTTTCCTGATAATGCACCTGAAATTGAGACTCTGTGGATATTAAATAGTGAAGCCAAGGTGCCATTTGGGGAGAAGATTGTGATAGATGGATAGTGCTTATCTTTATGGCTACTCCTATTTAGTGCAGAATTTTGTGAATATTTTACTCATAATGCTTCCACATTCTATAAATTTTAACTATTTTTTCTTCCTCAAAAACCTCATAAACCAATCTATGTTGCTTATTTATTCTTCTACTAATTAAGCCACTCATATCACCTTTTAGATATTCAAATTCAGGAGGATACTGAAATGGGTTATTTTGTATAATTTTGAGTAGTTTCATGGTTTTTTGTTTTAAACCACTTGAAGCTAAATTTTTTGCATCTTTTTGAGCTTGAGTCATAAAAATAAGTTTATACATATTACCATTCTAATTTATCTAATGTAACACCTTTTTCAATAGGCTCTTTTCTAGCTTCAAGTATGCTTTCAACCATTCCATCAATACTTCTTAAATAGTCATCATCACTAATATATTCATCTTTATCAATTATGCTAATCTCTTGTTTATCAAAATGGCTTAAAAGCCATAAAAACTTGTCAGCTACTGAATCTTCAAGTTTTAATGTAACTGTCTGCATATTCAAATCTCCTTTGTTTTATAAGATTCATTATATTAAAAATATCTTAATACTGCTTCCTAAAATAATATACCCTCTCTACATTTCCCTCTTTACCAGCTATTACACTATCAGCGGAGTATATTATTTCCCAATTTAGAGATGATATATGTTCCAAAAATCTATTTTGTGCCTCTTTTATTGCTTTTTTGTCAGTTACCACCCCTTTTTTATCTCTTTTGACCTCTTTGCCTACTTCAAATTGGGGCTTAAAAAGCAGAATAATATCAGCTCCACTTTTAGCTAATCTATCAATATGAGCCAATACAAGATTTAGTGAAATAAAAGAGATATCAGATACTATCAAATCATATCTGTATCCGGCATCAAAATCTCTGATATCAGTTTGTTCAAAAACTCTAACTCTGCTATCATCTCTTAGTATTGGGTGGAGTTGGTCTGTGCCTACATCCACAGCATCTACACTTTTTACACCACTATCCAACAATACTTGCGTAAAGCCTCCGGTGCTACTTCCTATATCAAGAGCTGTTTTATCTTTGATATCCAAATTTATCTCTTGTAAAAATCCCTCCAACTTCATAGCTGCACGGGATACAAAAATTTTATCTTTGGTGATATATACAATATCATTATCTGTTACTTTGGCAGATGGTTTTTTGATTATATTGCCATTTATAGTAACAATACCACTTTTTATAGCCTCTTGAGCTTTGTTTCTACTCTCAATCAATCCTCTATCTACAAGAGCATTATCCAATCTCATATAAATCCTTATGATTACTCTTATCATTTTTAAATATTTATCACGCTATCATATACAATCTATCTAAAATTACTCATAAAAAGGATATGACTATGAAATTAAAATTATCTCTTATTATAGTTATGGCACTGTCTATATCTGCTACTCAAGCTCATACAAGTGGTGAGGCTCTCTTCAAAGCAAAATGCTCAATGTGTCATATTATGCACCGACCATCAGACTTTTCCAAAATGGTAGCACCTCCGGTTATGGGAATTACTATGCATGTCAAAATGGCACATCCTAATAAAAAGGGGTTTAAAGCTTTTATCAAAGACTATGTAATACATCCATCTAAAGAAAAAGCACTATGTGAAAAAAATACTATCCAGAGATTCAATCTGATGCCTTCACAAAAAGATAATGTTACACCTGAAGAGTTGGATAAAATAGCTGAGTATCTCTATGACAATTTTGCCCAAAAAGGAAACAATATGGGTTGCAGAGGAATGATGCATAAAATGCACAGAGGTATGCACAAAGATATGAAAATATATGGAATGTAGAGAAATAAAAAATATATAAGGAAATCAAATGGCGTCAATTAAAAAGTGTCTCTTTCCGGCAGCTGGATATGGCACCAGATTTTTACCTGCTACAAAAGCCATGCCAAAAGAGATGTTGCCAATACTTACAAAACCTCTTATTCAATATGGTGTGGAAGAAGCAGTAGAAGCAGGAATAGATACTATGGCTATTATTACAGGCAGAGGCAAAAGAGCCATAGAAGATCATTTTGATATCAGTTATGAACTAGAACATCAAATCAAAGGCAGTAGTAAAGAGCATCTGCTTGATGATATCAGAAATTTGATAGAACAATGCACATTTACATATACCAGACAAAAAGAGATGAAAGGCTTGGGAGATGCTATTTTAAAAGGAAAGGTGTTGATAGGAAATGAACCCTTTGCCGTAATACTGGCTGATGATTTGTGTCACAATCCAAAAGGCACAGGTGTACTCTCTCAAATGATAAAAATATATGAAAAGTATAGATGCTCCGTTGTTGCCGTGCAGGAGGTAGATGGAGAAGAGATATCCAAATATGGTGTAGTATCCGGCAGAAATATAGATGATACACTGATAATGGTAGATGATATGGTAGAGAAACCAGCATACGAAGAAGCTCCGTCAAATCTGGCAATTATAGGCAGATATATACTTACGCCCGATATCTTTCAGAAGATAGAAGAGACAGAAGAGGGAAAAGGAGGAGAGATACAGATAACCGATGCTCTCAGAAGCCAGGCAAAAGACGGTATGGTAATAGCTTACAAATTCGAAGGCAAGAGATTTGACTGTGGTAATGTAGATGGATTTGTAGAGGCTACCAACTATTTCTACCAAAAGAGAAAAGAGGAAGATTTGCTTGAAGATTGATACAAAGACTCCATTGATAGAGGCAAAAGGACTCTCACACAGTTTTGATTATCTTTTGTATAAAGATATAGATATATCCATCAACAGATCTTGCAGTGTGGCAGTGATAGGCAGAAGCGGTAGTGGTAAATCAACGCTACTGCACAACCTGTCCGGATTTTTAAAACCACACAAGGGCAGAGTAATACTCAATGGCAAAGATATATATTCCATTCCCACCAAAGAAGCAGACAGTATCAGAAGATACGATACAGGCATAGTATTTCAAATGCACTATCTCTTCAAAGGTATGAGTGGTATAGAAAATATAGAAATAGCCTCACTTATGGCAAACAAAAAGATTGATACACAAGTTTTAAAAAGGCTTGATATAGAGCATGTACTCAAACAGAGAGCATCTACTCTATCAGGTGGACAACAGCAGAGAGTATCCATAGCCAGAGTATTGGCAAAAGAGCCAAAGATACTGTTTGCAGATGAGCCTACAGGAAATTTAGACAGAGAAAATGCACATATTGTAATGGATACAATAATTAGCTATATCAGAGAGAAAAATGCTTCACTATTTTTGGTCACTCACGATGAAGAGATGGCAAAAATGTGTGACAGAGTATATCTGTTAAAGGATAAAAAATTAACTCTACTGCAATCAAGTGTATAATTATAAAAGAATAAATACTTCAAGAGGACAAAAAATGAAAAGCTATTTAGTGATATTTATAAGCGTTGTTTCAATATTAATGACAGGATGCACCCAACAACCTAAAATAAATACAAAAACAGATACCACTCGTGAATTGACTCTCAAAGAGATAAACAAAGTAATCAATCTCAAAATGCCCATAAGCCAAAAAGCAGGTGACGACAGTATCAAAATTGTCAATGCTGAAATCGAAAGAGACGGCAAAACCAGAGATGGTGTGACAGTGGAATCAGATTTCATATACAAAAGTTTTGCCATTCCGGAAGGAATTACAGGTAAAATCACACTAAATGGCAAAATAATTCATAATGAAGAAGATAATAATCTCTATCTATACGGATTAAGGGCTACAGATTATACATTTGCAGATAAAAAACTCTCTGAATATGTCATAGACAAAGACAAAAAGCTGATTGAACAAATGGTAGCAGGAGAGTTGTCTTTGATTCCTGTATATCATATAAATCCGAATATAAAAAATATAAACATTGCCAAAGATAAGATATCTCTGACATACAACGGTTTGTAAAATGATGGAAGAGGATAAGGTATTCAGTAAAGCTCTAAATAAAAAATTTGAATTTGATGAAACTGTTGCGGCTGTATTTGATGATATGCTCAGTCGCTCTGTTCCATACTACAATGATGTAATAGAGCTGATATGCAAATTGATACTATCTCAGAAAAAAGATAAATTATCAGTTTTGGATTTGGGTTCATCTACTGCCAAACTGCTGATAGAGCTTCATAAACGAGCCAACTTCCCTATACGACTCAAAGGTATAGATAATTCTCCTGCAATGATTGAAAGAGCATTATCCAAAGCCAAAGCATTTGGAGCAGATATAGAGTTGATAGAGGGTGATATACTTAAATATCCTATCTCAAACGAAGATATTATAGTATCCAACTATACATTGCAATTCATACGACCAATAAAGAGACCTCCACTTGTAAAAAAGATATATGACGGATTGAACGAAGACGGAGAGTTTTATTTCTCTGAAAAGGTAGTTTTTCATGATAGTAAACTAGATAAGATTATGATAGATATATATTACGATTACAAACGCTCACAGGGATACAGTGATTATGAGATATCTGCCAAAAGAGAAGCACTTGAAAATGTTTTGATACCATTTACAATAGATGAAAATATCCAAATGTGCCGTGAAGCAGGTTTCAAACGGGTAGATACTGTATTTCAATGGGCAAATTTTGTTACATTCAGAGCAGTAAAGTGAAAAAGTATATGGTTACTCACTATTTATTCACATCTTTTTCACATAGTGAATAAATTTAAAAAAATCATATTAAAAAATCTAGAAAATTATTTATCGCTATATCGATATTTTCACACTTTTTTCACTATGTGAATAACTTTTTCATCTGGAAAATCATATTATCTTATATAAAAATATCAATATAAACAGCAATTTATATTATAAGAATTTTCTACTATCATTCAACCATATATATAAAAGCAATCCTATAAAGAATAACTTAAACGGAGCGAAAAAATAGGAAAT
>WFNP01000023.1 GCA_015488535.1 Nitratifractor sp.
ATCATCATCAGTAAAGAATATACTGATAGAATATCTATAGAATTAATGTTAGAAAACAGTGGTTTATCACTCAGTATCTTCAAAAATATAGATGAAGCAATAGAATATTTACCTGATTCTGAAATATTAATAATCTGTTTGGATAATATAATAGAAAATATGAATAATATGAAATTATTGATAGAATATATATCCAACTACAATATGGAAAATAAAACAATAGGTTTGATAAGCAAACAAAATAATAATTTAATAGAAATAACAAAAATGACAGCTATAAAAAATATTTTAAAAAAACCTATAAATGCTGAACAGTTTTACAGAACATTAACTAATAATATTCTATTGGAAGAACATGAATAAACAGATATTTACAAAAAAATATGCCTACGGATTGGATTTGGGTTCCAATACGCTAAGAGGGACTCTTTTGGAGTGTAAAAGTGGCAAATTTTTATCATCACATGAGAGTATCGTAAGAACAGCAGACGGTATCAGTGAAAATGGTCTTATAAAAGAGACTACAAAAGAGAGAGTAATATCAGCTGTAAAAAAAGGCAAACAACTCATATCCAAATTTGGAAATCAAAATATAGCTGTCAGAGCCGTCAGCACCGAAGCGGTAAGATTGGCTAAAAACGGAGCATCATTCCTCAAAGATATAGAGAGCATTACAGGTATAAGATTTGAGATAATAGATGGATATGAAGAGGCAAAATTGACTATGGAGGCAATAAGACACAGATTATCTATCATAGGATTAGATAACCAAAATATCATAGCCATAGATATAGGAGGAGGCTCTACTGAGATAGGTATATATTCAAACGGCTCTTTTGATACAAAAAGCTTCAAAATCGGAATATTGACACTGTCTCAAAAATATAAAAGCATAGATAAGCTAAAAGATGCTCTTGATTATGAATTGCAAAATTTAAAAGAGTTTGTTTTTTCCATAGACAAAACGATAAAAAAGAGTGCTGTATTTGTCGTAACTGCAGGAACTCCCACCACGGTAGAAGCATTAAAACAGGGTATGGATTATGATAATTATAATCCTGCAAAAATCAACGGAAATATTTTGAGTATGTCAGATATAGATAAGGCATATGACAGACTGCAATTAATGACTCCAAATGAAGTAAGCAAAGCAGTAGGAGCAGGAAGAGAGGATCTGATACCGGTAGGTATTGAGATACTAAAAAGTATATATAAGATTTTGGATAGAGACAGTGCTATAGTAATAGATGACGGCTTGAGAGAAGGTGTAGCTATAAGCCTGTGCGGGAAGTAGTTCAAAGAGACCTTTTTATGTTACAATCTTCATTTATAATAATAATAACAACAAGGCAGTTTTAATATGCAAATGAAAATATATGACTCGGTAAAAAAAGAAAAAGTACCTTTTATCCCTATCAAAGAGAAAGAAGCCACTATTTATGTGTGCGGTCCCACCGTATATGATGATGCACACCTAGGACATGCCAGAAGTGCATTGAGCTTTGATCTGCTCACACGCACACTAAGAGCCTTGGGATATCGTACCACAATGGCAAAAAACTTCACTGATATAGATGACAAAATTATCAAAAAGATGTCTCAAACAGGTATGGATCTGAGAGAACTTACCCAAATGTATATAGATAAGTATCTCTCTGAGATGGATGCTCTCAATGTACAAAGAGCCGATATAGAGCCAAAAGCGACTGAATCATTAGATGCCATAGAGAGTATGATAAGCAAATTATTAGAGAGTGGTTGTGCCTATAAAATAAGCAACGGCGATATCTATTTTGATACATCAAAGGACAGCTCATACGGATCTATTTCACACCTAAACAGAGATGAAAATGAAAATATCAGCAGAGTGTGTCACGCAGACGAAAAAAGAGACCCCAAAGATTTTGCACTATGGAAAGCCTGTAGCGGTGAAAATGATGTATGTTTCAACACATCCCTTGGTGAAGGCAGACCCGGATGGCATATAGAGTGTTCGGCTATGATAGAGAAGCATTTCGAAGGAGATGAAAAATATACAATAGATATACACGGCGGAGGTGCAGACTTGCTCTTTCCTCACCATGAAAATGAAGCGGCACAAACAAGATGCTCTACAGGTCATGAGATAGCCAAATACTGGATGCACAACGGTTTTGTGCAAATAGATGGCGAGAAGATGAGTAAATCACTTGGCAACAGCTTTTTTCTAAAAGATGCCCTCTCTATCTATCCGGGAGAATTGTTGAGATTTTATCTAATCAGTGTGCATTACAGAAATGATTTTAATTTTAATGAAGTAGATCTTCTCTCAGCGAAAAAGAGACTTGACAAACTCTATAGACTCAAGATGAGAGTGATGCCAACAAAAGCCTCTTGTGTCAATAAAGAATTTAAAAACAGTCTGCTTGGTGCAATGACAGATGATTTAAACAGCTCCAAAGCTCTATCTGTAGTAGATACAATGATTTCTGAGTCTAACGAAAAACTCGACAATGAGCCTAAAAACAAAGCTCTCAAAAAAGAGATAGCTGCCAATATAGAGTTTGTTGATACACTTTTGGGTTTTGGAAGCAGTGAGCCGTATGAGTGGTTTCAATATGGTATCAGCAATGAAGAGAGAGTAAAGATAGAGCAATTGATAGAAGAGAGAAATTTAGCAAAAAAAGAGAAAAACTATTCAAAAGCCGATGAAATCAGAGATGAATTGAGTAAAATGGGGGTATCTCTAATGGATACAGCAGAGGGAACGAAATGGGAAAAGAGAGATAGTATATAAAATATCCAAACTATCCTGAATTTTACTTTTATTTTTAAATAAGCGACTTTTAGATATAAATTCGGTATAGGTCGGGCTTTTATAAAAGGTGCGATTATACTTTTAGGTAGGATAGGCAGGAATGAGGATATTAACAGTAGGTTTCGACGAATCTTTCGCCAAAGAAGTGGAGAGGGAGATTGGTAAATATTTTATCTGTATCGTCGATAGTGCTATTGACCTCTATGATGCCAGTAATTTTACATATTTCAGACACTATGAGCTTATTATTATAGTAGATGAAGGTATAAGATTCTCTCTTGAGAGATATGTCAATGAGATAAAGAAAAAGAAAAAAGAGACCAAAATAATACTTCTAACAGAGAGACCCGAAGAGCAAAGAGCCTTTTTTGCTCTTGGTGTAGATGATGTCATTTACAATCATATATATGAACCGGATTTAATAGCTGCAAGAGTCTTGGCAAATATGCGTAATCTCTATGGCACAAAAATCAATATAGACAAACTCTGTATAGATATCAAAAACAAAAAAATAGAATATGACGATAAAATAATCTCTCTTAATGGTAAAACTTTTGATATTTTGGCATATTTAGCACTGAGAAAGCAGAGAGTATTTAGTAAAGATGAGATCATAAATGCCCTCTGGGAAGAGCCTGAATATGTCAGTGACAATACTGTAGAAGTGGCTATCAATCAGATAAGAAAACGACTTAAAAATATCCTCGGTTTTCAGGTGATACATACAGTCCGAAGAAGAGGATACAAATTCTCTTATTAGATTACATATCTTATAATTAAACAAATGTGAGTCTCTTTTAAGCCTAATATTTTTAGATAAGTAAATAATCTATATCTGGGATGGGGTAGCCCCACTTCTTTTGAAGCTCATCTTTTTTATGGGGCTAAAGCCCCATAAAAAAGTAAATCGCACTTAAACAAAGTTATATGCGTAACATCAGTTAATTGTCTTTCTATCAAAGCATTACACCCTTGATAATGTAGAATATCAAGGCAGATACAACCGCAGCCGCAGGGACAGTAATAAGCCATGCAGCGATAATTTTATTTACGGCACTTCTTTTTACATATTTGGTTTTATATACTCTCTTGAGAGCTTTTGACTCTTTTTTGAGTTCTTTTTCATATACATCTATTACATCAAACAGTTGTATAATCCTCTCATAATCCTCTTGTGTTTTATTTTCAATTTTTTCCAGTAATTCAAGCTCTTTTTTACTCTTTTCCAAATCCTGCTTGATTTTTTCAATCCTTGCTTTCTCTTCTTCTATTCTAAATTCGAGTCTTTGGGTTCTATCAAGCCACTCTCTCAAAAATCCTACACCAAATACTCCACCAAGTGCAATATGGGTAGAACTCACCGGCAATCCAAGCTGAGAAGCGATTATTACTGTAATAGCAGCTGCCAAAGCGATAGAAAAAGCTCTGACCTGGTCAAGCTCTGTAATTTCACTACCTACTGTTTTGATTAATTTTGGTCCATATAGGGCTAATCCCAAAGATATACCCAATGCTCCAATTACCATCACCCACAGAGGAATAGAGGCTTTTGTAGATATGGCATTATGCATCAATGCATCATATATACCGGCAAGTGGTCCTACAGCGTTTGCCACATCGTTGGCTCCGTGTGCAAAGCTAAGAAGAGCTGCAGAGAAAATCAGAGGTATTGTAAAAAGTTTGTTTACATCTGTTCTTTCTTCTCCCATATTCTGCTCATACTTTTTCAATGCACCCTTGACCGCTACAAAGACCAATCCTGCACCTATTAAACCTATAATAGCAGAGATAGAGAATGGAACTTTTATAATATGTTTGAAGCCTTTCATAATAATATATGTCAAAAATGCCCAAGCCATTATGGATACATACAGAGGTACCAATTTCATAGCAGAGTGTTTCATATCATCTTTGTAAATGATACTCTTTTTGATTGAAAACAGAAATAATGCTGCTATCATTCCTCCCAAAATAGGAGATATTACCCAACTTGCTGCAATTTTCCCCATAGTCCCCCATGACACAATAGAAAAGCTTCCAGCAGCCGCAATACCTCCACCCATAACACCACCTACGATTGAGTGAGTTGTAGATACGGGTGCTTTGAGATATGTAGCTAAATTTAGCCAAAGAGCCGCTGCCAAAAGAGCCGCTGTCATTGCCCATACAAAATATTCAGGGTGTGCAAAAGCATGAGGGTCGATGATTCCTTTTTTGATAGTGCCTGTTACATCTGCTCCTGCTATCAAAGCTCCTGCTGATTCAAATATGGCAGCTATCATTATAGCTCCCATCATTGTCAAGGCTTTTGAGCCAACAGCAGGTCCTACATTGTTGGCTACATCATTGGCACCTATATTCATAGCCATATAGGCTCCAAACAGTGCTGCAATTCCTAAAAACGGATTACCAGGAATTTTATTCCATGTAGCTATCAACACCAAAGCCATAAAGACAAGAGAGAGTCCAAGTCTCATAAAATCACCCCGACTCTTTTTCTCAGCCTTTTTTTGCATTTTTTGGAAAGTATTTATTTCCATACCTCTATCTCCTTTGAGTATAGTTTAAGATACAAATAGTCTGTAAAATTACTATTTATGAAGTGATATTATCCTATTTATAATTAAGGTTTAGTATCTGACAGAAGAAGAAAAGAGTTTAATTATACAGATATCTAAAATTATAATATTACACAATAAGCAAAGATTTTGTTTTATCATAGTGAAGAGGCAGAAGAGACTACCTTCAGAGTGAGAGTTATTTTCTGTTTGTATTAAATATACCTACTATTTGACCATCTTTGTTATCAAAGCTCAAAGTAGCGTCCATCGGTGGTTTATGGTCTCTAAGAATTGTTATAAGATGAGACAGTGTAAGCCCAAAGTTATTGACTGCATTAAACTCCAGTTTTTCTATATGAGAGTGAGTCAATTTGTCTGCCAGTTTCTCAAGCATACATTTATATACAAGTTCGTTTGTAATATACTGTAGATAGTAATTTGTCATTATCTTGATATTACCAAGATACGCTCTTTTCTCATCAGCACCTAAAGAGGTAGATTCATTGACAATTTTTTCAAGCTCTTTTATCAACTCTTCAGTTTTTTTTACTCTCTCTTCAGATAGTTTTTCTATATCATCACAGTAGTGTTTGACTTTCTCCAGTATCTGAGAATCACTCAGACTCTTCATATTCGTATCCAATACGATTACTCCGCTCTCTTTATCCTCTATCTGCTCCAAAATCCTCAAAGCAGGTTCAATAAATGTATATCTGTCAGGTTTACTCTGATCAAAGCTTACTCCGTGTTGTGAAACTACCGGTTTGGCACCTACATATTTGATTTTCATTTTTACTCCTTTTTTATTGATTAGACTCTTTTTTTGTCATATACTCTCCAAGTATTGTAGCAAATATTATGCCCAAAAAGAGTGTAACAGATGATATTAAATAAATTGATGCATAGCCTGTATATTCCAGTATATAACCTCCAAGAATTGGGAAAAACAGTCCAAATGAAACCAGCGTGGATTGAATAGCTACATATACAGGTCTTTTATCTTCCGGAGCTATCTCAATAACCAGATTCATATCAGCATTTCTAAAGCCGTCTATTCCCATACCAAAGAGCATAAAAATAAGTGCATAACTTACGGCACTCTTTGCAAACAGAGCGATAATAAAAGAGAGCATCATCAAGAAGTAGGCAGTTTTTAGCATCTTGATATAGTTGTGTCCAAACTTACGCCATATAAAGAAGTTGCCTGTGATACTGCCAAACATTTGAACAGTAATAAATCCACCTACCATCCAGCCGCTAAGCTCTACACTCTCTTTGGCTTTAAGTATCACAAAAGGCAGAGCAAACAGATGTGCATACCCCAGTAGTGATACAATGATTTGAAGTCTGAGCCTTTTATCCTGTATCAAAAATCCGATAGCATTTTTCAAAAACTTGCCAAAGCTCTCTTCCCGTTTTCTTACACTCTTTTTAGCACTCTCTTCAATAGTGCCAAATGCTACAAATCCAGGCAACATAATAAAAGCACTCAGCATAAACAGATATGCATAGCTTTGGGGAGCTTCAAAATGTTGCAATACATAACCGGCAACTATACCGCTGAGCAGTGAGCCTATGGCAGATACGAGCTGTCTTTCTGCCATTGTCTTGCCTCTTTGCTCTTTTGTGAAGGATTTTGCTATTATCTCTTTGAAATATATTCCGCCAAATCCGGCTGAGAATGAAAAGAAAAAGAGTCCTACACCTATCAGCCAGAGTGTGAGAGTGTGACTCTTCTCACCTACAGTGATAATGGCTACACCTATTAAAAACCATGACAGAAATCTAAAGAAAAATACCCATCTAAGCAGAGGCAAAACCCTCTCATAGCTTTGGGCATAAAATGCAGCAAAGAGTTGCACCACTATTGCTCCACCTCTAAGAAGAGAAGCAAATAAACCGACTATCGGCATACTTGAGCTGAAATGGTGGACAATCAGAGGCAATATTGTAGAAGGCTCTGCCACACCGATTCCCAAAGAGAGAAAAAAGCCGTGAAGGGCATTTTTAATATTATTTATTTTATATGACATATCAATTTCTCAAGATATCTAATGGTGAATTATCACTATTTTCTATCGGTATATTTTTATAATGGATTTTTTTATGTCTTTTCTTGGTCACTTTTTGGCTGTTCTTTGTTTTATAATTTTTGATTACACCTTTGTAACTGTATCTATTGACTATTTTAAACAGTTTCTCATCGATATAGCTGTATCTGCTTGAGGGATTCCACATCATCCACCCTGATGTGCCATAATCTATAGTCGCTTTAATTTGTGCAGCTATTGCACTGTGAGTATAGGCTCTTCTGTCAAAGGCATAATCTCTAAAGGATTGAAGCCATGGTCTGAATTTATAGTGAGATACTCTTCTTCCTGCTATATCAAGACTACCTTTTACAATCCTGTATGGATTTGCTGCCGGATTTTTCAATCCCATTGTCCCCCTGTAGTATCCGGAAGGGTATAACATTGGACATATATAATCCACATATGGTGCAATATTTTCCAATACCTGACCTATATGCAAATCATTTCTGTTCCATAATACATATCCGAATATATCTACTGAGATTTTGACTCCGTAAGCTCTGAGAGAACTGTCAGCTTCAGCCAAAAAGCTCTCAATTGCTCTTACTCTCCTGCTTTGGCTGTTGCTACTCTCAGAACCCAATCCTTTTCTAGCCGGAAATCTGATATAGTCAAAGTTTATCTCATCAAAACCGTATCTGGCTACCTCCTGAGCAATTTTGAGCGTATATCTTTTACCGGCTTGGCTCTCTGGGTCTATCCATCTGCCACCGTCTCTTTCTCTCCATACTCTGCCACTTCTTGTTTTGATTGCTCTTGAGGGATACCGTAATGCCTGTCTGTTATCCTTAAATACTGCTATTCTGGCGATTGTATAAATTCCCTGTCTTTTTAGATAAGATAGATAGCTTTTTAGATTTTTTATTGTGCTTCTTCTACATGCACCGGTAGCTAATACCTCAGGAATTGAGCTATGGTATGTCAGATATCCCTGAACATCTTTGATATCAATTACAAAAGCATTGACAGGTGTCCTTCTAGCTATGGATACAGCCCTTCTAAATGCCGAATTTTCCGGTTTGGCTGCATATATGTTGAGATACAAGGCTCTGATTTTACTTCTGTCGGTAAAACTGTAATTGTCTAATGATTTTACTGCCTCAATAGGTGTATCAGCATACAGAGATATAAAAGAGAGCAGTATAAAAAAGATCTTTTTCAACATAGATGTCCTGTCATTTTTTTCTTGACTCTTTCTCTTCTATACCGCTTACTCCAAATCTCCTGGCAATTTCTTGTTTTACTCTGTCTGGAGATATATCTCTGTATCCAAGCCCTACTAATGAGTGATAAAGCAAATCAGCTGCTTCATAAATCACCTGTTCATCGCTCTCTTCATCTATTGCTACTGCCAACTCATCAGCCTCTTCTTTGATTTTTGAGAGTAGCAACTCTTTGTCATCAAGCAGTTTTTTTGTCCATGATTTGGCACCGGATGAGTTTTTTCTCTCTAGTATCGTATGATAGAGAGTATCTACTGCACCATAAATTTCTGAAGCATCTTTTTGAGGCTTGGATACTGTTTTATTTTGAGTTACAGAGGTAAAAAAGCAACTTTTTCTGCCTGTATGACAAGCTACGCCATTTTGCTCAATTTTCATCAACACAGTATCACCATCACAATCAATCAGTAAATCTACCACTTTTTGGGTATGTCCTGATGTCTCACCCTTTTTCCAGAGTCTTTGTCTGCTTCTGCTAAAATAGTGTGCATATCCGGTTTGAAGAGTCAAATTATATGCCTCTTCATTCATGTATGCCAACATCAGAACTTCATTTGTCTCACTGTCCTGTGCTATTGCCGGAATAATAGGATTTTTATTCCAATCTACTGTTATCATTTAGTATCTCCTACGCTTACAGCTTTTTTGCTCTCTTTTGTATCTATCCAAATATTTGGCACAGCTCCACCGGGAGTTAGGAATATTTGGGCATTTTTATTACTCTTTAGAGCTTCATTAAATCCTCTTTGGGTTTTGATCTGCTCAAGTCTCAATAAATCTTCACTCAATGACTGGGCTATTACTCTGTTTGCTTTTGCCTGAGCATTTGCCTCTATTGTGATTTTGTCAGCTTCACCCTGGGCTTCAATTCTTTTTTTCTGGGCTTCACCTTTGGCAATTTCTGCTTTTCTTAGAGCTTCCTGCTTGGCTTTTTCTTTCATCTGCTCAGCTATTGTGACTTGCTGTTTAGCTATTTGGACTCTTTCTATCTGCTCTTTGATTTTTTTTGGTAAGTCTATATTTCTAAGCTCTACAGAAGTAAGTATCACAGGTTTGCCCGGCAGTGAGTCAATAGCCTGTTTGATTTTTGTCTCTATAGCCTTGGCTATCTCATTTCTCATCTCAGGCAGTTTTTCGGCTGAATATCTGCCTATTACATCTCTGACGACTTCCTGCACTTTTGAGTTGATAATCTTCTCTTCCCAGCTTGTTCCCCATTTTTCTATCGTATGTGGAGCAGATTCAGGTCTCAACCTGTACTGCACTGCCAAATCAATATTAAC
The DNA here is from genome assembly GCA_015488535.1 of Nitratifractor sp. Lineage (GTDB taxonomy): Bacteria > Campylobacterota > Campylobacteria > Campylobacterales > Sulfurovaceae > Nitratifractor. The sequence continues at coordinate 9,958 of WFNP01000023.1, forward strand.
TGTCAATCCACCCTTATCCAGCACTCTGATAGCCGGATTTCTTTTTAAACCACCTTCAAAACTGCTAAATCCATCTCCAATACTGCTTTGATTGGAGTTACTGTATGTAATGAGTCTTACTCTTGTATTTACAGGTACTATCTGCTCGACAAACGGTATAAAAAAGTGTAATCCCGGATTTAACGGTCTATTTTCAAATTTACCCATTACCACTTTGATACCCACTTCACCGGAATTTATGACGGTAAATGGTCTAAGCAGTAAAAAGAGTATGAAAAAAGCACCTACAATAATCATAACTGATATTGCTTTGTTTCCTCCAAAGGGATTTTCAAAATTCATACTGTTGTTATTGTTTGATGAACCATTGTTGTCATCAGGCTTTGGTTTACTGTTTTTTTTATAATAATCATTTAAATCTGCCGGCATATCTTACCTCTTTTTTTATTTATTTACTGACTTCAGTAATAGCTTTCTACACATTTCAAAATACAACTTTTACCTACTTGCTCCACACCAGGAGATGTGTAGTATGACTGCCAAATTAGTTACACATCAGGAGATGTGTAACTAGAAAAAGCCCCTGTCTTTGCTAAAAATCTTTAAAATTCCCCAATTACCAATATACTATTTTATATATATGTCAAATAGTGCTTATACTTCTCATTTCTGCCATATACCACATCAAAATATGCACTCTGAATCTGTGCAGTAATTTCGCCTCTTCTTCCGTTTCCTATAACTCTGTGATCAAGTGAATTAATAGGTGTAATCTCTGCGGCAGTTCCAGTTAGGAATGCTTCATCACAGATATATATCTCATCTCTTGTAATATTTCTTCGCTCTACCTCTATACCCATGTCATTTGCCAACTCTATTACTGTAGCTTGAGTGATAGATTCAAGAGAATTATCATTTGGAGGAGATATCAGTTTGCCGTCTCTTACAATAAACAGACACTCTCCTGTGCCTTCTGCGGCAAAGCCGTTTTCATCCAGCATCAAGGCCTCTTCAAAGCCGTTTTCGATGGCTTCATATTTTGCCATCTGGCTGTTTAGATAGTTTGCAGCCGCTTTGGCCTTGCCAAATGTGCTTCTGTTTGGATTTCTTGTAATTGAAGATGTACATACTTTGATACCGTTTTCAAGCCCCTCTTCTCCAAGATATGCACCCCACTCCCATGCTGCTATCATGGTATTTACAGGTGCATGAGAATGATATAGCCCCATTACTCCATAGCCAAGATATATCAATGGTCTGATATATACATTGGAAGCAAAGTCATTGCTTCTAAGTAGCTCAATATGAGCCTCTCTTACTCTCTCATAATCAAAATTTGGCTCAATAGCTACAATTTTGGCTGAATTGTATAATCTCTTTGTATGATCATCCAATCTAAATATTGCCAACCCATCTTCTGTCTGATAGGCTCTTGTACCTTCAAATACTGCATTTCCATAATGTAAAGTGTGAGTCAAAACATGAACTTTTGCTTCATTCCATGCTACCAATTCACCATCCATCCATATATACTTAGCTTCTTTCATTACTGTTACTCCGATAAATGTTTATAATTTTTGAAAGAGATGATATCCAAAAGGGAGTAAAAAGCGGTTGATTTATAATAATTTTAACTGTTACAAATAGTTTAACTATACTCTGTGATTATAAAAATTTTTACTTTACTTGATTAAAATCATTTTTTTACAAGTTATCAACTGTTATTATTAGTCAGGTTCTATCTATGTCAATTTGGTTTTGACATAAAATAATGAACTGTTTGAATGAATCTAAAGGAGAGAAGTTATGAGAGTAGGAACCGTTTTAAGTTATGTAGCAGCTGCATCACTTGCTGTAACATTTGCAAGTGCCGGAACATCAAAAATGAATTTTGCAAAAATGTATGAAAAAGAGTGTCAGGGTTGTCACGGACCTATCCACCAAGGTGGTGTCGGAGCAGACCTCAGACCAAAAGCACTTAAAAAGAAAAACAAGCAGATGCTTGTAGATGTAATTCTTCAAGGTAAACCGGGAACTGCAATGCCTGCATGGAAATCCAAATTCAGCCGTGATGATGCTGCAGGTATGGTTGAGTGGTTGATGAATTGGAAAAATACTGTAGAGCTTAAACTCTCTCTTGATGATGTCAAAAAGAGCTGGAAAAAATTGGCAGACAGAGAGGCTCTGTTTAAAAAGTATCCAAAACCAACAGATGTAAAAGATGTAAAAGATATCGTATTTGCTACAGAAAGAGATGCATCTCTGGTTGATTTTATTGACGGCACTACAGGAAAAGTATTATCCAGACACAAAGCCGGATTTGCTGTGCATGTTACAGTAACAAACAAAAGAATGCCAAGATATGCATACTCTATCAGCCGATCAGGTCGTTTGACAATGTTTGACCTCAACGCTCCGGGACAACCGGCAGTAGCCAGTGTGCAGGTAGGTCAAGAGTCAAGAGGTCTTGCAGTATCACCAGATGGTAAATATGTAATGGCAGGTAACTATAACCCAGGCGGTGCTGTTCTTTGTGATGCCATGACACTTGAGCCTCTCAAAGTATATCCTACCGCCAGTGTAATCGACCCGGATGGCAATATCGGACCAAGCCGTGTAGCATATATAGCTGATACACCTTATGCTCCATACTTCAGCTTTGCACTCAAAGACGGCGGACATGTATATATCGTAGATTACAGCAAACCTGATTTCCCTGTTGTCGGTGACATTCCAAATATAGGTAAAATTTTGCATGATGCCTTTGAGAATGAAGGTAAACAGATGGGTAGATTTGTATATGTTGCTTCTCAGGGTAGTGACTTGATGGGTGTAGTAGATTTGAAAACCAAAAAATTGGCTGCAAAAGTATATACAGGTCCTGGAACCAAACCACATCCAGGACAGGGAAGCTCTTGGTATAACGACAGATATGGTCAATTAAATGCTACAAACAGTATGAATGTCGGTAATGTTGTAGTTTGGGATATGAATAATGAAGTGGTTGCAAATATTCCAACTGCAGGTGGAGGCTTATTTATAGGAACAAGTAAAGATACTCCATATCTATGGTCAGACTGTGTACTTGGCGGACCAAGCAACTATAACAAAGTCTATCTAATCAATAAGCAGACACTTAAAACTGACAAAATTATCGAAGTAGGCAAAAAAGAGGGTCATCTAATTGATGCTCATACAGGAAAAGTATTACAGACTTGGGATGCTACACAGTATCAAAATGTAAAAGGCAAAGAGGTTAATTCCAAGATTTCAAAAGAGAAATTGGTTACTTATACTGCCAAACATGGTGCAAAAGTCAAACATCCGGTAGTTCCTAGATTGCTACACGCAGAGCCGGCAAATCATGGCAAATGGACATTTATATCAGAATGGACTACAGGAAGAATCGGGGTATATAACTCTCAAACAGGTGAATTTATTAAATATATTTATAATATGACTACTCCTACATTCACTTACTCTGTCGAGCACAGACAAGAAGTTCCAGGAGCATAATCCCCTATCAAGCAGAGCCTTTGTGGCTTTGCCCGTCCGAAATACTCTTTTCGAATGTAATTATAATCTGATATTTACTCTTGAAACACTATAATCTATAATTAATATCAAAGGATTTTTATGCAGATGGATAACAGCTACAGATTGACAAAATTTGTCAAAGCTGCAGGTTGAGCTGCCAAACTGGCTCCGGCGGAGCTATCACAAGCAATTGACAACTTAACATGTAGCAATCCAAATTTGTTGATAGATTTAAACAGTAATGAAGATGCGGCTGTATTTAAAATAGATGAGAGTAAAGCACTTGTTCAGACGGTTGATATCATTACTCCAGTAGTTGATGACCCTTATTATTATGGGCAGATTGCAGCTGCAAACTCTTTGAGTGATGTATTTGCCATGGGTGGTGAGGTATTGACTGCTATGAATATAGTAGGATTTGACGGATGCAATCAGCCAAAAGAGGCACTCAAACTGATACTTGAAGGGGCAAAAAGCAAGATAGAGGAGTGTGGAGGCTCACTGGTAGGGGGTCATACAATCGAAACACCTGAGATGCTCTTTGGATTGAGTGTAACCGGTATTGTAAATCCAAATGAAATATATAAAAATAATACTCTTAGAGTCAAAGATTTGATTATACTGACCAAGCCTGTGGGCATAGGTATATTGACCACTGCCCTAAAGGCTGATATGATAGATGAGAAGCTAATCAAATATATTACAAAGCTAATGACTCAGCTTAATTACAAAGCTTCTCAAATAATGAAGCGATATGACACTTCAGCAGTTACTGATGTGACAGGTTTTGGACTCCTTGGGCATATGCTTGAGATGGCATCAGATAGATTTAGTATCCAAATAGACAAAAAAAGTGTGCCTGTAATCAAAGAGGCAATAGATATGGCGGATATGGGTATCATACCGGCAGGGACATACAACAATATGGAGTATATCCGGGATAAAGTATCTTTTGCCAATAGCTCCAATGATGATATCATACTGTATGATGCCCAGACATCAGGGGGCTTGCTTATAGCAGTATCACAGAGTGATGCAAAGAGTCTTTTGGATGAATTAAGAGATAACGGATATGAGCAGAGTGCCGTCATAGCAGAAGTCAGAGCAAAAAGTAAAAAGGCAATTTATGTGGTTTGAGATACCAAATTATGCAAATTTTGAGATTGAAAATATTGTATTTGACTACAACGGCACGCTGGCACTTAACGGCAGAGTAGATGAAAAAAGCAAAGAGCCTTTGAATAAACTTTGCAGTAAATTCAGTGTCTTTGTAATTACTGCCGATACATTCGGCAGTGTCAAAGAGGAGCTAAAAGATTTTAATTTGGAAATCAAGATACTGAAAAGCAGTAATCATACCAAAGAGAAAGCTGATTTCATCAAAGAGTTAAATCCTAATAAAACAGTAGCCATAGGCAACGGCAACAATGATATTGAGATGATAAAAACTGCTATTCTTTCTATAGCTATCACAGGAGCAGAAGGGTGTGCTACCCGGACACTGCTTGAGAGTGATATAGTTTGTTATGATATTAATGATGCAATAGATCTGTTTTTAAATCCCAAAAGATTGACAGCTACCCTCAGAAGATAAGAGCTTTTTGATAAAATTATAAAAATTAATCTTTATTATAAGTAAAAGGCTTGAATATGAAAAAGCTCTTAATAATCTCTCCTGTGATAACTCTACTGCTTCAAGCCACTCCATACCTCAGCAACAAATCATGCAAAGAGTGTCATCCGAAAATATATGATGAGTATATGCACTCATGGCACTCAAAAGGCTATTTCAATAATAAACTGCACCGTGCTGTAGCAGACAAAGTGCCTGTGTATGATTGTGCCAAGTGTCATATGCCCGCAGCTCCCGATAGAGAAAAGCTGGCAAGTGGAGCAAGTGAGCCAAAAGCCATATATAAAGAAGACAGTGATGCAGTATCTTGCTTTTATTGTCATCAAATCGCTTTTGTAAAAGAGGCTCATCTCTCAAACAATATTATTTTGGCAAAACAGGCTCAAGGCTATAAACCATCACTCTTTGGCTCACTGCAAAATCCAGACAGCAGTGACAAACACTCTATGGTGCATAGTCCGATATATGACAAATACGCCTGTATCGGATGCCACAGCCACAAACGAAACAAACACGGAGTGCTGATATTTGAAGCCACCAAACCAGGAGAGGATAGCAAAGAGTGTATCAAGTGCCATATGCCTTATGAGAGTGGTGGCGTAGAGAAGATGAACAGAAGAGCCAGAAGCAGACATAGAAGCCACTACTTCAAAGGTGTGCATGATGCAAAGATGAGACAAAAGAGTGTAGATATAAAAATAACTCCTTCAAAAGAGAGACTTAAAATCACTCTCACCAACAAAATGGGACATCCACTCATCATACAGGCAGCAAGGCAGATGTATCTACATACGCAAATATTCAGAGATGGCAAAGCAATATGGAGCAGTTTCAAAAAAAGCCCACAAGAGGATAAAAAAGCTCTCTTTGTGACAGACTATCTATTAGCTGACGGCAAAGAGGCTCCAGTGCCGTATTTTGCTACAAAAAAGGGCTTTAGTAACAATCTAAAAGCAAAAAAGAGTCTGAATTTGGAGTATAAGATACCCTCACTGAAAAAGGGTGATAAAATAGTATCTGCATTGTATGTAGAGTTAGCTAAACCAAGCTGTATAAAGGTTACAGGACTTGACAAAAAGAAGTGGGGAAAAGCTCTGCTTATGAAGAGAGTGGAATTTATAGTAGAATAACACAAATGGTATATTGGTTGTTTGTGTATTGGGAAGTGGAGAAAAAATCTGTATAAATAACCAATTTCAATATTTAATACAAAAAAAGGAAATAGAATGGGCATATTAAAGAGAGCTTCTATTTTGTTGCTTACAGGTGCATTGGCACTATCTGCATCTAATATGGATAAAAGCAAAATCAAAAAAATCATAAGAAACAGTGATAAGATATTTGTGGTAGAGAGAGAAAACTCTGCACTTGCGGTAATCAATCATAATGTTTTGCAAAATGAGATAAAAAATATGCACAACTTCAATCATGCGGTTGTGAAGTTTAGAGACAATGACGGCTATGTCATTACAAGAGACGGATATGTCATCAAATTTGACCCAATAAAAGAGATAAAATTAAAAGAGTATAAAACATCAAAAAGTGCCATAGGCTTCATTATAGGCGATAATTTCGTAGCCGTAGCAAACTATGACAACAAAACGGTAGAGGTGCTTGACAGGGATTTAAATCCTGTGCAGACTATCAAAACAGGCAGTAGAAATGTAGGAATCAAAGAGTATAAAGATTATCTCGTATTTGAGTGTATGGACAAAGATGAGATATGGGTTATGAGAGATACTCAGCCCAAAGCAAAAGTGCCTAAGTTTGAGCTATACAAAAAGATAGAAAATGCCGGTGCTGTGCCGTTTGATGCCATGATAGACAAAAATATATATGTAGCCGGATTTTTCAACTCCAAACATATTGGAGTCTTAAATCTTGATACTATGGAGTACAAAAAAGTGCCTCTTGCACTCAGTGGTAAAGATAGAATTTTGAAAGTTCCTCATTTTGGATTTTGGAGTATCAGCGGAAAATATTTCTTTATTCCCGCAGTAGGTAACAAAAAGGTATTTGTATTTGACCATAAATTTAACTTCATAAAAGCCATAGATGTAAAAGGCAATCCGGTATTTACTGCTCTGAGTCCTGATAAAAAGTGGTTGGCAATCTCATTTAGCGGAAAAGATTTCCCGTATGTGCAAATCGTAGATACAAACAGTTTCAAAATAGTTCGCACCATGAAATTCCCAGGTATCATACTGCATCTTAGATGGTCACCAAAACATCCGTATTTATATTTCAGTGTAAATACGGCAAATACAGTCCAGGCATACAATATCACAGACAAAGACCCTACAAAATGGTGGCTAAACTTCGAGTGGCCAGTTCCAAAGCCTTCCGGAATATTTGTATTTAATCCGGATAATAAAAAATAGATTGACCTAAAAGGATAGAGTTGGATTATCAAAGTATTCTTAATGAAATATATGATGAGATTCAACCTCATCTTGATGAAGGGAAAGTTGCTGACTATATACCGGCTCTTGCCAAAGTAGATAAAAGTCAGTTTGCAATGACAGTCACACTAGGTGACGGAAGTTCATACTCTGTAGGTGATTATGAAAAAAGATTCTCTATTCAGAGTATCTCAAAAGTATTCACATTCACCCTTGCTCTAAAAATATATTCAAAAGCTCTATATCACAGAGTAGGAGTTGAGCCTTCTGGCAATCCGTTCAACTCTCTTGTTCAACTGGAATATGAGTTTGGCAAACCCCGCAATCCGTTTATAAATGCCGGCGCATTGGTAATCACAGACTCCTTGATAAGCCATTATAAAGACAACTACAATGCACTCGAAGCCATTTTAAATTTCATCAGAGACATTACAGATGATAAAAGTATCTGTTTTGATGCCGAAGTGGCATATTCAGAGATGGAACATGGTGACAGAAATCTATCTCTGGCTTATTTGATGAAGAGTTTTAACAACTTTGAAAACAGTGTGGAAGATACTGTAATGACATACTTCAAACACTGTGCTGTTAAGATGAATACCCAAGAGTTATCCAGATCTTTTTTATATCTTGCCTTTGACGGCAAAGACCCTATCAGTGAAAAAGAGTTCATTTCACAAAGTCAAACAAGACGAATCAACGCTGTAATGCTGACATGCGGTCACTATGATGCCAGCGGTGAATTTGCTTTTCATGTGGGACTACCTGCAAAAAGCGGTGTGGGTGGCGGTATAGCGGCTGTAGTGCCTGGTAAAATGTCGATAGCTGTATGGTCTCCGGCTCTAAACAGATACGGCAATTCTCATGCTGGAACAATAGCACTCGAACTGTTTACACAAAAGAGCGGAGTCTCTATTTTTTAAGTCTATACTCTGCTTATTTTTTCCCAAATAAAAAAATGATATACCCAATCATAACGCTACCCATTCCCACTATAGAAAAAACAATCGCACTCTGCTCTCCAAAACTTTTCCAAATAAGACCTGTAACAGTAGCTCCTAATGCACTGAATATCGCAATTCCACCATAAAATATGCCATAGAGTGTCCCTTTGTTTATAGCCTTTTGGCTAATATAAGCTCTCATGGCATTGAGTGATGCTACGGTAAATACACCAAGCAAAACAAAGCCTAAAATAACTTGATGTATATAAAGAGCTATCATTGAAAATAGTGCAAATATCATAGCAACAGCCAATACTCTTTGGGGGCTCTGTTTATCTATCTGAATACCGAAAAAGTAACTCAGAGTTGTTTGAACCAAATTATATAATACCACCAACAGAGGTATATAAGCTATACTAAATCCAGCCTCTTTGGCACTGATGATAAAAAAATTATCGCTAAATAGAAAAAATATAAAAGCAAAATATATAAATAGTATCGGTAGCATTGCTTTGTCGCTTAAATAGTCAAACTCTTTTAATTTCTGTTTTGATTTGTAAGGTGTATCTTGAACAAAAAATATCACAATAATTACTGCCAAAATCCCCGGCAGTAGTGTCCATAAAAATATATCTTTGAATACAGCTTCATCTTTGCCCAAAAAATAAAGAGCCAAAAATGCAATAATCGCTCCACTCATCTCTCCGGCTACATCCATCATCTTGTGAAATCCAAAACTTCTACCACTTTTGCCGTTACTATATGCAGAGATTAGACTATCTTTTGTAGCACTTCTGACAGCTTTGCCCATTCTCTCACTCCCTCGAATCAGTGCTACACTTTGCCAACTATGTGAAAAAGCAAGTAGAGGTTTGGTAAGAGCTGAGATTAGATATCCAACCACTACAAATGGTTTGACAATTTGTAATCTGTCACTAAGATAACCAAAGAGTATCCTAAAAGCATACGATACAAAAGTGGCAATAGCTATTACAAAACCCAGCTTATCAACTCCCTGATGAAGCGTATAGACTATAAATATAGGTAATATACTTGTAACCATAGCACTTGCCATATCGGTAAAAAAGCTTACAAACCCAAGGGCAATTATGTTTTTGTTTATCTTCATTATATTTTTCTCCATTTCAAAGCATCAAAAATCAGTGCAATTATAGCTACTACAAATAGTGAAAGAGCCATACCTGCTATTACATCGCTAAAGTAATGAACATTCAAATAGACTCTGCTAAATGAGATTAAAATCGGAAATATTAACGATAAAATCAACAGAGTTTTTTTATATTTTGTTTTATTCTTGAAAATCATATAAAAAGCAAATGCCAATGCTGTGCTTATAGTCGCATGTCCGGAAGGGAATGAGTATCCGCTTACATCTATAGTATGAAGTATCGGTCACAGAATTTTTATAAGATTATTTTCAAGCCCTCTCTTAATATTTTCATACTTTTTTGAGTCTATTTTTAAACTTTTTGCGTGTTTCCTCAAAAACTCTTCTCCAACCCTTGCTCCAATAATATAACCTATAATATCCCCTATAAGAATACCTATATATGTAGCAATAATTAAAACTTTAATATCAACTATTCCTTTGAAAGCCAAAATGCCGAAAAAAACTGTTAAACTTTCACTTGGAAACATCATTCCTGCAAAAGGTAATGATTCTACAACTGAAGCTATAAAAATAACAGATATACTAACAATCAAAATAGTATTTGGAGGATATGATAAAATCCATTCAAAGAAATTAGATAACATTATATGAATATTCATATTGTACTCTTATAGTTTCATAATTTAGTCATCTTTTTGTTTTTGAAAAAGAGTATAAGATACTATCAAAACTACAATAAATAGAATAGTAATCGTAGTAATTTCTTTTAAATATCTATGGATTAATTCTTGATTTTGCCCTATAAAATATCCTAGCAGTGTTAGTATAGTAACCCAAATTCCAGCACCCAATATTGTATAAATAGTAAATTTTAAGCCACTCATTTTTGCTAAACCGGCAGGAAAAGAGATATATTGTCTAATACCTGGTATCAATCTACCTGTAAAGGTGGAGATATGTCCGTGTTTTTCAAAAAAACTCTCTAACTTTTCTACTTTTTGAGTGCTAAAAAATTTAAGTAAAAATTTTCTTCCAAATTTTGAAGCTAAAATATAGTTGAACCAAGCACCTGCCAAACTCCCAGCTATACCGATACCAATAACTACAAAAAGGTTCATATCTCCTTTTGATGCAAGATAACCAGCAGGTATCATCACAACTTCACTAGGAAAAGGGAAAAAACTACTCTCTAAAAACATCAATAGAAATATCCCAATAAGCCCTAATGAGCCAATCGTATTAACTAAAAAATTAACAATACTCTCCATTACAATTTTTTCCTAAATATTAAATTTTCAACTCTATATACCAATTTATTAAGAGGCTCAAGATATGGACTAAAAGCAAAAATAGTATAAGATGATATTAAAGATACAACAAGGCTTCCTAAAATATCAAAAGGATAATGAACTCCGATATAGACTCTACACAAACCGCCAATAGTGGCAAATATTACTAAAAACAAGCCCAATTTTCTACTATTTTTCATAAAAAGAAGTGCAAAAGCAATAGAAGCCATAAATGTCGTATGGTCAGACGGAAAAGAGTTTTCAGCTGTATGAGATACAAGAGTTCTCCCTAATGAGTCCATAAATGGGCGAGGGTGTGAATATATAAGCCCTATGAGTTGATTTATACCAAGCCCTAAGAGCATACTATAAAAGGCTAATAGTGCCTCTTTTTTATATTTGGCAAAAAAGTAGAGCCAAACCTCTATAATAATAAAAAGATATGGAAGATATTCACCTATTACAATAGCTATCATATCCATTAATCTATCTTCTCCAGCAAGTGAGTTGATTGAGATGAATATCTCTTGATTTAATGAGAGCATCAATACCTCCGTTTTTATAAAAGCATAGAGTATATAGATGAAAAATAGATTAAAAGGCTTTTCATTTAATTTTCATCAAAGGGATATAGAATTTGTAATCACATTTATCAGGAGAAAAACTATAAAATCACTTCAATATCCGTTCCTATGTTTTCTTGGGATTGGATATTTAATTTACCTTTATGCAAAGATACAATTTTAGAAACGATAGATAATCCAAGTCCAAAACCAGGTATTTGTCTTGAACGAGCCTCATCGACTCTGTAAAAACGCTCAGTTATATTTTTGATTTTATCATTGGCTATTCCGATACCCTCGTCAGATATTCTAAAATAGAGATGTTTATCATAAAAGATAGATATAGTAATCTCTTTTCCTTTTGGAGTATATTTTATAGCATTATCGAGTAAATTACGAAAAAGAGTATGCAACAAAGAGCTACTGCTCATAATTTCAGAAGGTTCTAATCTCTCAATATTCAAATTTAAATTTTTCTCTTTTAGCATAGGCTCAATTTGATGAATAGTATCTATTAAAATCTCATCAGCATATATTGGCTTAAAATTTTTTCTTATAGATTCTGGGCTATGTCTGCTCAAAAATAGTAGATTTTCCACCAATTCTCTAAGTCTATATGCCTCTTGGGAGATTATTAAAAGAGTTTTTTTTAGATTTGAAGCATCTCTGTCTTTTCTCAGTGCTATATCTATCTCTCCTTGCATTACAGTAAGTGGTGTCCTTAATTCATGTGATACATCACTATTAAATCGCTCCATCTGTCTGATACCGTCATCTAATCTCTTGACCATTTTATTAAATGCTAGAATCAAATCCTTTATCTCATCATCATTTTTAGGAACTTCTAGGGGTTTGGGAAGATTATCAATTGCAGTTTGAGATGCCATTTTTGAAGCATTTCGTATAGGGCTAATGGTTTTTTCAATAATAGTATATAAAACGATTACAAGCAAAAGCAACAAAAGAGGGTTTAAAAACAGTAGTGTATCAACCAAATTCTCTACCTCATCATCTACTCCCTCTTTTTTTAATAATAAAACACCATCGGATATATTTTGTATAGGATATCGATAGTAAATTTCAAGAGTTTCACCATTATCTATAATAAAAAATGAACTTTTGCTGTGTTTTTGAAACTCTTTTAAATCATTTTTGGTAAATTTGGGACTTTTAGAGATGAGTTTTCCATTTTGATAGAGTGCTACACTCAATTTGCCAAGTGAATTTAAATTTAATTTTGTGCTGTTTTGTGATGTTTGGATATTTTTTTCTATAATATCTATGGCTCTGTTTCGTAAGTGATTTTTTTGCTTAGTTATAAAGTTCTGACTAAAAAAATAGTAAAGTGCTATGCTAAAGAGTAGTAAAATAGGTATAAGCAGGGTAACAAACCATACTACTACACGAAATTTAAGACTTTTGACCCTCAAAACAGTATCCTACTCCCCGTTGTGTTTTTATTTTATCTTTGCCTATTTTACGGCGAAGATGGTATATGGTTACTTGAATGACATTACTATCTATATAATCTTGCTCACTCCATAATCTCTCTTTTATGGTATCTATATTGAGATAATGATTTTTATTTTGTATAAAAAATAGAAGCAATTCATACTCTTTTGGAGTCAAAGTAAAAGATTTGCCATCTCTTTTTAGTGTATGGTTATCTAAATCAATACTCATATCTCCCTCTATCAATATATTTTTATTGACCACTCCTATACTTCTGCGATATATAGCCTTAATTCTAAGTAGTAACTCTTCAAAATCAAAGGGTTTGGATAGATAATCATCTGCTCCATTTTGGAAGCTTATAATCTTATCATCAAGTTCACTTTTGGCAGTTAGCATTAAAACAGGGGTATTTATATTATCAATTCTCAAATTCCTCAAAATATCAATGCCACTTTTGTTAGGTAGCATCCAGTCAAGTATTATCAAATCATAATGTTGATTGAGTGCAAGATACTCTCCCTCTTCTGCCTCATTTGAAAGTGTAATATCAAAACCCTCCTCTTCAAGCCCTCTCTTTAGCATATCACCAGTTCTTGGGTCATCTTCTATGATAAGCAGTCTCATCCTTTATATCTCCTATATTAATATAGTAGCCATAAATTTCCCACTATACCCGTTTCTTTCAACCCTTCAATCAATTCAAACAGAGCCACTATCCAAATGAACCATAAAGCACTAAAAATATGTCTGCGGTAAATGGTTGGATTCATCAAATACTCCTTAGGCTCTTTGAATATGGAAAAATTTGGTATAAATGCAGGAACAGAGTTTGCATACTCATCATACTCTTTACCAAAAATTTTACGCAATTTATTCTCTTCGGCTCTCATAACTCTAGGATATCCAAGGGCAAAGAATATCAAAAATATGATTGGAAATGTAAAAGTCTCTGTAGTCATACCTACGCCAAGCAATCCTATAAAGCTAAACAGGTATAGAGGGTGTCTTACTATTGAGTATGGACCATAAGTTATTAATTTGCTATCTTTATAACCGGCTATATATATTGATGACCACATTCTACCCATTGAGCCTATGGCAACAAAGATCAAACCTACAGAAAATAGTATATCAGCTATTGCAGGATCAGTTGCATCCCAACGACTTGATGAGAGAAAATAAAAAAGAAGTGCAACTCCCGCACCCATTCTTGATAATAAAATCCTACTTTTTTCAAAACTTAATGACATAAAAATCCCCTTTTAAAATAATGTTTGTTTGGGATTGTATATTTTGAAAATGAAATGAAAATGAAAGAATACTTTTCTAATATAACTTTATAAACTCTCTTGTATCTGTTTAATTACCGAGGATATTTCGCTTTTGGAAAAAGGCTTTGATATATGATAATCAAATAGATGTTTATGAGACTCTATAGCATCAGGGTCATTTGTGATAGAGACAATGATTGTTCTGTGGCTATTTTCTATTTGCTCTTGATTTCGTATCTCTTTGGCAATTTCCAATCCAAGCTTACCTGGCATATGGTGATCCAGAAATAAAATATCTACAGGTTTGTTACTCTCTTTTGCCTCTTCTATCTTTTTGAGTGTCTCTATACCGTCATATGCCCAGGCAAAATCCATATTCACTTCACCCTTTAGCATAGCATAAAGAATTTTGACATTCATTCTGACATCATCAGCTATAAGCACATGTATTTTTGAAGATGAAAATTTTTTATCTACGGTTTGTTCTGCACCATATTTTATGTAATCATAAACTTCATCTATATCCATTTCCATTTTTAGAATTAGTTTCAGTATTTCTGGATGATGAGTCTCTGCCAATAAGTTTTTACACTCTTTTTTAATAGTATCGAGTCTATAATATATACAATCTATATCAACTGAAAAAAATTTTTCACTAAGTTGTGATAATTTGTCATCTATTTCAGATGAAAATATCTCCACAAGAGAATTTTCTATCTGCAAAAGTTTTTGTAATATTTTTTCTGAAAAAGTATATTTTTTCTTTGAAAAACGGATAATCCCTACTATTTTATCCTCTAACAAAAGTGGTAAAACAAGCTGAGAAGATATATCCAGTTTAAAAGGATTGTCTATTGCAACATTATAAAGTGTTTCATAACGAAGATGTGTAGTGCGGTATGGAGATTTGGTTTTATAAACCTCTCCCAATATACTGATATCTTCTTTCAAAAATTTAACAGAAGTCTTTTTATTGTTTAATCTATCTACAAAAGTATCCTCTGTCTCATTATACCAAAGCAAATCGATATAATCAGAGCCTGTAAACTCTTTCAGTATTTTGATAATCTCTATTTTATTGCCCAAAGAGTCAGCCAAGAGTGCTTTTATATCAGATGTATGCATGAAATAATCCAGGTAGAAATACCCTTTAGCAACTAAAGGGTATTTGTAATATTTATATGTTAAAAAGAGTTAATTATGCTAAATTTCTCAAAATATTTCTAGTAAGTGCCAAGTTACCTTTTTCGTGATCTACTACCATATATAAGCAGAGTTCAGGCTGATCTTTGCTCATGGTAATTACATGATACTGGTCTGTAAGAGTAATAAGTATATCTATAATCTGGCTACTTAGTCCCAGGCTTTTCATTGTAGCCATCTTTGCTTTGATTACATCAGCATTTCCAGCAGCTGCCAATTCGATATTGAAATCCCCGTTTGTTCTCATGCCCAATGTCATACCGCTTTCCCAATCAATCACAGCTGCTGCGATAGCTCCATTAATAGACATCATCTCATCAATGATACCCTCAATATTTTTGATATCCATAACAATCTCCCCATTTATAAAATTTTAAACTTAATTAAATTTAAGTTTATGGTAAATGATACTACTTTTAAAATAAAATATCAAGAAGCAATACTCCTAAGAAGTGCAAATATCTTGCCATAAGACATCTCTTTGTCAGCTACCAAAACAACAACAATAGATTGATCTATTTTTTTACAGGCTATCCGCTCATTCATATCTACTACCAATACATCAAAATCATCTTCTTTTATCAAATGATAAATTTTTTTCATATACTTTAAAAATATCTCTTTTTTATGAGATTGATTAAATATATTCTGTCGTATTTTTGTTTGATTCAAATCAATAATATACAAGGCTGTTAATTCATCATAATCTTTGCTTAACTCTACAGCTTTTGCCAAAGTCTCTTCGAGTCTCTTATCCATTGTTATATCGCCTTTCAAATTTAAATATATATTACAATAAATATACAAGAAGTTTTATTATATAGAAATAGTATTGAATAATCAATAATCAATAATCTATATTATTCTGTAAAATAGCGTTCTATCAATATCGATACGCCAAATAAGCCTCTTTTGGATAAAATAATAGCTACTTTTTAAATCAGGGTCGAGATGAAGATAAAAACTGAAACGATGCACTTTACCACACCGCTGTATTGTGAGAGCGGTAGGATAATAGAGCCTTATGAGATACGATATGAGACATACGGTGAAATAAATGAAGACAAAAGCAATGTGATTTTGGTATGTCATGCCCTGAGCGGTTCGCATCATGCCGCAGGCAGATACGAAGGAGATAGGAAGCCTGGATGGTGGGATGATTTGATAGGTCCGGGCAAAGCTCTTGATACAGACAGATATTTTGTAATTTGCACCAATGTTATTGGCTCATGCTTTGGCTCTACCGGACCTATGAGTGAGATGTATCCCTCTGAGGAGCCGTATCGTCTGAAATTTCCCGTAATTACTATCAAAGATATGATAAAAGCCCAAAGACAACTACTGAGCAGGCTGGGTATTCATCATCTCAGAGCTATAATCGGAGGCTCTATGGGTGGTATGCAAGCACTTCAGTTTGCAGTCGATTATCCCGGATTTGCTGATGATATCATACCTCTGGCTACCACATATGCTACCAGAGCATGGGTGATAGCCTTTAACAAAGTAGCAATTGAGGCTATCAGAAGAGACCCCAGATTCAAAAATGGCAATTACAACAGAGGTGATTTTGACGAAGATGGATTGGACGGTTTGGCAATAGGCAGAATAGCAGGACATATATCATATCTATCACCAGATTCGATGGATAGAAAATTTGGCAGAAATTATGTATCTACAGACGGATTATTTGAACTGTTTGGCAGATATGAAGTAGAGAGATATATGGAGTATAATACAAATAACTTCTCCAAATATTTTGACCCCCTAAGCTATCTTTATATCGTAAAGGCTATAAATACTTTCAACCTTGCCAGAGGATATGACTCTTTGTATGAAGCAGTAAAAAGGATTGAAGACAGAATACATCTAATCAGCTTCAAAGGGGATATACTCTTCTTCCCTCAAGAGATGGAGCATATCTATAAAATGATGCAACGAAATAATCAAGCGTGTAGCTATCACTGCATAGAGAGTGATTATGGACATGATGCCTTTTTGGTAGAGGTAAACAAATTTGAAGGTATCATATCAGATATATTCAAGGAGGACACTATATGACAAACAAGAGCTTTGAAGAGGAGTTGGAACACTCCAAAGAGATTTTAAACAAACTGATGAATCCTGATATTACTCTTGAAGAGAGTATCAAACTCTATGAAGAGGGTATAAGCAGTGTAAAAAGAGCCCAAAAGATGATAGAAGATGCCAAAATAAAAATAGAAAAAATTTCCAAAGGTGAGCAGTCATGAGAGAGCCTTTGATGGTGGGAGCTTTGCAACTGCCAACATTGGGAATGAATGCTACAAGATTGGAGTTTTATCTCAAAAATGCCGCCCAAAGAGGCGTAAAAGTGATGCTCTTTGGGGAGTATGTGCTAAACCACTTTTTCAAAGAGCTAGATACCATACCTCTGTCCATGGTCAAGGAGCAGAGCAACAAACATATAGAAGCTCTCAAAAAATTTGCCAATGATTACAATATGATATTTGTAGCACCAATAGTCAAAATTGCAGGTAAAAACAGATATAAAACCATCGTAAAGATATCTCCAAAAAGTGTAAAATACTATACTCAGCAGATATTGATACCATATAAACACTGGAATGAGAAGAGCTTTTTTGATAACCCTATAGAGCCTCTGAAAGCCCCTATGACATTTAGTGTAGATGGATATAAAATATCTGTAATATCCGGCTTTGAGCTACATTTTGACCCGATATGGGAATATATATCCCAAAAGAAAATTGACCTTGTCCTCTTACCTACGGCTTCCACTTTCGGCTCACACAACAGATGGAGAGGATTAATAAAAAGCAGAGCTTTTATACACGGATGCTATATACTCAGAGCAAACCGTTTAGGAGAGTATAAAGAAGATGATATAAAATGGAGATTTTACGGCGACAGTATGCTGGTAAATCCAAATGGTGAAGTAGAGATGGTGCTTGAGGATAAAGAGTCTATGCTCATTGAGCCGATAGAAAAAAATATGGTTATTGAACACAGAAAAGCATGGCAGTTTGACAAAGAGTTGCGTATCAGGAATGCTATATGACAGAATACAATATATATTTTAAAAGACAGATAGAGCTGTGGGGTGAAGATACACAAAATAGTCTCTCAAAAAAGAGTATTGCTATCATAGGATGTGGGGGTCTTGGCTCTACATTGGCACTGGCACTTGGTTGCACAGGCATAGGAAGTATCACACTGGTTGATTTTGATATGGTATCCATACACAATATACACCGGCAGATAGCATTCACAACAGATGATATAGATATGAACAAAGCCTCAGTTACAGCAAATCTGCTGAAGAGGAAAAATCCATTTTTAGAAACCAAAGTATTTGAAGCAGATTTTGAGACATTCTCCAAAAACACAGATGATAAATATGATTTGATACTTGATGCTACAGATAATCTTATGGTAAGAGATGAGATAGACAAATGGTGCAAAAGTATAAATACTCCATGGATATATGCAAGTGTTGAGGCATTTAACGCTCAGGTATGTTTTTTTGATAAATCAAATTTTCAGACATTTGCCATCACAGAGCATAAACCTGCCGGTATAGCAGCACCTATTGTGATGCAAGCAGGCTCATTTCAGGCAAATTTGGCTCTCAGATACTTGGCAAATCTTCCTATCAAAAAGGATATACTGCACTATATATATTATGATGAAGATGGAGAGATGATAATAAAAAAATTTAAGATGCCGAGTTGAAAGTTGCTATATTAGTGTATTGATTATTAGTTATTGGTATAATGATATGAAGTATATCAGTGTTATTTAAATGTAAAAATATAACCCAAAGGTGAGGATATGAAAAAGAAAACAGTAGCATTATCGGTAATTGCAGTATCTCTTGCCATATTTACAGGATGCACCCAGGAGACTCAAAACTCCATAAGTCGCTCTATCCAAAACTGGACAGGCACAAATGGAGTGCTGGATATCTATGCAGGAGAAAAACTGGTTAAAAGATTTATCAAGATAGATAAAATATCTACAGCATACGGCACAAATGACGGAAAGCCCAGACCATACAGATACGGATACGGATATGATGATAAAAATTTCAATCTAAAACAGGATCCGGGAGAGAAAAAAGTATATTTTGAGTTTTCCGACTACTCTACAAATTATATATTTTACGAAAACAGATAGGAGAAAAATATGAAAACAATTTCTACAGACAAAGCACCACAGGCTATCGGACCATACTCTCAGGCAGTAGAGTATAACGGAATGATATTTACTTCAGGTCAAATCGCCCTACTCCCAAATGGAGAGTTGGCAGGTGAAGATATAGATACACAGACTAGACAGGTATTGAATAATCTCTCAGAAGTATTGAAAGAGGCAGGTTCATCATTGCAAAAGGTGCTTAAAACTACCATATTTTTGGCTGATATGAATGATTTTGCCAAAGTCAATGCCATATATGAAGAGTTTTTTGGCACTCACAAACCATCTAGAAGCACCGTAGCAGTAAAAACACTGCCAAAAAATGTAAAAATAGAGATTGATTGTATTGCTGTTAAATAGTTTTAAAATAACATTAATTTAGTTTTGGGTATAATCCCGCACTAAATCTTGAGTAGATACTACACAAAGGGTAAACAATGTATGCTATTATTAAAGCAAGCGGTCAGCAATTCAAAGTCCAAGAGGGTGATATTATCTGCTTCGACAAAATGGGTCTAGAGCCTAAAAGCGAAGTAGAATTCACTGAAGTTCTTGCACTTGATGACGGAGAGCTTAAAATCGGTACACCTACAGTAGAAGGTGCTGTGGTAAAAGGTGAGGTTATCAACGAAGGTCGTGACAAGAAAGTCATCATTTTCAAAAAGAGAAGAAGAAAAGACTCTAAACTCAAAAGAGGTTTCAGAAGAGACTTCACAAGAGTTAGAATTACAAAAATAGCCTAAGGAGTAGAGATGGCACATAAGAAAGGTCAGGGATCAACCCAGAACAACCGTGATTCGGCAGGACGAAGACTCGGTGTAAAGAAATTTGGTGGAGAAAAAGTTATTCCAGGTAATATCATCATCAGACAAAGAGGAACAAAAGTTCATCCAGGTAGCGGTGTAGGTATGGGTAAAGACCATACTATATATGCTCTTATTGAAGGTGTAGTCAAGTTTGAAAACAAGACCGCTTCCAAAAAGAAGGTATCTGTAGTACCTGCCTAATTCTCCATAATATACGATGAGCCTTTAGTGTTCATCGTATAATCAAACTCTTCATTCAATTATTATTTCACTCCAATCATAATATTTTCATCAAATATTGCTACCTAATTAGCATTTGATAATCGACTCAGCTTATATAATTGCACTAAAAAAAGAGATGAGGAGGTAAAAAATGATGATTACAAGATTTGACCCATTTAGAGAATTTGCAAACCTTCAGGAGAGAATGGAATATTTTAACAGACTACTCAACGGCACAGCAGATAGTGAGAAGAGAGCCAAAATTGATTTTGTGCCTACTGTCAATACAAGAGAAGCTGATGATGCCTATTATATAGAAGTAGATCTTCCAGGTGTCAAAAAAGAAGATGTATCAATAGATATAAATGAAAATATCATCACTATCAGTGGAGAAAGAAAACTCGAAGATGAAAGAAAAGATGATGAATTTTACAGAGTAGAGAGTATCTACGGTCAATTTGAGAGAAGCTTCACACTACCTGATGATGTAGATACCGATAATATAGAAGCCAAAATGGAAAATGGAGTTTTGAGTGTAAAAATACCAAAAGTTCAAGTAGTTGAGAAAGCTCCAAAGAAAATAGAAATCAAATAAAGGAGGTGCATTATGAGTGATGTCAAAAAAGAGTTGCAAAATGTAGAGAAAAAAATAGAAGAAGGTATTGTAGAGGGTGTCCAAAAGGTCAAAGAGACACTCTCAAATGTAGCCAGTCACTTGCCTTTGGCAAATATTTCCAGAAATAAAGAAAAAGATGTATTTACGATTGAGATAGACCTTCCAGGAGTCAAAAAAGAGGATATCGAGCTTACACTCGATGGCGATATTCTCACAGTCACAGCAGAGAGAAAACTAAGTCATGATATCAAAGAGGATGATTACTATCTGATGGAGAGCAGTTACGGAAAATTTGTCAGAAGTTTCACTCTCGCTGATGATATAGACAGAGACAGTATCAATGCTGAATATAAAGATGGCAGACTTATTATCACATTTGAAAAAGTACCAGAGAAAAAACGCAGAGATATAACTATCAAATAATTGATATACGATTAAAACCTCTCAATATGTGGGGCTAAAGCCCCACTACCTCCAAAGTAAATTGAACTTAGACAAAATTGATTATACAAAACCTAGTAGCTCTCTTTCATAAGCCACAATGCAATATAATATATACAATAACTGATATTACGCATAAACCAGTAGGCAGGTTAAGCATAACATCAGTAAATAATTTACAAGGAGAGGTTATGAAAAATTTTAAATATTCAGTAGTGGTAGGTATATTGGCGATATCTATACTCTCTATGAGCGGATGTGCCACCAAGGCAGGGACAGGTGCCATGGTAGGAGCAGCAAGCGGAGGCTTGATAGGAGCAATGGCAGGTAACTCCAAAACAGCTGCCGTAGGTGCAGCTGCAGGTGCGGTAGTGGGAGGCATTGTCGGTAAGAGTATGGATCAGAAAGAGAGAGGATATTGATTAGATATCTTTTACTCTTATCATTCATAAGTTTATATATTACAGGCGGAGAGATAAAAATAGTCGCTGCTTCGGATTTGACTTATGCTTTTGATGAGCTAAAGAGAGTGTATCTATTAAAACATCCTGAAGAGAAGATATCTCTTTCACTTGGCTCAAGCGGCAAAGCATTTACACAAATACTGCATGAAGCACCGTATGATTTATACTTTTCTGCTGATATGGCATATGTACAGAAGCTATACAAAAGAGGCTTGACAGCAGACAAACCAAAAATCTATGCATATGGCAGAATAGGTATATGGATACCCAAAAACAAAAAAATAGATGCAAAGCAAGGAATAGACACCCTCTTAAATCCTGATATCAAAAAGATATCCATAGCCAATCCAAGACATGCACCATACGGCAGAGCAGCCGTAGATGCACTGAAAAACAGAAAAGTTTATGACAAAATCAAAAACAAACTGATACTGGGTGAAAATGTATCTCAAGCTGTGCAATTTGCCATGAGCGGTGCTTCAGATGCAGTAATAGCACCTCTTTCTCTGGCAAGTTCTGAGCAACTGAAAAGCAAAGGCACTTTTTATCTCTTTCCTGCAAATTGGCACAAACCTATCATTCAGGGATATGCACTGCTCAAAAGAGCCGAAAAAAACAGCTCTGCCAGACATTTTGAGAAATTTCTAAACTCATCCGAAGCACGAAAGATATTCATAAAATACGGTTTTAGACTACCTGGAGATTAGTTGATGTCATATATTGCAGACTCCTCTTTCTGGGAGCCTTTAAGACTCACATTTGAACTGGCTACTATAACTACACTGATTTTGTATATGATAGGAATACCCCTGTCATATATCATGGCTTACTCCAAATCCAAATCTGTATATTTTGCAGAAGCTCTCATATCTCTACCGCTTGTACTGCCCCCTTCGGTGCTGGGATTTTATTTTCTGCTTCTGTTTTCGCAAGATGGTTTTATAGGCGGTATCTGGAGAGAGCTTTTCGGGCATCAGTTGGCATTTCATTTTGACGGTTTGGTATTTGGCTCAGTAATTTTTAGTCTGCCTTTTATGATACACCCTCTGCTCAGTGGTATGCGTTCTATGGATATATCTCAGATAGAAGCTGCCTATACGATGGGCAAGAGCCAAACTGTCACACTCTTTAGAGTAATACTTCCTGCCATCAAACCATCTGTCATTACAGCAGGTGTTTTATCATTTGCACATACTGTCGGAGAGTTTGGAGTAGTATTGATGATAGGCGGTGATATAGAGGGTCAAACAAGAGTCGCATCTATTGCCATATATGATGAAGTAGAGGCTCTAAATTACACTACTGCACATATATATTCATTGATACTGTTTGTATTCTCATTCTCTATCCTTTGGCTGGTATATATCAAACTCTCAAGCAAAAAGGCTGTAGTATGATAAGAGTAGATATCCGCAAAAAGATAGGTGATAAGAACTTGGATATCTCATTTGAGATGAAAGACTCCTCTTTATGGTCACTGTTTGGCAAATCCGGAGCAGGTAAGACTACAATACTCAGAATGATAGCCGGACTTGAAAGAGCT
This sequence comes from Nitratifractor sp., assembly GCA_015488535.1. Lineage (GTDB taxonomy): Bacteria > Campylobacterota > Campylobacteria > Campylobacterales > Sulfurovaceae > Nitratifractor. Next base: position 33,673 of record WFNP01000023.1, read on the forward strand.
GATGAGGGAGTCATAGAAGTAGATGGCAAAGTATGGTTTGACTCAAACAGCCATATAGATTTGTCTATCCAAAAAAGAGGTGTAGGTTTTGTATTTCAAAACTATGCACTCTTTGAGAATATGACAGCTCTTGAAAATCTGCTCTTTGCCCAGCCAAAAAGAGATAAGAAAAAGGCTCTACAACTGCTAGATTTGGTAGGATTGTCTCAAATGAGAGACAGACTCCCTGCAAAGATGAGCGGAGGACAAAAGCAAAGACTTGCACTTGCAAGAGCTTTGGCACAGGAGCCAAAAATACTGCTACTTGATGAGCCGTTATCAGCTCTGGACAGTGAAATCAGAAAAAGATTGCAAAAAGAGCTGTATCAAATCCATAAACAGTTTTCAATACCGACTATTTTGGTATCTCATGACAAAAATGAAGTATTGAAACTATCAAAAAAAGTAATTGTATTGGAAGATGACAAAGCTGTTGTCAAAGAGCCTGTAGATTTGATTTCAAATTCTGATGATAATATCATCAAAGCTGAAGTGCTTTTTATCAAAGATAATCTCATTACACTCTCGGTAGGTGAGAATATCATAAAAGTGCCTATAAAAAGCGGTATGGATATTCCCTCAATGGGGGATATGATGGATTTGAAGCTATAATAACACGAGTCTAGTTTAAGCTCTAATCACTCTAAAAAGCTAAATTTTTAACTGACCTTACGCAGATAAAATTATATTGAACAATATAGCATAGGAGGCGGGGTTTCAACCCCGCATTGTGCAGGACTGAAGTCCTGCCTCCGA
>WFNP01000024.1 GCA_015488535.1 Nitratifractor sp.
ATAATAAACTTGTCAACATTAATTAAGTTTTTGATACAATATTTATAAAAATATTTTAGGAGTATCAAATGATAAGAGAAATTATAAGACCGCAACAAAATCAAATAATATTAGATATTCCGGAAGATTATATTAATAAAGAAGTGGAACTTATTGTTTTTCCACTTGAAGAAAATGAAAAAGATAAAATAAAACATAAAGAGAATATTTCATCTTTAGCTGGTAGTTTAAGTAAATATGCTGAACCATCTAAAATTGATTTAGAAAGCAAAGCTTGGGAAATGCATATAATGGAAAAATATAAATGATTTTATTAGATGCAAATTATATTTTGAGATTTTTGCTAAAAGATAATCTTGAAATGTATGAAATTTCAAAAGAGTATATCATAAACAATGATTGCAAGATATTGAATGAAGTTTTAGCTGAAGTTGTATTTGTTTTATCAAAAGTTTATAATGTAGAAACTGAAAAAATATCAAATATTTTAATTAATTTTATTGAACATGAGAATATTATAATTGAAGATAAATTAGCAATGATTGTTTCATTAAAAATATTTAAAATCAAAAATTTAGATTTTGTAGATTGTATATTATGTGCAAAATCAGAAAAATATACAATAAAAACATTTGATAAAAAGTTAAATAAATGTATTAAAAATTTAAAAGCATAACAAATCATTGGAGAGAAATATTTGACCCTGTGGCTCAAATATTTCTCAACTCAACCGTTAGATGACAAAAGTAAAAATAGAAGTTTTTGCGAAGTTTCAGGAGTAATGGGAACTAGGGAAACACTTGACAATCCTACCATTTTGCACTACAATTGTATCTACAAAAATAAGCAAAAAGGGTTGATATTATGAAACAAGCAATTAATATAAGACTAGAAAAAGATGTTTTAGATACTCTTGATGAATATGCTGCAGAACTCGATAAAACAAGAACAAGCTTGATAGAAAAAGCAATAGAACTTTATTTTGACAAGCTTGATGAAATGGTTGCAGATAAACGAATCGACAATCTAAAAGCCGGTAAAACAACTCTAGTTCCACTAGAAGAAGTTTTCAAAAAAGCTGGAATTGATGTATAAAATAGCATTTGATGAAGATGCAGAAAAAGAGTTCTTAAAGCTAGACTCTCAAGCACAAAAGATAGTATCAGCAAAAATTTTGGATTTAAGAGACGGTAACTTTTCCAACGATAAGCCACTCAAAGGAAAGCATAAAGGTAAATTTAGAAAACGGGCTGGTAATTACAGAATAATTTATCTAAAAGAAAGCGGTTATTTGGTTATTTCAATCATTAGAATTGCACACAGAAAAGAAGTTTATTAAGTTTTATAACAAATCATTGGAGAGAAATATTTGATCGTTATATCGATAATGTTGTATCGCTTCCAAAAGTTAAAATAATAAAATTTGGGTCAGACAATTTAATGAGCTATAAAGTCTCTAGAAAGTATCATTATACCGATGGAGACGAGTATATTTTTTACCCTTAGCTCCATATATGCACTTTGGATAAAAGAGGCAAATAAAAGGAAAAAAGAAATTGAAACAAACTCAAAAAAACAGTAAGAGAATGAATTGGAGGTGGTGGAAAGCACCGATTAATGGTGCTTTCTAAATAGATAGATTGTCTGTCTGTTTACCGCTCCATTCGTTCTACTTGTAATATTTACTCTCAATTTTTCAAATCTGTTTTTGTTTCGGTTATACTCCATTCCCTCTATTTCCGCTCTGATACTTACTCTACCGTCATACATGGACGCATAGAGTCTGTTGCCTGATTGTCGAGCTATATTTTTGCCTATTAGACATTTTCCTTTTCTACATCTTCTCCATGCTTTGATTTTAATTACTCCGTAATCTCTTTTTATCTTTATTTTATATATTATTCCAGAATAGGGGTCGGGATTTATCCATTCACCTCTGAAGGGGAGTCTATTTGAGTGTGATGAGCCTTTTGTAAATATATATCTTTTTATTATCGGATTGTAGCTGTTGTATCTGTTTTGTGACATCTCTACATACAATTTACCATTACCTGTATATTGAGCCAATATCATCAATATTCCGTTACCTACTCTCCAAGCAGAAGATTTTACATTGCCTCTGCCTAATGCGATATTTGCCGATAGGGATTTTAATCCGTGCCTTGATTTAAAATATGGTCTCATTAGCTGACCTCTTATTTCTATCTCTTTCAATTCTCCTCTGGATATAGAAGATGAGTTGTTATGCCATCTTCCCTCAATTACAGATGCATCAAGCAATGAAATTATAAAAAAGCAAAGCAAAATAAGATTTTTCATTTTATACTCTCCTGTATTTATGGTATATCCATTATAACCCAATTATATAAACTGTTTGATATGGCTTATCCTACTCTGTTTATAAAATCTTCATATCCAAATTTTTTGAGGATATCTACTTTGCCATCTTTTCTTAAAATGGCAATATCTGGAAGTTTTATACCGTTGAATGTGGTGGCTTTTACCATTGTATAGTGTATTTGGTCTTCAAAAATGATTTTATCACCTATTTTAAGAGGAGTATCAAAGCTGTAATCTCCCATGATATCACCAGAGAGGCAAGTATTTCCGGCTAATCTGTAAGTATATGACTTTTCTCCTGATTTGGCTGAATATCTTACATCTGCACGATAAGGCATAATAATAGTATCTGGCATATGGGCTTCTGCTGATGTATCTAGTATCGCTATATCCATACCATTATGGACGATATCCAATACTGTTGCTATGAGTGAGCCTGTCTGCCAACCTACTGCTTCACCTGGTTCGAGATAAATTTCAAGATGTGGATATCTGTTTTTGAAATCTACCAATATATCTATGAGTCCCTCTCTGTCATAATCTGCTCTCGTGATATGGTGTCCTCCACCAAAATTTACCCATTTGAGTTTTGGTAGCCATTTGGCAAATTTATCTTCAAAAGCTTTTAAAACTCCACCAAGTGCAGGAGAGTCTTGCTCACAAAGTGCATGAAAATGAAAGCCATCTATTATTGAAATCAACTCATCATTTATATCACTGCTTAGTGTGCCAAGTCTTGAATATAAAGCACAGGGGTTGTATATATCAGAGGGTGCTTCAGAATACTCCGGATTTACTCTTAGTCCGATGGATATATTTGGATTTGTTTCTTTTGCCTCTTTGTAAAATGAATTTAATTGATTTACAGAGTTAAATACCAAATGATTGCTGATTTTGGCAATATCTTTGATTTCGGAGGCTTTAAAAGCAGGTGAATAGGTATGCACCTCTTTATTTAGCTTCTCTCTGCCCAATTTTGCTTCATACAATCCACTCGCACAGCATCCGTCAAGATACTCTCCTATCAAATCAAATGTATGCCAAAGAGAGTAAGCTTTAAGAGCCAAAAGTATTTTTATGTCAGCTCTTTCTTTGATATCTTTGAGTATTTTTAGGTTTCTTTCCAATAACTCCTCTTCTACTATCCAGCAGGGGGAGGGGAGGGTATTTAAAATATCTTTGTTTAGTTTTGATAGTTCTATATTTGATTTCACTTTTACTCCTCTGTAAAATGGTGACTTTTGCAAGGGTATCTGAAAGAGTTTTTACTGCTTACTCTTGCAAATGGTGTAATAGTCGTCTCACACTCTTTTGCTATTGTTTGTAATATATTCAGATGCTTCTCATCAAAAGCTATCAACATTTCATACTCTTCACCACTCAAGCCTGTGGCTTTGTCAATATCTGTCATTTTCTCTAGCCCCATATTATTAATATCCAATAGTTTGTTTGTATCACAAAACAGACCATCTGATATATCCATACCGGCTCTTAGATACTCTCTGGCTTTTGAGATAAATTCTGACCTTAATACAGGCTCTATAAATTTTGAGTTTTTATCTATTTTTTTACCTTCTAAGAGCATATTTAAATCTTTGGCAGACTCTCCAAGATATCCGGTATATGCCAATATGTCTTTGTTTTTTAATCCTTTTCGTGTCAGTGGATTGGAGCTTTTTGAAATAATTGTAATAGAGATATGGAGCTTGTCACTGCCTATGGTATCACCTCCGATAATTTCACAACCATATTCACAAGCAGTATCTTTTAAACCATTTACAAGCTCGGTTATATAATCAGAGCTTAGATTTTTGGGCAAAGATATTGTAACAAGTGCATATTTTGCTTTGGCATTCATAGCTACTGCATCAGATATATTTACCAACATGGCTTTTCGCCCTATCTGATATGGGCTTAGCCAATCTCTTTTGAAATGGCTGTCTTCAAAAAAGGCATCAGCACTGTATATCCATTCACCGATAACAGCACCATCATCTCCAATATATTTGGAATCCATTAATGATATTAAAAAATGCTCTTTGTCCATTATTGTCTCTTTCCCAAATTATATATTGATTGTAACATATATATAACTTTTACTAATCATCTAATGAGTAATATATCAATAACCAATATTGTATTTAATCAAGTGCTAATTTTAGTAACACACACAATTAAATAGAAGATGATTAAGCAATATTAATCCTACTTATATAACCACTCCGTTATAATTTGACAAATCAACTTGAAGGAACAGGCTGTATGGAAATCAATGATGTCAAAATATATGAGTATGATGCAGTAGTAGTCGGTGCAGGACTTGCAGGTTTGGCAGCTGCTAAGGAACTCAAAGAAGCAGGAAAAAAAGTAGCTGTAATTACCAAGCTTCACCCTCTCAGAAGCCACTCCGGTGCGGCTCAGGGTGGAATTAATGCGGCACTCAGTGAAGATGATTCTACCGAATTACATGAATTTGATACAGTAAAGGGTAGTGATTATCTTGGAGACCAGGATGCAATTGAGCTTATGTGTCAAGGAGCTCCAGAGACTATCAGATGGGCAGAGAGAATGGGAGCAGTCTTTTCTCGAAGTGAAGATGGCAAGATTGCTATCAGACCATTTGGAGGACAATCCAAACCAAGAGCCTGTTATGCAGCAGACAGAACAGGTTTGACACTTCTTCAGACAATTTACGAGCAAGCTTTTAGAGCAGGTATTGAGGTATTTGATGAGTGGTATTGTGCAGATTTGTTATATGAAAATGGCAAAGTCAAAGGTGTAGCCGCATTTAATATCAGAAACAGTGAACCGGCAATATTTAATGCAAAAGTTACAATGTTTGCAACAGGTGGATATGGAAGAGCATTTAAAATCAACTCCAATGCTCACGCAAATACCGGTGATGCTTTATCTATTGTAGCAAGAAGAGGATTGCCACTTGAAGATATGGAGTTTGTGCAGTTCCATCCAAGCGGATTGGGTGGCTCTGGTATTTTGATATCAGAAGCAGCAAGAGGTGAAGGTGGAAGACTCTTTAACAGCGAAGGTGAAAGATTTATGAGTAAATATGCACCAAATGCTATGGAGCTTGCTTCAAGAGATGTAGTTAGTAGAGCTATTATGCAAGAGATTAGAGAGGGGCGTGGAGTTGGACCAAATAAAGATGCAGTTTATATTGATTTGACACACTTGCCAAAAGAGACAATTATGACAAAGCTTCCGGAGCTTAGAGAGTTGGCTATTACTTTCTTGGGTCAGGATATGTTAAAAGAGCCTATTATGATTGCGGCTACTGCTCACTACTCAATGGGTGGAATACCGGTAACTAAAAGATGTCAGGTAAAATCATCTCCAAGTGATTTGGTAGAAGGTTTTTATGCAGCGGGTGAGTGTAGTTGTGTAAGTGTTCACGGAGCCAACAGACTAGGAGCAAATTCACTTCTTGAAGCACTCTTCTTTGGTCGTCAGGCAGGTAGAGCTATGCTTGAAGATATGGATAGTATTGAGTTTGTCAAAGCCGAAGCAAAAGATGCTGAGCAGATGATAGCAAAAGTAAACGGTATCAAGACAAACAATGGCACAGAAAGAGTCCCTGAGCTTAGAGATGAGCTTCAAAGAAGTATGACAATAGATGCCGGAGTATTTAGAACCGAAGAGTCTCTTGCTAGACAAAAAGAGAAGCTAAAAGAGTTATATGAGAGATATAAAAATATCAGAATAGATGATAAATCAAATACTTACAATACAGATTTACAAGAGGCTATTGAATTAGGGCATATGATAGATTTCAGTCTCTTTATAGTAGAGGGAGCATTGGCAAGAAAAGAGAGTAGAGGAGCTCATTACAGAGAAGATTTCCCAAAAAGAGATGATGATAATTTCCTCAAACACACTTATTCCAAATTCAATGGTGAATACTCTTTGGATATAGATTATGGCGAAGTTGTTCTTGGCAAGTTTGAACCACAAGAAAGAAAATATTAAGGAGAGGCAATATGAGTACTCAAAAAGAAGAGATGACACAGACAAAAAAAGTAACGCTAAAAGCGTTCCGTTTCAATGCTGAGACAGACTATCTGCCTTATTATAAAACTTATGAGATGGAAGTAGGTAAAGATGAGTTGATTTTGGATTTGCTAAACAGAATCAAATGGGAGCATGATGGAAGCTTCTCATACAGAAGAAGTTGCCGTCATGGTATTTGTGGGGCTTGTGGTATCAAAGTCAATGGCAAGGCTGTATTGTCATGTAAGCAAAATGCCATGGAGTTGGTGGAACTATTTGGTGATGAATTGGTATTTGAGCCTCAAAGTAAAAAAAGAGCTATCAAAGATATGATTATAGACAAGGGTGATTTCTGGGAGAAGCATGCTGCTGTCAAGCCTTTTGTAGAAGCTGATATTGACCCACACCCTAAGAGTGAATCTCTGATGACTCCTGCTCAAGTCGAGCAATTTTTAGATGCTGATTACTGTATTCAGTGTGGTAGTTGTCACTATGCCTGTCCTGTAATTGAAGTAAATGAAGATTATCTTGGACCTGCAGCATTTGCAGCCGCATATAGATTTACAATTGACCCAAGAGATGAAGCAGGTAGAGAGAGACTTGAAACTACTGCTGAGCTTGGTCAAGGCGTTTGGGATTGTGTCAAATGCTTTGAGTGTGCAGAAGCTTGTCCAAAAGATGTCAATCCAATAGAAAAGATTACAAAGCTTCACAATATGCAGTTTGAGCATCATGTAGCAGAAAGAAATGTAGCTACCAAACACGCAGAAGGATTTGTTCGCTCAATTAATAAGTTTGGATATCTTGATGAGCAGGATATTGTGCTGTATTCAGAAGGGCTTGGAGTGGTCAAGCATCTAAGCGAAGCATTTAAAATGATAAAAGCCGGTAAAGTGCATCCGTTTGATTTCCAAAAGAAGAAGATGCCAAGAAGTAAAAATCTAAATGAGATTCAAAAACTTATCGAAATATCAAAAACGAATGAACTATAGGAAGGAAGTGATATGAGCAAACTAAAATATGCACTATATACAGGATGTACAGCAAGAGAATCAACTCCGGAGTTACTATCTTCTACACTTGCTGTGGCAAAAAAATTGGATATTGAATTGGTGCTTTTAGATGAAGCAAGTTGTTGTGGTGCCAGTCATTTGCAAGATTTTGATGAGTTTTTATCATTAGTTCTAAATGCCAGAAATATCTGCTATGCAGAAAAACTTGGTCTTCCTATGGTAACAATTTGTAATACTTGTCAGTTAAATACTGTAATGACAAAAGAGAGACTTGACCATGACCCTGAAATGAGAGCCAAAGTCAATGAAAAGTTGGCTGAAGTTGGCTTAGAGTATAAAGGCACAAGCAGTGTAAGACACTTTTTGTATGCTCTGATAGATGATTACGGTTTGGAAAATATCAGAGAAAAGGTAGAAAAACCTCTGAGTAGTCTTAATATCGCACCATTTTACGGATGTCACAATATCCGCCCAAGCCATATACACTATAAGCACAATATGCCTCAACCCGATGTAGAAGTAAGTGAAGGTGGTGGTGAAGTAGCTTATGATACAGAAGAGCTGATGAGTAAATATACGCATGAAAATCCTTATGTGCCTACATCACTTGATAGATTGATTGAAGCTCTTGAAGGTAAGCCGGTAGAGTATGAGAGTAAAAACAAGTGTTGCGGTTTCCATGTGGATCTGCAGGCACCTGAGACAAGTAATGCTCTAAGCGGAACTGCATTAGTAGATGCAATAGATAATAATGCTGATGTAATGGTAACACCTTGTCCATTGTGTCAGCTCAATATGGATTTGAAGCAAGACAGTGCAGGCAAGCAACTTGGCAGAGATATAGATTTACCGGTATTGCATATGCCTCAAATGATAGCATTGGCACTTGGTTGTAGTCCTGCTGAAATTGGTCTTAAATATAATGTAACAAAAGCTACTGAACTTTTGGATAGAGTTTGATTAAAACAGCACGGAGATATTCTCCGTGTCATTTCCAATAACTTTCCCTATTTATTATTTTTAACAATATCTATTATTATGATTGATTATATAGTAATGTATAATTACATCAAAAAAGAGGAGAAGAGTATGAAAAGAGTTATAAGTGTTGCTCTGTTATCTGCGACAATAGGATTATCGGCACAAAACAGTAATGCCGATATAGCAAAAGAGGGTGTAAAGTATATCAAAATGCTTGGCGGGACTTTGAAAGCTGAAGTAAAGAAGAGAATGAAAGATGACCCTACAGGACTTCAGGCTGCTTATCTATGCTCAAAGAGTGCTCAAAGTATTACAAAAGATGTAAATGCAAAATTTCCAAAGGGTGTAAGAGTTTATAGGACGGCATTAAAATATCGTAATGAAAAAAACAAACCTGATGCCACTGATATTGAAGTGATAAAAAAGCTTGATGCTCAAATTAAAATGAAAGACTTCAAAAAGAAGCCTATTGTTGTAAATCTTGATGATACATATAGAGTGTATCTACCTTTGATAACTCAAAAGCTATGCCTCAAATGTCATGGCAATCCGGAAAAAATGGATAGCAAAGTAAAAGAGACAATATCTAAAAATTATCCTAATGATAAAGCAACAGGCTTTAAAGAGGGTTCTTTAAGAGGTGTAATAGTAGCTGAAATCAAAAAAGATAAAAAGTAAGTTTATATCTTTAATTTAAAGCCTCCAATCTCTTCGAGTAGAGTGGTGGCATAGGCACCTTTTGGCAGAGAAAAAGAGAATATTAACGCATTTTTTTCTCTGTCATAATCAGTAGATATATTTTTTGGATATATCCACGCTTCTCTTCTGCCTCCAGGTAGTGAAGTCAGCTCTTCATCATCAAATCTCTCTTCTATATATCGGGCATCAGATACTGCTTTTTTGGCTTTAAAACCCGGAAGTAATCCTGTGGGTATGATGGATTTGTTTGCAAAATTTTCAGACTCTTTGAGCATATTGGAGCATATATACTCTTTTTTTGCTCTTTTGAGTATATCGCCTATGAATAGTTTAAAGAGTGGTTTCTGTTTTTTGAGTTCTTTTATCAATTCAGGTGGAAAATTCAAAATTTTGGAAGCTTTTTGGATAGAGTTTGACTCTATTACTTTACCAATTTTTACTCTCTCATTGAGCCAATCATTGAATAGCTTACTCTGCCATGCTGATACGAGCAGTTTTTCTCTACTTCCTTTGAGCCTTTTGCCACTGTGTGCTATATCTCTGCCTTGCTCCCAACTTTTGCTATCCTCTCCAAATCTTTGATATCCAAATCTATTTGGGATACCGTGTATAGATAGAAATTCGGCTCTTTCTTTAAAAATATCGGCATCTTTTGGTGATATATCTTGAAGCACTATTTTAAAATGGTTATATGAGAGATTGCCTATTTTTAAAGCTTGGTCATTTTTGTTGATTTCCAAAATCTCTATTCTGTCTGTTGTAATATTTTTTAACTCTTTTTGGACTTCTATCGGTATAGAGATGTATTGGATTGAGATGGCATTTTTATCTTTGAGTCCCGCATAACCAATATCTCTTTCATCTAATCCTGTGGCACTTTTAAGCACTGATATGAGTTTAAATGTGCTCATATTCTGTTTTTTGATTTTGAGCAGTAAAAATCTGCCTCTGTTGCTGGGCTTAAATGGAAGATGCTCTTCTACGAAAAATGTATCTATACTCTGTTTGAATTTAAATTTTACAGGCTCATTGAAATATGCACTTTGTCTCATATATCCTCCAAAAATATTATTTTTTCCACCTTGCCGTCATATTCGACATAGATATCATCACTTTTGTATATCGGCTTTTTGTCCAGCTTGATTAGTTTGAGAGATTGTGGTTCAATTGGTGTTATAGGCACTATACCGCTTTTGGACTTTAAGATGGCTGGATATAGACTGGTATTGAGTATCCAAAAATCACTACTGTCAGGAGAGTATGGCAACTCTTTTTTGACTCCGCTTTTATGTGAACTGGCAATCCCTTCAAGTATAAATATATCATTATAGAAACTGTTTTCTACATCTTCTGGAACCAACTCTCCATTATCATCTCTTGAGACAAATCCTATGATATTAATACCGTCTTTTGTTTTTTGATTTATTAGAGAATATAGCTTTTTCTTGTCTTTAATCTTTTCCATACCATCAAATGAATAATAAGCATCTATATGGGCATTCATAATCAGCTTTTCAAATCTGTCAAACTGCTCATACTCATACTCAATCTTTTTGTTTTCTATATATCCTTTTAAAGCTTTGGCAATTTTTCGGCTGTAAATGGATACTCTGCGATTTAGCAAAGGATCTATATATCTGTTTATAAGTTGGGCTACTGATTTGAATATTTTTCCAAAAATATCTGATAACACTCTCAATCCTCTGTTGATTGGATGCTTGGCTCCAAGCTTCCTCTCTAGATAATCAAAAAGCCAACTAAATGCAAATACTTCCAGTATAGGTGTAAGCCAGGAGTTGAAAAGCAGAGACAAAGTTTTTGAAAGTATCAAAAGTAGTGTTTTTGAGATACTGATAATCAATACTTTCAGCTCTGCAAAGAGAAATATATGACTTAGATAACCGCTCATATATATAAACCAAAATGAAAATGCAGATATTATTATGGCAGTAATGATATTTTTTGTCTTTTTTTTGATATCCAGAGATAGATAATACTCTTTTGCCTCAATAAAGGCATGTTTGAGATGCTTAAAGATATGCTCTTTTAGCCATACTGAAAATACATTATCAAGAAACCATCTTTTAATGATAAGAAGAGTCCCTTGAAACAGTGTCAATCCTTTGAGAAAAGCTATCATTTTGAGCTTGGATGCAGTAGCAAAAGAGAGCAGGGCAGTTTTGAAAATTACGGCTATACCTATCAGCCAGGCTGTAGCTATCTCTGTCCCGTCAGGGAAGAGATATAAAAATACCCATCCTATGACTATAGATATAGCCAAAAGTATCGCTATAGCATCTCTTCTACGCAATATCAATCCTCGTTGGTAGCGTCAGTTGTATATACTCCGGTAAACTTTTTCCACCAAATAGAAGCATTCATACCAAGCCATATTATAAGAGCGATTGATATATCAGCTATCCAGCCAAGTGTATTGATATTTGATGTATCTATCAGATTTTTTTGTGCCAATCCCCATACAAAGGCTATGATAATAGCAGCTGCTATTAAGGCACCATACCATTTGAGTCCTTGATATATGACTTTGATAGCAAGTATCCACATAGCTATCATTACCAGTATATAAAATGGTCTAAATCCTTCTAGAGGATTGCCTGTAAACAGATAATGAATGAAATGATGTCCGGTAGGATTCCATGTCCCTATAGCCAGAGCTATAGCCAAAAGTAGAGATATCCACCCTTTAAGATAACTTACCTCTTTACCGTTTTTTGTTTTGCTTTTGTTTACCATAAATGAAGGTAGCATTTTCTCTCCTTATGTTGTATTTTGGTATATTTTTTATTTTCAACTTACCTTACACATATAAATAATATTAAGCCATGTTATGTGGTTTTAACCCTCCACTATGTGGGGCTAAAGTTATTTTTATATGCGTAACCTTAGCTTTTGATTATTATCTCTTTCTAATAATGCCCAATGCTAAATATCAAATTTCTTAATTATATCTCAATAGTCATCAAATCTTTGGCAAGTATAGCTTCACCCTCATAATATCTCTTTGCCTCTTTTATTAATTCAGTTTCTCTTTGTGCTGTATCATATCTTGGACTAATATGTGTTAATACCAATTTCTTTACACCCATCTTTTGAGCTGTGGCAGCTAAGTCTTTAGCAGTAGTGTGTTTAAATTTTCTCTCAAGTTTATCAAAATCTCTCTGGGTATATGTAGCTTCGTGTATCATCAAATCAACACTTCCATATTTTTCAAATAGACATGGAGAGTCATTATCACCTGAGATTATGACTATTTTGCCTTTTTGTGGAGGGCTGATAAACTCTTTTCCATCTATTACTATACCGTCATTGAGTGTAACTGTTTCTCCTCTTTTGAGTTTGGCGATTATTGGTCCTGGTGATATACCTGCTGATTTTGCTTTTTCTATATCAAAATGACCTTTTTTATCTTTTTCTATAAAAATATATCCGATAGACTCTATTGAGTGAGAGAGTTTTACAGTTTCAATAGTGTAGTGTTCAAACTCCAATCTTTGTGAGCCTTTTACAGTATAATAAGTTATGTCAAAAGGCAGATTTAGTCCAGATAATCTTTTGACAGTTTCTATCATCTCCTCTAATCCATCTGGTCCATAGATAGAGATAGCTTTATCTGTCCCACTCATTGCTCTTGAAGCAAGTAGTCCAAATATGCCGTATATATGGTCTCCATGTAGATGTGTAATAAATATTTTATCTATTTTTGGTATTGATACAGAGCTTTTCATAATTTGATGTTGTGTAGCTTCCCCACAATCAAAAAGTAGCCACTCTCTACTCTGCTTTGGACGCAAAGCAATAGATGAAAGATTTCTGTTTTTTGTCGGCACTCCTGCTGATGTGCCAAGAAATACTATCTCTATTGCCACTTTAGTATATCCATCACTTCAAAAGGATTTGTAGCTACAGGCATACCGCAAGAGTCTTTGCCATATCCCCAATTAGCATATATAGCTTTGCATTTGGCATTTAATGCAGCTTGCATATCTTTGCTACTGTCACCTATCATTATAGTTTGATTTTTTGAAGCATCTGCTATCTGCATGGCTTTGTATATCATTTGAGGGTTCGGTTTGGAGTGTGTTACCATATCAGCGCCCAAAATTGCACAAAAGTAATCACTGCTATTTAGATATTTTAGTATCTTTTGTGCAAAAATTGATGAGCCATTAGTAGCTATTGCCAATGATACGCCTTTGCTGTGAGCTGTATAAATAATCTCTTTGATACCTTCATAAAATGAAATATTGTCTGTGCAGTGATTTAGATAATACTCTACAAATGCTCTTCTTGACTCTTCAATAGTCTCATTACTGCTACCAAAAAGATTTTTGGCTTTGTCATTGCTATCGTCATTTAGGAAGTCTATTACCCTGTCTATATCAATGGGTGATTTATGATTTATTTTTTCTCTTACGAAATTTACGCTGTTTGTTATATTGTTTACACTATCCACAAGTGTGCCATCGAGGTCAAAAATAAGTAATCTTATACTCTCATATTTTATATTTTGCATAATCTTATTCTACGAGTGTGAGTATTTTATCAATTATTATCATATTTGATAAAATCTCTTACATACTCATATCCAGAATATAGAGTTAAAATTACAGCTATCCATAAAATGGCTTCTCCACCTGGCCACTCCATCAATAAAAATCCAATAGCAATCATCTGCACAACTGTTTTAATTTTACCCATTAAACTGGCAGATATATCCATCCCCCTGCTTATAGCTGATACCCTAAGTCCGGTAATAAAAAGCTCTCTTGTAAGGATTAAATATATAGCCCAAGGTGAAGCTCTATCTAACATCATAAGCCCCAAAAATCCTGCAAGAGTTAGCATCTTGTCAGCTAATGGGTCAAGTATAGCCCCAAGTGTGGTAATTTGGTCAAATGTTCTAGCTATATATCCATCAAAAAAATCTGTAACACTAGCAAGCACAAATATAAAAGCAGCTCCATAATCAAGCCAACTATAATGGACTCCTTGAAAGATAGATAAATCTCTATCTACTAAAAAGAAAAACATCAAAGGAGCCATCAACAATCTAATAAAGGCTAAGATATTTGGTATATTTACTACTTGTGAGCTTTTCAAAATATAGCCTTATCTAAAAGTTGTGCCACCATCGACTACAAGTGTATGACCTGTAATCCAAGAAGCATCATCACTACACAAAAACCATACAGCTCCGGCTATATCTTGAGGTGTCCCCATTCTATTTAGTGCTGAGCGTTTAATAGTCTCAGCTTTGACCTCTTCATAGTTGGTAAAGGCTCTTAGTGCATCAGTTTCTATTGGACCACCACTAACTGCATTTACTCTAATATTCATCTCCCCAAGCTCAACTGCTGCATATCTCATCATAGCTTCAACTGCGGCTTTATTAGTGCCATGTCCTGCATAATTTTCAATATATATCATATTACCGGTGCTACTCATAGTTACTATTGCACCACCGCCAACTTTTTGCATCCTTTTTGCTGCCTCTTGACTTCCCAATACAAAAGCATCAACAGTAGCAGTATAGATATTATTAAGTCCTCTGGGTTTTAATCTCATAAATTTACCATATCCGCCAACTACTGCTCTACCATAAATCATAGCATTACTTACAAAGTAATCAACTCTCTCAAAATCTTCATCAATCTGCTCAAATAGAGGCTTAAACTGCTCCGGCTCTAAGATATTGAGTTTATAAGCTTTTGCTTTGATACCATACTTATTACTCCACTCATTAGCCAACTCATTGGCTACCTCTTCATTGGAGTTATAAGTAAAGGCTACATTTACCCCCTCTTTGGCAAATCGCTCAGCAATTGCTTTGCCTATACCTTTGGTAGCTCCTGTAATTACTAATGTCTTTTTTTCACTCATATTTTATACTCCAGCTGGGATTTCATAATTTTTCATAGCCTCTTCAATTCTTTTCATACTCTCACTTGATGGCTCTGTTAGAGGTAATCTATACTCCAGTGTATCAATAAGTCCGGCTATATACATAGCTGCTTTTACCGGAATTGGATTGCTCTCTACAAACATAGCTTTATTTATTGGATAAAGTAGGTCATTTATCTCTTTTGAGTGTTTTAAATCACCCTTTAAAGCACTATGCACAAGCTCACTTTTTAGATTTGGTAATAAGTTGGCTGTAACTGAAATTACCCCTTTTGCACCATTGGCCAATAGTGGATAATCAATTGCATCATCTCCGCTGATTAAAGTAAGCTCTGGTCTTGCTGCAAGTAAATCTACAGCTCTTTCCATACTTCCGGTTGCCTCTTTTATTGCAAAGATATTCTCTACATCATCAAATAATCTACATACAGTAGCAGGTTTTAAATCTACTGATGTCCTACCTGGCACATTATATAGCATCACTGGAATTTCAACTGCATTGGCTATTGCTTTGTAGTGTTGATATAACCCCTCTTGTGAAGGCTTATTATAGTATGGTGTTACAGACAGCAGTGCATCTGCTCCACACTTTTGGGCATGTTTTGCTATATCTATGGCTTCATGTGTAGCATTGCTTCCAGCTCCGGCTAATACTTTGGTATTAGTATCTTTACAAACTTCCACAGCTATTTCAATACATCTTTTATGCTCATCATGGCTTAGTGTTGCACTCTCTCCCGTGGTTCCAACCGGCACTACTACATCTATACCATTATCAATCTGTCTTTGTATCAAAGAGGCATATTTAGCTTCATCTAATTGACCATTTTTAAATGGTGTAATAAGTGCTGTCATAGCACCAATAATTGTTTGACTCATTTTTGATTACTCCTGAGTATAATCGTGGTTGATTTAGAGTGGTCAAAATATTTTTTTGCCACATCTTGCACCATCTTAGGCGTTATTTTATCCAAATTATCCTCATACTCTAACAATGGTTTTAAATCTCCTCTGGCTAAATAACTTCCAAAAAGGTCAGCAGTAGATGAAGAGCTTTCCAATTCATGTATAAAGCTTACTTTTGTATTTAGTCTTATCTTTTGAAGCTCCTCTTGGCTTACTCCCTCTTTTTTTATCTTTTCAATTTGATTTAAAATCTCTTTTTCCAAATCTTCAGCTTTTACTCCCGGATTTGCCATTGCCAAAAAGATAAACACTCCGGGGTCTTTCATCTCCATATTGTATCCATATACCATAGATGCAATTTGCTTTTTTTGCACAAGCTCAGTTTGAAGTCGGCTACTTTTACCATTGCTTAAAATCTCAGCTATCATAGATAATACTACCTGATCTTTATCTTGAAAATTTGGAATAGAGTAAGCTATTGCAATAGTATCTACACTATTTCCATCTTTGTGTAACTCCATTCTGATTTTAGAATCTCTTGGAGGCTCAGCAGGTTTATTGGTAGTAATTAGTGAGCAGTTATTCTCAAGTGGAGGATTTGGAATATTTTCAAAATATTTTTTAGCACTATTAAATACTTTGTCTTTATCTATATCTCCAGCTACTACAATAATAGCATTATCGGGTCTATAAAATCTTTGGTGAAACTCTCTTATATCGTTAATATTCCAGCTTAATATATCATGCATAAATCCTATTGGAGTCCAATGGTAGCTATGCTCTACAAAGTGAGTATTAAAGAGTCTAAAATATAGATATCCAATTGGATTATTATCTGTCCTCCATCTTCTCTCTTCGGCTACAACTTTACGCTCTTTTTGAAACTCTTCATCGCTTAAATTAAGATTTTGCATCAATTCAGCATAAAGACCAAGCGACATATCCAAATTTTGGCTGCTTGATTTGATAAAGTAGTGAGTATAATCAAATCCGGTTGATGCATTATTTACCCCTCCGTGGCTTTTGACAATTTTATCAAACTCCCCCTCTTTTAGATGTTTTGTAGATTTGAAATTCATATGCTCAAGCATATGTGCAATTCCGGTTTTGCCAAGGATTTCATCTCTGCTTCCAACTTTGTAAAATATATCGGTAGTAATTACATTACTATCATTATACATAGGAATTGCATATACTTCAAGACCGTTTTTTAGCTTCTGGTGATAATATTTGGGTAGTGAATTTGCCATTAATACTCCTGTTAAGATAAATATTGCGGTAATTAATTTAAGATGCCTCATAAATGTATATTTCCTCCAGTTGGCATAAGTTGTGCAAATATAGCATAATTTACAAAATCTAAGAAATACAATGCTATTGACACTTGATTATAACAATCCCAAAAGTGCTACAAAAAGAGTAGGTGGAGTAATAATCAGTCCTACTTTCATATACTCCCCCCAGCCAATCTTTATTCCTTTTTTCTCCAAAACATGAAGCCAAAGAAGTGTAGCAAGTGAGCCAATAGGGGTCATTTTCGGTCCTAAATTTGCTCCTAAAATATTGGCATAGGCTAAAAATGTATCCCCACTTTTATCAATAGCCAAATCCATTATCATAATGGTTGGCATATTATTCATAATAGCACTAAGCCCTCCAGATAAAAATCCAGTACCAATAATATAAGCACTATTGCCTTGTTGCTTTAGCCATAAAAGCCACTGAGCTATCTCATCAGTTAATCCTGCATTTCTTAGTCCAAATACCACAATATATAGTCCAATAGAAAACCATACCACATGCCAGGGAGCTGTTTTTATTGTCATTATTGGTTTTGTAGCTTTGTATTTGGTAGCAATGGCAAGGAAAATCAAAGCACCACCCAAAGCAAAAATACTAACAGGCAGATGATAAAAGTCTCCAATAAAATAACCAATAAGTAAAAGTGCAAGAAAATACCAACTAATTTTAAACATCTTTTGGTTTTTGATTACGCTACAAGCTTCTGGTAAGATAGTGATATCCACATATTTAGGGATAGATTTTCTAAAAAAGAACCAAAGTATTGTAATTGAAGCCAAGATTGATAGTAAATTTGGCAAAAACATATTTTTCATATACTCAATAAATCCTATATGAAAATAATCAGCCGTTACAATATTAGTAAGATTTGAAATCACCAAGGGATTAGATGCTGAATCTCCAATAAATCCACCAGCCATCAAAAAGGCAAAAATTGCTTTTTTATCCATATTTAGATATTTCATCTTAGCTAATAGTATGGGAGTCAGAATTAAAGCTGCTCCATCATTGGCAAAAAATGCCGATACCATAGCTCCTAAGATTAAGATATTTAAAAACATCAAATTACCACTGCCATAAGATAACTTAGCCATCTTTATAGCCAAATACTCAAAAAATCCTATCTCATCAAGCACCATTGAAAGTATTATTATCCCTATAAAAGCAAGTGTAGCATCCCATACAATCTTGGTAACTTCTATCACATCAGATAAACTGACAATCCCTAAAAGTAGAGCCAGTATTGCTCCAATTACAGCAGTAGTGCCAATAGACAAGCCCTTTGGTTGCCAAATAATTAAAATAAGTGTTACCAAAAAGAGGCTAAAAGCTAGTATCATACTATCCCTTTTTTATATTAGTTTATCCAAAAATATAATATAAATCAATATATCTAAATATCGTGATATAATAGCTAAAAATTTAGGAGTCTAAAAATGGATAAAAAAAGAGTATTAATTCTCTGCACAGGTAACAGTTGTCGCTCTATTATGGCTGAAGCCCTAATTAATGCCAGATTGGGAGATTGTATAGAGGCTTTTAGCTCTGGAGTAAAAGCTAGTGGCAAAGTAAATGAAAATGCAAAAGAGTTGCTTCAAAAAGAGGGAATTTGGAGAGATGAGTATCACTCAAAAACCATAGATAAAGTTATTAATGAGCCTTTTGATTTGGTCGTTACAGTATGCGACAGTGCCAAAGAGAGTTGCCCAATGTTTCCAAAGGCTGTTAAAACAATTCATATAGGATTTGAAGACCCAAGCGGTAAAGAAAAAAAAGAGTATCAAAAGACTCTAAGACTCATAGAAAAAGAGCTTCTACCGGTAGTAAAAGAGGAGTTGTGTAATTAACGCGAGTCTCGGATAAGAGATAAGTATAATATTTGTCCATCAAATTGTCATAGATATTAAGTTGAAAACTGATGTTACGCATATTACTCAAAACAACTATAATTTAAATTTAATGCAATTTATTCGGAGGCAGGACTTCAGTCCTGCACAATGCGGGGTTGAAACCCGCCTCCTATGAATATAATTTTATCTGTGTAAGGTCAGTTAAAAATTTAGCTTTTTAGTTTGATATGTATTAAAAATAAAACATAAAAAGTTATTCATTTAAATTATATAAACCAATTCATCATAATATCTTTGTTATCAAGGTAAATTTTTAATTCACCAGTGCCGGGGAGTATTTGAAGTATATTATCTATACTATTTATCTCTATTCTAATAAGTGCTAGTTTGTTATTTTTTAAAGTATCTTTTTTTATGGAGAGTTCTATAATAGAGTCTATAGCTACTTTTATGCCATTTTTATTATAACTCTTATCTTTTGTATTCACGGTTACAGGTTTCTTTGCGTGGTTAATATAGATATTTATTATATTGACTCTTTTTATATCACCATCTAATCTAATAAAAATATTTGAACTGTTTTTACCCCAATATATAGACTCTATTGGTCCTCTGACTCTATCCATTGTGGAGTATATTTTACTCTCATCTATCATGCCACTTCCAAGCCACTCAAAAAAGTTACTCTCTTTGCCGTCAATTATTGGACATATATCAAACTTTGGCTCACTTATAAAAGCTTTGCTATCACCTATTGAGACTATTGGAATAAACAGGTCAGATGGTGGAGATATATCCATCAATTCATAAATAGTTATCAAATGCTCTCTAAATAGATTATCAAATTCATTAGCAAAATCTGTATGATGCGTATCTCCATACCACCAAAACCAATCTGAGCATTGGGCTATCAAGAAATGCTCTTTTATCTGCTCTTGTCTCTTTTTTGATATACTCTTTTTGTGATTTTCGTAATCTTGACGGGTATCAAATATTAACTCCCATGCTCTGTTTTTGTCACTATTCCCCACCCATGTATCAAATGTGCCTCCTATCCAAGAGCCGGGATGTAATTTAGTTAGACTCTTTGAGGGCATTTGAGATACTTCATCCATTGTAACTGTTTTAATATCCCTGTTTTGAGACAATTTAGTGTATAAAGTCTCAAAAAACTCTATTGCATTATCTGGATAAAACTCCCAGGCATTTTCTCCATCAAGTATAATTGATACAATCTCTCCATCCAATTTGGATATTTTGCCAATCAAATCATCTACTGCTTTGTTACTCTCCCAATACTTATAGCTAAATCCTATCAAGTCACTAATATCATGGTCTCTAAAAGCTATATTGATACCAAATCTATTCCAATTTTTATATAGATTACTTCTGTCTTTATTATCAATAGAAGCAAACAAAATAGCTTCATCAGTAGCTATCCAATTGAGTTTAAATTCTTTGTATATATCTATACTCTTATCATCTACTGCTCCTTCAGCCGGCCAAAAGCCTGTGGGAGCAAAACCAAAAGTATCCTTATAGATTTTAATGGCTCTACTTACCTGCTCTTTGGCATCATCTATCAAAGAGAAGTGATTGGTGGGTATTTTGGTATTTGGATTTGATATAGTAGCATTATTCATATCTATAAGCAGTGGCAAAATAGGGTGATTGAGTGGAGTAGTAGATAGTGAAATTTTGCCTTGTTGTTTGAGTGTGGCATAAAATGGCAATATTGTAGGGATAAAATCCAGTAGTGTATCTATCAATACTTTTTTATCTTCGTTTTTGTAATCTCTAGCTTGATTTAAGAACTTTTTGACAATATTGTTATCTTTCCTTAGATAATTACCACACCAAGATAGTATAAAAAGTATCTCCAAATCAATAAATTCATTATCGCTATAACTCTCTTTTGAATATAACTCATCAAATCTCTTCAAAGGTTTTACCATAGTCTCATATTGAGCAGATTTGATGATTTTTAGAATAAACTCTTTATCTTCATTTGAGAGTAAATAAGGCTCCTTTATCCAAAGAGATAAAAATTTATCTTTTTTGTATCCATATTTTTCATAAACTTTTAGTTGATTTATAAGAGGTATAGTGATATTGAATGTAGCTAATATCTCATCAAAGCGAGATATTAGCCACGGCATATCATAATAATCTTTTATAGCATGTAAAAATACCCATGGCATACCTATTATCCCTGATTTGTCTCTATAATCGGGTTGATGCATATGCCAAAAAAAACTAAGATACACTACTCTTTACTCCGACATCCACTTAGATATCATACTGAAATATCTATCTTTTAATTCAACTCCTAATTTTTCATCCAAGGCTTGAATATAGATATTTAAATGCTCACTGTATGAGTCTGGTATCATTAGTATCCAGTTACTTTCACTCTCCCAAATTTTGACTCCATCTATGGTGGAGTTTTTTTTGCCTTTACTGGCTTCTAAAAATTTTCTCATCATTTTGCCTTTTAGAGCCTGTGGACACTTCACTTTTTGGGTAGTGTAATAAAATTTTGGAATGCTTTTAGCAATGTCAGATATTTTTACTCCGTGTCTGCTTAACATCTGCGTAATTTTTAGAGTAGCATACATAGCATCTCTGTGTAGTTGAAACTCTGTAAAGGCATAGTTGCCATCTATTGTAGCTACCAAATCATACTCTTTAAGTTTTTGGGGTTTGAAGTTGTTATATATCCCTCTTTCAATCTCAATATACTCATACTCTATCAAATCAGGAGCCCATGTCGGTAAAAATACTCTCATTTTTCTGCCGACTCTTTTACCTTCCATATTCATCAGAGATAACACAATAGGCAAAGATTTAATCTTGTCATAATATTTGCCTTTATCTCCAATGAGTGCCATTCTCTGACCACCGGGATATATCATAAATCCTGCATCAAGAGCAAGTGATGTTACTATGGTGCTAAGCTCACTTACAGCCTTTTCCTGCACACATTGTATATCACTCAATGCTTTTGTATGAGCTTGTGGGCGTAGTGTAATAGCATCAAGTCCCAACTCCTCTAAAATATCAGGAAATATATCTCCGGTGATTCCTTTCATCATATCTACTGCTATTCTCATTTTTTTGCTATGGAGTGCCTGTCTGTCTATATGAGCAGTAATTGTGCTTCTGTAATCATGACACTCTCTAAAATGAAGGCTCTCTTTGATTTCACCGATTTTGTTAAACTCTACTCTTCTAAATTTTTCATTGAAAAATGATTTTTCTATTGATTTGGCACTATTATTATCAATTCTGAGTGCAAATTCATTAAAAAAGTTTATCTCTGTGGAGGTTGGGTCATCTATATTTCGTCTAAAATATACTCCACCAATCAATTTGGGATTATTAGCCAAAGTAAATCTAAGCACAGATGGTGGCACACTCTTTACATCTACTACATCAATACCAGCAGATAACAATCCACCCAAAAAGGCTCTTTTTAGCATTCTTGAGCTTTTGCCATGGTCTCTGCCTACTACTACTGTCGAGCCGATAGGCAATTCACTTGCAAATGCTTCGGCAAGTTTAGTAACCATTTCACAACTTAGCTCTACATTGGTTTTGCCAACTACACTGCCATTTTGGAATATGGAATTTTTATATCTGCTACCCCATACGACATTATGGCTCACAATCGAGGCTGGTTCTATCTCTTTTTCAGGCCAAATTGTTACATCTTGGTCAAATCTTGCTAATTTGCCTACATAACACCCCTCAGCCAATATGAGTCCAGCTTTTGCTGTAACATTATCTTCTATAATATTATTATTGCAAATTACTCCATTATCCAATACAAACTTTTTGCCTATTTTTACTGAATGCCATATTACAGAGTTGCGAATTTTAGCTTCTTGCTCAATCTCTACATTATCACCAATGGCTACATTATTGAGTTTACACCCGTGTCCTAATTTGACATTATCTCCGATTACTACATTGCCAATTATCTCTATACTCTCATCTATTTTGCTATCGCCTGTGAGATAGAGTGTGCCATCTGGATATTTGATAGCTTTTCCTGGTATTTTAAAAGAGAGTCTTTGATTTAGTATATCATCATGCACTTCTCTGTAGCTGTCAGGATTGCCTACATCTCTCCAATACCCTTTGGCATTGTATCCGAGCAAATCAATTCCTTCTTGCATCAATAGAGGAAACAAATCTTTTGCAAAATCAAAATTTTCTCCCACAGGAATAAAATCGAGTATTTCAGGCTCAATAATATATATACCGGTGTTTATAGTATCACTAAATACCTCTCCCCAGCTTGGCTTTTCTAAAAATTTTTCTATTTTATTATCTTCATTGGCTATGACTACACCAAATTGAAGAGGATTATCTACGGAAGTGAGTGTAATAGTAAGTTTGGACTCTCTTTTTTTGTGAAAATTAAAAATCTCTTTAAAATCAAAATCTGTCACAAGGTCACCGCTGACTATCATAAAGGTAGTATCAAGATACTCTCTGCCAAATCCTACAGCTCCGGCAGTGCCATAATCATCATCAGGTAAAACATAGTGTATTTTTATACCATATTGACTACCGTCTCCAAAATGATTTTTAATCACTTCAGGCTTGTAATAGAGCAGTATTACTACCTCTTTGACGCCACTATCAATTAGTTTGAGCAGAGTATGCTCCATCATAGGAAGATTTACAACAGGTAGCATAGGTTTGGGGATAGAGTGGGTGAGTGGTTGTATTCTTGTTCCAAATCCTCCTGCCATCATTACAGCTTTTAGACCTTTTGACATTTTGACTCCTTTTGTATTTGTTATATTAGGCAGCAGGTATTTTTTATAGTATCAGTTTCCAACAATGCCTAATTATTCAACTAATCTTATGCACAAAAAAACAGTATTCAGCAACATTCTACAGGAGGCAAGGTTTCAATCCTGCACTGTGCAGGATTGAAGTCCTGGCTCCAAACTAAATTACACTTAAACAAGTTATATGCGTAATATCAGTCTATAAATGGATTACAGAGTTAAGAGAGCCAAATGGAGACTCTTTTATCTCAACACTCTCATCATGTATCCATTCACCATCTTGATTTTCATATCCAAATTCATAACTGTTTTTGTTTGAAAGTATCCTTGTGATATAAAAATCACCATTTCTTTTTCTCTTCATCTCTTTTGGTTTCCAACTGTCCCAACTCCCCTTAATATATAACTCTTCACAATTAGGAGCATCAACAGTAAAGGTAACCCAGGATTTTGAGCCTCTTTTTGTAATTTTTACCATTTTATTTTAACCTTTGTTTTAATCTAATTGATTGAGCATACTCAAGTGATACTCATTTACTCTGTTTTTGTTGCTTACAACTGTTTCTATATCAAGCAGACCAAATTCGCCTCTGTTCCAAACTACTACTTTATTTGAGTTTGTGCTGTTTTGCAAGTGCTTGAGTGCCTGTATTGTAAATTCAAATCCCATCATTCTATCAAATGTGCTAGGAGTGCCACCTCTTTGGATATGTCCTAGAATTGTTACTCTTGTATCCATTCCTAATTTATTTTCTAAACAATCGGCTATCTCTTGGGTCTTTTTGGTCCCTTCTGCAACGATAGCCAATATATATCTTCTGCCATTTTCAAGCTCATATCTCATCTGTTTTTCAATGAGTGGAATATTGCACTCAACCTCAGGTATTACACAAATTTCTGCTCCTGAGCTGATAGCTGAAATTGCAGCAAGATATCCGCACTCTCTACCCATTACCTCCACAACAAAGGCTCTATTAAAAGTAGATGCTGTATCATAAATTTTATCCAAAGCATCTCTGATTGTATTAAGAGCTGTATCTACACCCAGACAATACTCTGTGCCGTATATATCATTATCTATTGTAGTAGGAATACCTACAAAATTGATATTAAACTCTTCCCAAAATCTATCCATAGCCCTAAAGGAGCCATCTCCACCAAGCACTACAAGACCATCTATAGCAAATTTTTTCAGATTTTCATATGCTTGCTTGCGATATTTGTATTCATAAAACCTCTTTGAGCGAGATGAGCGGATAACTGCACCCCCTCTGTGCAAAATACCTGCTACATCATCGTGAGAAGCTTGTTTTATTTTGCCGTCAATCAAACCTTCAAGCCCATCGTAGATTAGATATGCTTCAATCCCCAGCTTTTTAGTATAATCTACAAATTTTTTAATTGCTGCATTCATTCCAGGAGCATCACCCCCCGAACACATAATAGCGTATGCCATATCTTCCTTTCGGTGTATATTTAATGTTTTTATAATGTTAGCATAATATTGTAAGTATCCTGCGATTAATGCCCCTTTTCTAATTCTAATGCTAAAATACCGCCATTTTTTCTAAAGGCGTAAAACTATGTTTAATATCAAAAATTATACAAGCGATAATGCAAGGCAGGAGATACTATCCGGTCTTGTGGTAGCTGTGGCGTTGGTGCCAGAAGCCATAGCATTTTCTTTTATAGTAGGAGTCAATCCTATTGTCGGTTTATATACTGCATTTATACTTGGACTCATTACTGCTATACTTGGTGGTAAGCCCGGAATGATTAGCGGTGCTACCGGTTCAGTGGCAGTCGTATTGGTAGGTTTGGCGGTAGAAGCTACTGTGATGCTCAAATCTCAAGGTCTCAGTGGTGAAGCCCTTCAAATTGGAGTCTTGCAATATATACTCTTAGCCGGTATTGTAGCCGGTATTATACAGATACTCTTTGGTCTGTTTAGATTTGGTAAATTTATTCGTCTTGTGCCACTTCCGGCTATTTATGGATTTGTAAATGGATTGGCGATAGTGATAGCTATGGCTCAATTTAAATTTTTTCATGGGCAAGGCTGGAGTATGTATCTGATAGTAGCAGCTACTATGCTTATAATGTATTTTGTTCCAAAATATACCAAAGCTGTTCCGGCTGGATTGGTTGCTATTGTTACTTTGACTTTGTTTGTCTATTTCAGTGGGCTTCATACACTGCTTATTGGTGATTTGGCCAATTTGAGCCAATACAAAGGAGCGTTACCATCATTTCATATTCCAGATACAATTTTGAGCTTTGATGCATTGAAGATGGTATTTCCTTATGCTGTGATTGTAGCTCTTGTTGGATTGATAGAGTCTTTGCTTACTTTGACAGTCTTGGATGAGATGAGTGGCACAAGAGGCAGTGGTAACAAAGAGTGTATAGCTCTTGGCACAGGAAATCTTACTTGTGGATTTTTTGGTGCAATGCCAGGGTGTGCAATGATAGGACAATCTATTATCAACTTTACATCAGGCGGACTTGGCAGACTCTCATCTGCTACAGCATCTATTGGATTGATGCTACTTGTAGCTATATTTACCGATTTGCTCAATACTATTCCGGTTGGTGTTTTGGTGGGTATTATGTTTATGGTAAGTATTGGAACATTTGAGTGGAGTAGTTTTGGACATATCAAAAAGATGCCAAAAGCTGATGCTTTTATAATGGTAGCAGTAACTATTATTACTATATTCTTTGATTTGGCTATTGCTGTAATTATTGGTGTAATTATCTCTGCTCTTGTATTTGCCTGGGAACATGCCAAAATATATGCAAGAAGTTATATCAATGATGAGGGAGACAAAGTATATGAGCTTGAGGGACCTCTGTTTTTTGCATCTACCCAGACATTTTTGGATATTTTCAACCCCAAAGAGGACCCTAAAAAGGTGATAATTGATTTTAAAAGAACCAGAGTTATGGACTCTTCAGGTGTAGAAGCCATTGAAAAACTCACCCAAAGATATGAAAATGAAAACAAAGAGTTGATACTCAGACACTTGAGCAATGACTGCAAAGCTGTGTTAAAAAGAGCCAAATCTTATGTAACTTATGAAGAAGATGACCCAAATTACAAGGTAGCAAGAGACTATTAATATTAATAAAGCCGGTATTTTAAATAGATACCGGCTTTATTTAATTATCTGATTAGATTTATTTCGACTCTTCTGTTTTTGGCATGACAGGCAGGTGAACTTCCTGTGCATACAGGGTTGCTCTCTCCATAGCTGACCAACTCCATTTTACTACTTGCAATACCATTATCTTTTAAGAACATCATTACACTTTTGGCTCTTTTTAATCCAAGTGCATGATTGTATTCATCACTACCTACTTCATCAGTATTACCTTCTATTCTGAGTTTACCTCTTGAAGCAAGTGTTTTAATCTTTGGTAAATCCATTCTCAATCTGCCTATCTGGTCTGCATCGAGGGTATATACATCAGTAGCAAAATATATCATTTTTATACCGCTTTTGCTTATGCCATCTGTTCCTGTATATTTACCGTTTTCAGTTACTCCACCATTTACACTGTTTGATGCTACGGTACTTGCCGTATCATCAAAAGTAGTCTCTGGAGTGTGTGTCATAGATACCGGAGTAGGGTCCTTTTGGGAGCATCCGCTCATTGACAAAATCAATACTGTGCCAAATCCGGCTATCATACTTTTATACATATAAATATCCTTTAAGAGTGCAAAACTTTTTTGTTAAGATACTATGATTTCTCTTAAAGGGTGCGTATATTATACTATTTAGTGTTTTTTCGTCTTCTTTTGTTCCATTTATTACTCTTTTTTTCTGCTGGTGCAACCCGCTTACTCTTGAAACATTTATCACAAATATTGTATCTAAATGTATAATCCATACTAGTTCCGCAGATTTGACACTTTTTACTGAAATCTCCTCTTTGTAATGAACGCTCTATAAATCCGTTTAAAATATATCTGGACTCCTTTGCCTCCTCTATATCAGGAAAACTATCTGGAAATTTGAATGAGAGCCACAGATATAGTGAAACCTCTTTTACTCTGTCTTCTGCATTTAGCATCTCTTCATTGCTCACAGCATAAGGTGGCAGTTTTCTAGGTGGTATATATTTGACTTTTTTTCCACTCTCCAAATCTCTCAAATATCTGTGAAATACCGATTCTATATATGCAGAGCCAAGACTTACCGGTGCACATGAGAGATGATATCTAGCTTTTAAATCTATATCATATTCATCTACAATCTCAGCGACTTCTAGCATAGAGTCAATGTTTGATGCCACAAATGGTCCTTCAAACTCCATATTTTCGGAGAAAAAGCCTAAAATTTCTGTCAATTTTTCACTCTCTAATATCTGGCTAATCAATAATACATGCTCCAAACTTGCCATAACGGTAAATGGTGCTTTTACCTCCTCTGGAGTCTGCTTGATTTTTTCTTTTATGGTATTTAGTGTGGATTTGTCTATAGCTCCTACAAATCCCTCTTGATGTATGCCGTATCGTCCGGCTCTACCTGCTATTTGCAATACTTCACTTACATTCAATTCTCTTCTTTTTACACCGTCAAATTTATTATCTCTTGAAAACAGCAGAGTCTCTATAGGCATATTTAATCCCATAGCAATAGCGTCAGTAGCTACTAGTATTTGACTCTCTCCTTCTCTGAATCGTCTTGCCTCTTCTCTTCTGACTTCAGGAGAGAGATTGCCATATACTACCGATACGCTAAATTTGTTTGATAACTGCTGTTTGAGAGACAATACCTCTTTGCGTGAAAATGCTACCAGGGCAGTACCCGCTTTTACCTCTTTCAAAGGTATTGGATTATTCATTACTGTAAGTGGATTTTTTCTCTCAAAATGTATCACTTCCAACTCTTCTGCCAGATATCTGCATATCTCTTCTACTGCACCCAAAGCATTTTCCGAGCCTGTCAAGATAATCTCTTTTGCCGGAGCTCCAATCAGTGCATTGGTCCAAGCCCAGCCTCTGTCTCTGTCACTGATTAGCTGAATCTCATCTATTACACATACATCTACTTCTACATCACTGTTTAGCATCTCTATAGTAGAGCTTATATGAGTAGATTCTTCATCTATTATCTCCTCTTCACCGGTAATAAGAGAGGCTTTTATACCATCACTCAACATCGACTCATACCCTTCTAATGCCAAAAGTCTCAACGGTGCCAGGTAGTATCCGCTGTCAGCTTTTTTGAGCCTTTGCATAGCACTCCATGTTTTGCCACTGTTTGTAGGTCCTACATGAAAAGTGATTTTTCTTTTTAATTTCCTTGCGACAGGGTAGAGGAGTTTAAAATCTTTTATGGTTTTTGCCAGTAGCTCCTCTCTCATCTTTTTCTCTTTAAGAGGTTTTAGATATTCGGCAAAGTGATACAGTATCCGTCTTTTTGTCTTCTCTTTTATTTTTAGATTGCCAGAAGCATTTAGTTGAGGCTCTAAAAAAGTGATGATATGTTTTTGTATCTCATCGTTTGTAATATCCAAACCTTCAGCCTGTTTAGTCATTCTGTTATAAAGTGTCTCAAGGGATACAAAAAAGTGTTTTTTCATATCCTCTTCAATATTTGATAAATCTTCCAATACAGGTAAATCTCGACCCTCCCATATAGAGGCATAAAGAAAATTTTTGCCATATGAGAGCTTTGCTATATATTTGATTTCACTGCCATATACCTCCAAAACACTCTCTTTTTGAATCAGAAAATGCTCTTCACTCTCAATTACAAAAACTTTGTAACCTTCTGGTATTGTAGAGCGTATAATATTTTCTACTCTCTCAACAGGCAGAGGAATATGTATCAAATCTGTATCTGGTTGAGTCTTTCTGATAGCCTCTTGAATAGTATCTTCATCAAGATATCGGTGTTTTTCAAGATGTGATACAAACTCATCTATTTCAAGCTCTTTCTCTGAGATAGCTTTTTCTTTGATATCCTGCAACACACTCTTTAATTCTTCATCATTTATAGCGGATAATTTTTCTATATCCAGAGTTTCACTCTTTACAGTCAAATATTTTACAAAGCTGTGTTTGGGTAGGCGAAAAATAAATTCGTGAATAAACTCCAATCTGTCATCTACACTCAGATTGGCAGAAGCTATTTTCATTACCCTTTCTCTCTTTTTTCTCATACGGATATATTGCAGTCTGTTTTCGAGCTTGGATTTGCTTATTTTGCCATTTTGAGAATTGAGACAATACTCTAACAACTCCTCCTCTTCTTCTCTGTTGCAGTTTAAATCAGATATCAAATCACTTATTACATCTATAGTGCTTTTTTGTTTGTCTTGTCTTTTTTTACTGTTTTTGCGACCAAAAGCCGACATCAGGAAATCTACTATCTCTTTACGGATTTTATATTCACCTTCACTCCATATACGGCGGAGATTTTTTAGCATACTCTCTCTTGTCATAGATGTAAGTTTGGTATCAGTGAGCAATATAAGAGAAGTCAATATATCATCATCAAGATTCTCTATACCCTCATCAAATGATTTGCCGTTAAATATATCTCTGATTTTATTATTTAGTTTGATAAAATGTTTTCTTTTCTTTTTTGCCATATTTATAAATTCTCCAAAATATATACTGTTATATAAACAGAATGTATCATAATTTTGCATAAATGAGATGCGACAGAAGTTACATATTAAGAAATATATTACATATCTACTTTAATTTTATTAAAAAATATGTAACAATTATATACATATATTATTTAATATTATACATAATATAACTATTTTTAGCCAAGAAATAGGCTTATCAGTTATAATTTCGTTAATGATTTATTTTTATGTTAATAATCCGTTAAGAGATTATTATAAATTTCAAAAAGTAATTATAAGGCTAAGTTTATGTTAATAAATATTAAAAAGAGATTTTTTTTATATTCATTGCCTCTGTTGGCACCACTGTTGGGATTTGGTGGAGATATAACTATACACTCTATACTGGAGAAGAGCAATAATCCCTCAGAGTTGAAAATAGAGTCTATATTAAAAGTCAAACACAACAAAGAGAGTGAAAAAGAGAAAAATGATTTTTTCAATATACAAGATATTCTTGAAAGAGGGGGTGAGAGTAGATATTCTCCTAAAACAGATGTCAAATTTTATTCAGATTTGCCACCCCACAATGGAGATAAAATTTTATATATGACTTTTGATGATGGTCCTATGAAAGGCACATCATCTGTGCTGAAGATTCTAAAAGAAGAGAAAGTAAATGCGACTATGTTTCTTGTAGCAGGAAATGTAGTCAGAAATCTTTCTCTGTTTAAAAAAGAGCTTTTGATGCCAAATATACTGGTGGCAAATCATACATACAGTCATGCCCACGGACGATACAGAAAGTTTTATAGTAATAAGTATGGAGTGCTTTCAGATGTAGAACATGCTCAAATGTTAATAGGTGGACACAAATATCTCAGACTTGCAGGCAGAAATGTATGGAGAATACCCAATAATGACAGAGATGATTACGGAATAAAAAAGAGTCAAAGAAGAGTAGAACACAGAGATTATGATGCTCTTAAAAGAGACGGATTTTATATATACGGTTGGGATGTAGAGTGGCACTTTGATAGAAGAGGTAGAATGAGAGGCGGTGCCGAGCATATGGCAAATCAGATAGAAGCTGTATTAAGAAGAAACAAAACAATAAAAAAAGGCAAAGTAGTATTATTGGCTCATGACTTTATGTTTAGAAACAAGCAGAGTGAAGATGAGCTGAGAAAATTTGTAAAAATAATGAAAAAAAGGGGTTGGAAATTTCAAACTATAGATAAATATATGGAAGACAAAGTGCCTCCTGTGATGAGAAGAGCTAGATATTACAAACCAAAAAGACTCAAGAGAAAAGAAGCAATTTGTATATCTACACGAAAAGAGATAGAAGAGTCTATAGCCAAAGCCAAAATACATAAAAATGATATGCTCAGCATAAGAAAAATTTTGGCTTCAGCTCCGTTGATAAACAATACGCCTTATCTTATAAACAATGAAAAGTTTATATACTCCAGTAATCATCATTTGAAAAATAAAACTATTTCAGAAACGACAAACAATGAAAATATAGATGAATTAACAAAATCTATTTTTGAGAATAATAGTGAAAAAATTGACAAACTTATATATAATACCAATCCCAATATTCCAGACAGCAAGGGAAGGTTGGCTATAAATTGTGCTATCATAATGAATAATATGGATATTGTAAAAAAGTTGATACAAAGAGGTTGTAAGCTAGATATGAAAGATGAGAATGGATTTACACCTTTGCTGACTGCTAGAAAATACAGAAGATATGAGATGGAGAGATATTTGGCAGGAATACTCTCCAAAAAAAAAGATATCTTGGTGGCAAAATTGGATTGAAAGGTATAGATGATAATAGATACACATTGTCATTTGGATGATTCAAAGTTTGATAGTGACTTAGAAGATGTTATCAAAAGAGCTCAAGAAAATGGTGTTGAAAAATTTATTATACCCGGTGCAGACCCCAAAACAATCGACAAAGCTGTAAGTATAGCTGAAAGTCATAACAATATTTGGTTTGCAGTGGGTGTTCACCCTTATGATGCACAAGAGTATTCTCCTGATTTTATAGAGAAATATATAACACATAATAAATGTGTAGCAGTTGGTGAGTGTGGATTGGATTATTACAGACTGCCAAAAGACTCCAAAATGGCAGATGAAATAAAAGAGCTTCAAAAAGATGTCTTTATATCTCAAATTAAATTAGCTGATAAATACGCCAAACCCTTGATAGTCCATATCAGGGAAGCCAGTCAAGACAGTAAAGAGTTACTGATGAAATATAGTGGCAACAGGGGAGGAGTATTACACTGCTATAATGCAAATCGTGAACTCTTAAAATTTAGTGAAAAGGGCTTTTATTACGGTATAGGTGGAGTTCTTACATTTAAAAATGCAAAAAAACTTGTAGAGACTTTTCCTCTGATTCCAAAAGATAGACTGCTTGTAGAAACAGATTCTCCATATTTGACTCCACACCCATACAGAGGCAAAAGAAATGAGCCGGCATACTGTAGATTGGTTATAGAAAAAATGGCTGAGTTATCTGATATGCAAATAGATGAGTTGGAAAAAATATGTGAAGAGAATACAGAAAAATTGTTTGCTTTATCTTCATATAGGGATTAAACACTTTGATTAGACTGTTTTTGGTATTTGTATCTGTCTGTGTTATTGCTTTGCCCAGTAATCTTACAGACAGATATCCAAATTACAAATATATATTTAAGCAGTTTGATAT
>WFNP01000025.1 GCA_015488535.1 Nitratifractor sp.
CCAATAACCAATAACCAATAACCAATAACCAATAACCAATAACCAATAACCAATAACCAATTCTATTTCTAATTATACTCAATCTCCAAAATTATCATAAACTTTTATTTTTAATTTACGCTATAATTTTATCTAAGAGGTAGGTAAAGAGTCGCCCATTAATCAATGGGAGGAAAGTCCGGGCTGCAGTGAGGCGGGACACCACCTAACGGGTGGCCGGAGCAATCCGAGGGCAAGTGCAACAGAAAGCAGACCGCCTGTCTGTAATGGCAGGTAAGGGTGAAACGGCGGTGTAAGAGACCACCGGTTCTTTTGGTGACAAAAGAAGCCAGGTAAACCCTGTCCGCAGCAAGAAGCACCTGGTATAAGCCTCACATTCGTGTGCTTCGCTGGAGCATATCGGCGACGATATGCCAAGATAAATGACTCTTCTTGACAGAACCCGGCTTATAGCCTACCTCTTTATTATCTATTGCTATTTAATAAAATCTATCTTTATCTGTAAAATCTTTGATAATCTTTACCATTACTAATCTTTTAACTTCTCTATGCTCTTGCCTTTCTCTCTCCAGCCATATTCGATACCGCCACTCAATTCATATACATTTTTGTATCCCAATCTATCACTCAGCCATTTGCCTACAGCCTTGGTTCTGTTGGAGTGGGCACAATATATAATAAAGGGCTGATTTTTGTTTTTGACCAACTGTCCAAGCTTTTGAAGGAACTCTCTGGCGTGATCTTTACCGTTTGCATCAAAAAACATTATCAAATGAGCTCCTTTTATAATACCTCTATCTTTCCACTCCTGCGGTGTCCTGATATCAATAACCGGCACTCCCTCTTTTTGCATCTGAATCAATTTATCCGCATCTATACCGCTGAATTTGGCCATCACCAATGTAGTCAGTAGCACTATTGCCGTCAAAATTCGTCTCATCTTCTCTCCTTGTTTTTTAAAATAATATTGATTATATAGATTAAATGTAAACAGATAAATATCCGTTATAGAAATATATGTATAGTAATACCATATCAAAGATGGAGGAGATATGACAAATAGAGTTAAAGGAAGGATATCCACATTTGTAAGAATAGCAATATGGCTTATACTTATTATTGGAGGTATCACAGGGGGATTATCACTGGATATAAAATATTTTCCAAATCTGCTTCACTCATTGAGCTTTCATATTATTACATTTATAGCAGGAATAATCCTGATGAAGTTGGCATTCAATGCAGCAGGAAAAGGTGGGAAAGAGTTGGCAAAAAGAGGAAGAAAAGGCGATATTCCCAGACTTCAAACCAACCTGTTGGTTACTGAAGGTATATATTCCAAAATGAGACACCCTATGCTGTTTGGATTGATGCTTTTGCCTTTGGCTATAGCTTTTATTATAGGCTCTCCTGCCTTTATACTCATCATAGCACCTCTTGAGATGCTCTTTATTGCTTTTATGGTGCTGACATTTGAAGAGATGGAGTGCAAAGCCAAATTTGGCAAAGCCTATGAAGAGTATGCCAAACAAGTCCCGGCTGTCTGCTTTAGAGCCGAGTGTTTAAAAGAGTTGTTTTTAGGTTAAACTCAGTATGGATTGAAATGTTTAAAATCTCTTTTTGGATGTCTAATCCTGTAATAGTAGCTAATTTGCAAATCAGTATTGGCATCGAGTGTCCGTTTGATAAGTGTGCCGTCTTTGGAATAGTAGCTGCGGATATCTCTGTGCAATCCACTCACATTGCCATAGTGCAGGAAACTGAAAAACATTCTGCCTCTTTTGTCATAATAATACTCAGCAGTCATGGCACTGTCTTCACTGCCTTTACCCAGATAGTATTTGCGAACTCTTCCATACTCATCTATATAAATAGTAGCTTCACTTCCAAAACCTTCACCTTCAGATGTTTTATTTTGTTTGTAAAACTCATTATATTTGACAGCATTTTCGATGTGATTATATTCAGCTCTTATCCATGATATTCGGCTGTTACTTCCTCCCCATAAAGTTACGCTCAATACTATAGATAACAGTAAATATACAAAATATCTCATATCAACACTCTTTTATGTATCTTAAAGTTTAGAGACAATCATATTTGTACATTTGCCCATATATTCAGCCATCTCCGAAGATTTTTGATAAATCAAAGTAGGTATAAAAATTTTGTTTTTTCCTTTCCACATAATCTTGAAATATTTAAAATCTTTGTTTGAATGCTCTAACTCAGAAGCAATCTGTGGTGTATAATATTTACTCGATTTGATAAGCTTTACAACCTTTTCATAATTTGTAACAGCTTTGTTCATCATTTTGTCATATCGTTTTGGGTCAATTGCATTCCATGAGTTTGCAATATAGAGTGTAGCCATCCTTTCTGCAATATTTTGAGCCTTTTGTGTCTGTTCAAGATACTTCCAGTCTCCGCTTTTGTCATAACTACCCATTGTTTTGAGAGCTTTTATAATAGTCCTTGTAATCTTCATCGCTTTTTTGTCTATTGTATTGACCTGCTCTTTTGACGGAGTTGCAAGAAGTATCTTTTTAAGTTCGCTCCATTGTGAATCTACATCTTTCATTATGGGAATTACTTTATTAAACTTTTGCTTCTGGGCATAACTCTTGGTGCTTTGAATAGCTGATTCAAAAGATTTGACTGAACTGTTCAACATACTTTGTGGATCTTTATAATGATTATTGGTACCTATCATCAAATATGCATTATAAGCTCTCCATACCATTCCTCTGCTTTCACTGAGGCTATTCATATGCTTCAAAAATGAAGCATCCATCCCAGCCTGTAAAGTTGCAGTCAAAAACATAAAGACAAAACCAAAGAAAACAACTTTTAAACTTTTTCTACTAAACAAAAACATTCTCCTATCTCCCTTTAAAATTATTTAAAATATATTATAGCAAAAAATATTATTTTATTTTAAAAACAACTATTTTTTATAAGAAATGATGAAGAAAAAATATTTTGAGGGCTTTAAGATATCACAGAACTTAAAATAAAATAATACTCCGAAGCCTAAAAAGACTCCGGTATCAAATTAACGCTTTGCAAGCTCTTTAACAATCAAATCTGTACATTTTTCCATATGTTCAGCCATATCTGAAGATTTTTGATATATTAAAGTAGGTATATAGATATTATTTTTAGCTTTCCACATCATTTTGAAATATATAAAATCTTTGTTTGAATGCTCTAACTCAGAAGCAATCTGTGGTGTATAATATTTGCTCGATTTGATAAGCTTTACAACCTTTTCATAATTTGTAACAACTTTGTTCATCATT
Source organism: Nitratifractor sp. (assembly GCA_015488535.1). GTDB lineage: Bacteria > Campylobacterota > Campylobacteria > Campylobacterales > Sulfurovaceae > Nitratifractor. The sequence continues at coordinate 3,303 of WFNP01000025.1, forward strand.
TTGTCATATCGTTTTGGGTCAATTGCATTCCATGAGTTTGCAATATAGAGTGTAGCCATCCTTTCTGCAATATTTTGAGCCTTTTGTGTCTGCTCAAGATACTTCCATTCTCCGCTTTTATCATAACTACCCATTGTTTTAAGAGCTTTTATAATAGTCCTTGTAATTTTCATCGCTTTTGTATCTATTGTATTGACCTGCTCTTTTGACGGAGTTGCAAGAAGTATTTTTTTAAGTTCGCTCCATTGTGAATCTACATCTTTCATTATCGGCATCATCTTTGTCAATTTATGCTTTTTGGCATAACTTTCAGTACTCTTGATTGCAGATTCAAAAGAAGCAACCGAGCTATCCAACATCTTTTTGGGGTCTTTATAGTTGTTCTTACTACCTATCATAAGATATGCTTTGTATGCTTTCCATACCATTCCCCTACTCTCACTTAAAATCCTCATCTGTTTGAGAAATGAAGCATCTATATTTGCCTGGACTGCAACAGTCGAGAACATAATAAAACAACTTAAAAAAATAACTCTCAAACTCTTTTGATTAAATATAAACACGCTCCTACCTCCAAAATTGAATATATGATACTGATTATACAAAAATATTGTTTCAATGAAGTTATAATATTTTTATTTAAAAAATAATACTTGAGAGATATTATCTGTCTGTTTCCAATAGTTTCATCTGACCAAACAGTCTGTGAGCTGTAGAACTGCATATAAAGCCGGTATTGTATGGATGTTGCAATCGAATAATATCAAAATCATTACTCTGTGGTAAAAGTTTCTCTATATCTTTGGCGTAATTTCCAAAGAGTATAAGTGTAGGTGTATAAAGACTCATCTCATTTAAAAATACTTTGATAAAACTTTTCCATACTCTGATATGATATCGACAACGCTCTTTTGACTCAAATACCAACGCTGTATTTAGCAGTAATACACCTGATTTTACAAAATTGTTTTTGAGTTCATCAATCGTTTGAATAATACTACTCTTATCTATATTGGATATTGCTTTTTGAGAGGTATCATCACATGTTAAGTATCCCTCTGTTACAAGCAGAGTTTTAATAAAATTTCTCAAACTTGTAGCTCTGTTTACTTCTGTGGAGAGTCCTGTAGTAGAGAATATATCCCCTACTCTGCCATCTATAAAGGCATATCCTATAGCACTCTCTTTTCGCGGATATGGGTCTTGACCAAAGAGGATGTATTTTACTTCATTTGGTTTTAGAGATTTAAAAGCATTAAATATTCTATTGTTATCCGGAAGATAATCTCCATCTTTCAAAAAAAGCAGATAATCTGGTGGAAGTGTAGATAGGGCTTTAGAGAGTATCGGGTGCCACTGTTTTAGCACATCTTTTAATAGATACTCAATACTCTCACTCATAAAAATACTATAACTCTCTAGGGTCTGTAAGCTTTCCGGCTATTGCACTAGCTGCTGCTACGGCTGAGTTTGCCAGATATATTTCAGAAGTTCTTGCACCCATTCTGCCTACAAAATTCCTGTTTGTAGTAGATACGCATTTTTCACCGTCACCCAAAATCCCCATATACCCACCAAGACACGCTCCGCATGTAGGATTGGATACTACCGCTCCAGCTTCAATAAGCGTATCGATAAGCCCCTCTTTTTCTGCCTGCATAAAGATTCTTTGGGTAGCAGGAGTTACTATCATTCTGGTTTTTCTTGATACTCTTTTGCCCTTTACAATCTCGGCTGCAATTCTGAGATCTTCAAGTCTGCCATTTGTGCAACTGCCTATCATTACCTGATCGATTTCTATATCATCTTTTACAGCCTCTTCCATAGATTTACCGTTACTCGGCAGGAATGGATATGCCACTACAGGTGAGAGTTTGTCCAAGTCAATTTCAATTACCTGGCAATATTCGGCATCTTCATCAGAGTAGTGAATTTTAGGCTCTGCTCTGAGTCCGCCGTTGATTTTGGCTCTCTCATCAAGATATGCTTTTGTTATATCATCAACTGCAATTATTCCGTTTTTGGCTCCTGCTTCAATAGCCATATTACACATACTGAACCTGTCATCCATACTCAAATACTGCAATCCATCTCCGGTAAACTCCAAGGCTTTGTATAAAGCTCCGTCCACACCCAGGATTCTAATCACTTCCAGAATGATATCTTTGCCATAAACATGTCTGCCCGGTTTGCCTTTTAGCACTACTTTGATACTCTCAGGCACCTTGAACCAGTTGCCTCCTGTAATAATGGCAAAACTGATATCTGTACTTCCCATACCGGTACTAAATGCTCCCAAAGCTCCGTGTGTGCATGTATGGCTGTCAGCTCCGATAATCACATCTCCGGGAACTACTAATCCTTTTTCAGGCAAAAGAGCATGCTCTATACCCATATCTTTCTCATCAAAGAAGTATTTTAAATTGTGCTTATATGCAAAATCTCTGCTGATTTTGGCTTGATTGGCACTGGCTATATCTTTGGCGGGAATATAGTGGTCCATAACTATTGCAAAACCGTCCGGATTTGCCAACTCTTTGGCACCACTCTCCTCAAATGCTCTTATAGAGATAGGTGTAGTGATATCGTTACCTATTACCATATCTATATCAACTCTCACTATCTCACCGGCTTTTACCTCTCTACCGGCATGCTCTGAAAAAATCTTCTCAGTTATTGTCTGTCCCATTTTATATCCTTAACAGATTACTTTAAAGCGGATTATATCGAAAATATTGGTATATTAGTTATTGGTGTATTAGTATATTGGTTATTTGTTATTGGTGAATTTTAAATTATCAAAATGAAATAGTAATTGGGCAATTGGCATTGGGCATTAGGAGATATCTTTTGTATAAAAATGAAACAGACAATATAAAATCGGTTATAAAAGACCAATAACTAAACAAAAATCTCATTATACAACTTATAAT
>WFNP01000026.1 GCA_015488535.1 Nitratifractor sp.
GATGAAATATACCTCTTTTTTAACATTGAAGGATTGAATTTTTGGACAAATTTATCCAAATCTTTATAATTACCCTTTTTTACAATTTCAAAATCTATAATCTCAGGCATACCCTTATATCTTTTCATTTTAAAAATATTTAAATCATATACTCTACCCTCTTCTAGCATATAACTGTTGCCATATATCATTATGGCTCTACCCTCAGGTTGCTGTTTAATTACAGCCATTTTAGCTCTTTTGAAAATAACAACTGCATCTTTCAGTAAAACAGGATATATCAATTTGCCTGATTCAAATTTATTTAAAAGAGTATCTATATCCATAGTTTTAATACTGCTATCAAGAGTATCTTTATCATATTTTTTATTATCTAACAAATGTTTGATTTTATATAGCACTCCACTTTTGTTTTCAAATAGTGCAAATATAGGCAGATGGTCAGAGTATCCTCTTCCTGTGTGTCTGTGATGTTTTATCTCCCATCTTTTTATCCATCCATACTTCCCAAATAGATATTTTGGCTTAAATACTTTAAATGAGCCTACCTTGTAATCCCACCCTTTGCCATCAAGCAGTGTTTTTGGAATGATTATAGAATCTAAGCTCAACTTTTCACCAAAAAAGTTATGACTCCATCTTTGAGATAGAGGAACCTGAGTCCATAAATTACAGTGTATCAATTTACTATTTTTATATCTTTTTAAATCTTTACATCTTAGAGTATGTCCGTTTATTGTAGTCTTTAGTATCTGATTTATACCACTTATTCCGCTTGTATCATTATGCTTCTTATCCATACGAAGATATTGATTCCAGTCACTGTTAAAATCTCCAAGCAGTATATATTCACTGCCATTTGGCATCTTTTTCAAAGCTCTTACTAATGCTTTGGCATATAATACCCTCTGACTCTCAGCACCGAAAAGTGATTTCCAGTGATTTACAAAGATATACAGAGGTGGGACAGTATCTAGTTTTACTTTTAATATACTTCGGTATTTGCCGTTTGGTTTGATTAGAATATTGCTTTTTTGAGCAATCTTTACCCTGGAGAGTATTGCATTATGCACCGGAGTATCAGGCTTTGAGGTAATAGCTCTGTATCTGTAAACACATCCGCTTCTTTTTAGGGTATTTTGCAATTTTCTTAAAGCATTATCATTTTCTACCTCTTGCAAAGCTATTACATCAGCATCTAAATCACAAATCACTTCAGATAGATGTCTCAGTTTTTGTTTCAATCGTCTCTGACTCCATCCATGCTTATTAGGTATATACTCTTCATACTCTGTGCCGTTTTGTTGCATATCAAATAGATTCTGCACATTCCAAGAAGCTATTTTGAGTGTATTGGCAAAGGATATGGAAAAAGTAACATATATTAAAATAAAAATAATCTTGATTAATCCCAATTAAACACATCCTCTATCATCAAATATGGTGCAGCTATTTGTGAGATAGTCCTCAATACAGACAGATAATTGTCTGTTGTCAAGCGATACTCTTTCCACCCATCAGGTGGAACATATATAATATCTCCTGGTTTGATTAAAATATTAGTCATTGTCAATCTGTTAAATGTCAACAGATCAACTCTTCTCATTGTAGTATTTCCCTTCTCATCATGAGAGACTATAACAATATTATCTCTAACTGCACTGTCTGTAAAACCACCACATTTGGATAGTATTTCAAAAAGAGATACCACATCTCTATCTATAACCACAGTCTTAGGATTTTTTACTTCACCAAGGACAAAAACTTTTTTGTTGATTACCTGGACTGTTACAGATGGGTCTTTGACAAATTTAGAATACAACTCTTCTAGTTTTCTAGATGCCTGAGTCTGTGTCAATCCTGAAAGTTTGACCCTGCCAACAAGTGGAAGAGACAGTTTTCCGTCACCATCAATCATAGCTCCTCTCATATCATCTGGCACACTCTCATCTCTACCTGAATTAGTCAAATTATTGGCAGCCAAATCAGGATATTTATACAGGTATATCATAACCCTGTCATAAGGCTGTATCTTATATACATATTTTATTTTGCCTTTCAACTCTATAGGAGGAGACTCTATAGTTTTCATAAGTGTATGATCCCTGCATCCACTCAAAATAGATAAAACAAATATTATTATAAATATTGACAGACTCTTTAAAAACAGCATTATAGACCTTATATATAATTGACAATTTGAGCAAAAGCTATGTATTCTATCATTCTATTAATAAATATTAAATTAAGCCCCTAACTATTCAACAGTATCTTATATTTTTGATATCATTTGAAGATATTACTTTTGACAGAGGATATAAATACTTTGCATCTTTTATGCGTAAAATATCTTCTATACTATGGGCATCTGTGCCAAGATAATCTATCCACCCTTTTTGAGATAACCATACAGCTCTTTTTAGAGCCTCTTTTCCATACTTTGCATTAAACGAATTTAACTCTAACTGAAACTCTATCCCCAAATCTCTCCACTCTTCATAAATGCTATAGTTATCTCTTACATATATATATCTTTCCGGATGTGCCAAGAGAGGTCTGTAACCTCTTACTCTCATTTCATAAATTATCTCTTTGAAATTAAAGGGTAATGAGAGATATGATGTCTCAAAGAGTATATGATTACCACAGAGTGGTAAAATATCATTGCTACTTAGTAAAAATAAAAAATTATCATCTAGATAATATTCGGCAGATACATCAAGTACTATATCAATATTTTTAGCTTGAATTTGTTTATTCAATAAATAAAACAGATTCAAGATTCTTTCAGTGTCATTTTTATAACCTTCATTCATTATATGCGGAGTCAAAACAGCTTTTTTATATCCCAGTAAAACGAGTGCTTCAATCATAGCTATACTCTCATTTAATGACTTTGCACCATCATCTATACCAGGCAGTATATGAGAGTGTATATCAGTAGTTAAAATTTCACCAATATTTTTATATTCATCTTTATTATTAAAAAATTTATTTAACAATCTACTAAAATAATCCAAAATATTATTATCCTGTATTTCTATTTTTGAAAAATAGTTTTCTAAAAATACTTTTTTTATCTTCATCTCCATAATAGTATTTATATCTTGATGCATAACCATATCCATATCCGTATTTGTATCCATAGCCATGTTTTATGACATCAAAATCATTCAAAATAAATCCCATTCCGTGTCTGTTTGTTTCTTCATATATCTCTTCCATTGTAGATACAAAAGTTTTGCGTGAATATCCTGCTCTTAAAATATATGCTATGATATCAGTATATGGCAGTATCAGTTTGGTATCAGTTACAGGTCCTATAGGAGGAGTATCTAAGATTATATAATCATACTTTTGTTTCAACTCTTCAATTAACATCAAAAAATTTTCACTACCTATCAACTCACTTGGATTTGGAGGTTTTGGTCCAGAAGTTATCAAATCTATATTATCAATTACATTTTTGTGTATAGCCTCATCTATGAGACTGTATCCGGAGAGTATATTACTCAATCCAACTCCATGTGAATCCAATCCAAATATCCTATGCATTGACGGACGCCTCATATCTATACTCATCAACAGAACTTTTTTATCTGTAAGAGCAATAATAGAAGCCAAATTGGTAGTAACTATTGTTTTTCCTTCTCCCTGAATTGTAGATGTTACAGTTATTACCATTCCCTTTTTGACAGAGGATAAAAACTTCAAATTGGTTCTTATATTTCTAAAGGCTTCTGAGGCTACAGATTTGGGATCTGAATAGACAATCAATTTACTCTTGTGTTTACCTATATTAAAGTGAGGAACAGTGCCAAGCATAGGAATATCTGTCATATCTTTTAGCTCATCTTCAGTTTTAATCTTGTCATCTAAAATATCTATAATAAATGCAATTATGAAAGATATTATAAATCCGACAAACATACCGATAAGTATATAGAGGTTTCTTTTGGGAGATATTGGAGCTTTTGGTAATAATGCTGTGTCTATAATTCTATTTAAATTCATATTTGATGTTTTTCTGATTTCTGCTTCTGTTCTTTTTTCCAACAGATACTCATAAAATGTCTCATTTGCCTTGAAACTTCTTTGAAGTGTCAAATATTTTCTTTGAGCTTCTGGGAGTTTTGCCAATTCATTCTCAATTTTTTTCATCTGAATTTTAATAAATTTTTCTTTTTCTACAGTACTGATATAGATATTATTCATAGCCTCCAAAATTATTTGAGTCATCTTTTTTATTTTATAATCTATCTTTCTTACTGATGGATGAGCAGAAGTAAAATCCATAATCAATCCTCTTTTTTTGACCATCAAATCTCTAAACTCTTTTAAAAGTTCAAATATAGTATCACCTTGCAATCCCAAACCAGCAAGTGTAATTGTCTCTAGGGATTTACCATTCTTTACTCTTTGTATATATTTTCGAAGCATATCTTCTTGAAGCTCCAAAGACATTATCTGATTCTCAAAATCACTCAATTTATCTGAAAGTTTTTCCGTCCTTCTGTCTATATTTACAGTCTTGGTATCTTTTCTAAATTTTTCTATCTTTTTTGTTATATCTTCAATCTTTTGTTTTATCTTTTTTAACTGTTTGTCTATCAAAATTATTGTCTGAGTTGCTTCCCAAGTTCGTCTTTGGACATTTTGCTCAAGATATACCTGTGCAAGTGCTATGGAGAACTCCTTTACCCTCTGAGGAACTACACCTCTATATGACACACCCAATACAGTACTACGACGGGAAACTCTACTGACAGAGACACCTCCCACTACTCTTTTGGCTAAAGTATCAGGATTTAATACAATAAATCTATATTTTTTTGCACTAAATCTATTTTTGGGATTTTTGGTAATATTCATTTCATACAATTTTGTGGATATAAGCTCTCCATAATTATATATTTGAGATATTTTGCTCTTTTCTCCATCTTTTATAATTTTGGTTTCAAGTCTAAATCTTTCATCATCTATGGGATAGATATAAAAACTTCTGCCGTAACCTTTTGTCAAATTGACATCAAATGGAGATTTTTTATACAACTCTTTCTCTTTTAAAAGACCTTCTATATAATATCTGTGAGAAAAATCTACTTTTTTCAATGCTCTGTCTGCTACATATCTGGATCTTAGAATAACCATTTCAGTATTTATATTACTTGCCATATCTCCTGTGAGTGCCGTAGCTCTTGAATCTCTTTTACCAAGAGAAATCCAACTTCTAACCTGCACCTCTACAGTAGTAGTAGCTCTATATATTTTGGGTTTTAAAAATGCCATAAGTGCAGCTGTAACAGCTCCAAGGAGAGTCATGGATATAATCATCCATCTAAATCTATAAAATACGGTGATTATCTTCTTTAAATCTACTTCATAATCTGCTTTCTCACCGATTTTAAGTTCCATATATTTACCTCTATAATTAAGAATAAATTATTATTATAGTAGAGTTTAACAATTTTATACTTTCAACACTATAAAGCAGTAAAATGACAGAAAAATTTAATATTAATGATTTTAAAAAAAGACTTAATACATATGACAATATTGATAAAGATAATAAAATTGCTCTATACAGACATACAGCAAATCATTCTATGCTTCCTTACTTTACAAAAAATTGCAGTGATAAATTTGAACAAAGTCTGTATATAGCACACTTAAAAGAGACTATTAAGATGAGCTCAGAATTAATAAGACTTCTTAGACTCTTTGAAAATGAGAGATTATCTCCAGTGTGTATCAAAGGAGCTGCTCTGTCTTTACTGTTATATGGTAGTGTCACAAAACGACAATACAGTGATATAGATATATATATTTCTTATGATGAGCTAAAACGGGCAAACAGGATACTTCATGATTTAGAATACAAAAATTATATGAAAATTCCAAATCAATATAGAGATATTTGGTATGCCAAAAATAAAGATATATCAATGAAAAATATCAATATGGGAATTACAGTAGAGCTACACTGGAGACTTTTTGACAAAGATTTCCCTATTAAAATATCTCATAATACTATAACTAATAATATAATTACCTTAGAATTATCTGGTTATGAATTAAAAACTTTTAATCCTGAATTGTATCTGCTCTATCTTTCTATACATGGAACAAAGCACTTCTGGAATAGAATGGGATGGATTCAAGATATAGACACTCTAATTAGAGACACCAAATGTGATATAAACAAATCCTTATCTCTGACTTCAGACAAATCAGCAAAAGCTATGATTATACTGGCACTTTATATCTCTAAAAATATATTTAATACACCTGTATCTGATGAGTTGATAAATTATATAAATAGAAAAAAATTGATTAGATTTGAAAAATTTATATACAAAAACTGGCAAAGCAAACAGAATCAATTTATAAAATGCTGTGAAATGGTAATGTTTTTAGAGACTTTTCAACAAAAAATCTCATATATATTTTATATTATATTCAAACCTACTCCAAATGAATATAATTGGATACATCTGCCTTTGTCTTTAAGATATCTCTATTATATCCTCAGACCCGTAAGATTGATTTTTAAGTATCTCAAAAACTCTTCTTCTTTTTTCTTCAAGTAAAATCTTAGAGTATCTTGATACTACTTTGTCTCTATTATAAAAAGATATATTTTTATAGTTATCTATTTGAGTGATATCTAAAAGTTTAAAATAGAGTTGTTTTATATCTCCTGCCTTGAAGAGATAATCTTTATCCAGTAATTCCACAATACCTCCTGCATTAGAAGCTATAGCTATACAACCTCTACCCATCGCCTCTATCAAAGCCCTTGGCAAACCTTCTGTGAGACTTGGTTGTATGTATATATCGATATTATCAAACCAGTTAGATTTATTATTTTTACCATATATTACACCATCAAATATTATACTCTCTGAAATATTTAACTTTTGTAATAATTTTTTATATCTATTTGTATCACCTGCACCTGCAATTTTTAGTTTGGCATTGGGATATTTTTTGATGTAGTGATAAAAAGCTTTTATTAATATATCTATTCCTTTAAACTTCATATCTATATTAGCCATTACACCAAATGTAATATCGGCTCTGTTAAACTCTTTATATTTAATCTCAATCTCTTTATCTGAAGCAGGAAAGAGATGAACATTTGAGATTGATTCAGTAGTAGCATACTTTGAAGATGGATAAATATTTTGCAAATAACTATCTGTCACATATATGATAAAATCAGCACTCTTTATAGCATGATATACTCTCTCTTTCATAAAAGGAGCATAAAGATATGCTTTTAGTGTGCCGTAATGTTTAAGCATTTCATAAGCATCACCAACAAGCTCTACCAATACGGATTTGCCTGTTTTATGGGCTATTTTTATACTTAAAAGCCCTATCTCTGAAGGTAGCCTTGCGATTACAAAATCATACTTTTTAATAAGCTCTTCAAGATACTTCTTGATATGTTGCCTAACTCCAAAAAATGAAAATAGTGTAGATATATTTGGTAATGCTATAAAATCTATATCTACACTTTCTAAACTATTATTTGAATCACTTTCAATATATCTACCCACTACCGTGACTTTGTCAAATGCTTTTTTATATGGTAAAAAAAAATCATTATTAAACTCTATGGAGTATAACTTCTGACCGCACTTTATAAATTTATGGTCTGTAGCATAGAGGATATTCATCTCTTTTAAAAGATATATCCTATCTCTTCCATATGCTTTTTGTTTTTGCTCCAGCCTTTTCTGACTGTCACATGCAAATCCAGATATATTTTTTTGCCTGAAAACTCTTGCATCAATTTTCTGGCATAAGAGCCTACTCTCTTGATACCCTCTGCACCTTTGCCTATTATCATTCTCTTTTGTGTCTCTTTTTCAGTAATTATTTCAGCATAGACTCTATCCAAATTTTCACCCTCTTCTACTCTGTTGATAACTACATCACTCTCATACGGTATCTCATCACTTAGTTTTTCAAAGATTGCTTCTCTGATAAGTTCTTTGTAGATATCTCTGATATTGTCTGTTGTCATAATTTCAGGGTCAAAAAACCAAGGATGCTCCGGTAATCTTTTGGCTACTTCATCAAGCAAAGCTTTATCACTCCCTCTGTGTTTGATACTGTATGGGATAATTGCTTCAAAATTATTGGCATATTTTGAATACTCTTGAAGTTTTTTTAATACAACTTCATTTGATACAGTATCAACCTTGCTCAATACCACAATGTGAGGGGCCTTTTTACTCCCACTCAACTCTAAAAACTTCTCATACTCTTTGAGCGAGTCTGTAACAGGTGCAAGATAGAGGATTAAATCTGCATCTCCGATAGCTTTTATAGCCTCTTCGAGCATAAATTGATTTAACAGTCTCTCTTTTTCATGGATACCGGGCGTATCTACAAATATAATCTGGGCATTTTCATGCATTACAATAATATTCATTCTTTTTCTTGTAGCCTGAGCCTTTTTTGATACCATTGCCAGTTTTTCACCCACGAGATGATTGAGCATTGTGCTTTTACCTGCATTTGGTCTGCCCACAACTGCTACAAATCCTGCTTTTTGAATCTCTTCTTTCATCATAATCCTTCAATTTCACTTATATTGTCATCGTTTAAATCATCTATATAATCATCATTTAATGGAAACTCTCTATTTTTGCTTTCTATTTTTTGATTACCTATATGTATAGCTTTTACCAATAGCTTATTACCTTTTTTTATCAACATCATATCCATTTTTTGAGGATTGGCTCCATCTTTGATAGAGCCATATATTGTAGTAATATTTCCATCTGTTGATTTGTAACCTTCCCATTTGTGTCTGTTTATATCAGTCTCAACTGATACCGTATCTACAAATAGAGCCACCTGTTCCAAATCTATCTGATGCCCATCTACCAAAATCTCATTTTGTAATTTTGTGCTTTCACTGTTGCTGATATAACTTAATACTCTATCTCCATAAGAGTATAGCTTTTGTAGTGTTTTATTTTCATCTGATATTTTACTCTGCCCAATAGTATAGGGTATAAAAACAGCCATCAATATTAATATAATGACCACGATATAACCAATTTTTACGGCACCTCTTCTCATCTGATATCATCTCTTTTCACTAATTAAAATATAAATAATTACAAACATCGGAATAGAAAGAGAGATTAAATAAGCATACAGTATCATCATACTGTTGCTTTTAAGCCATATAAATCCAAGTGCCAAAATAATATAAGATAATATTTTTACAGGTGCAAGAGCAGGAGCAGAGTCTTTGAGAGTCTCTTTCAATCCTCTTTTGCTATGTTTTAATTTGGCTTTTTCCTCTTTGATTATATCAGATACCTCTTTTTCATCTATCTCTTCATCATCTTCATATAATCTGTGTGGATCTTCTATTTTATCTAATTCATCTCTATCTTCTTGGGGTATTATTCCATCTCTTAATCTAGCTTCTACCATTTTACGATAGCTGTTAATTGAAGATAGAGTAATAAGACAAGCACTCAAATATGCTACCAATGCACTGATTGCTCCATTAGTGCCACTAAGTATATAAAATATTGCTACAACAAACAGAGCAACTATTGGCAGATATATCAAAACTCTTTTCATCAATCCTCATCATCTTCTATATATCTTTTATTAGCATATCTTGGGTCTTTTGCCAACTCATCAAGTGAAGCTTTTTGCTTTTTGTAAGCTATCTGTATATTTCTGATAGCTGCCCCCACTCCTATTACTACACCAATTATCATCACCCACTTTACACCAAAAAGTTTTTGTAAGCCTATACCAATAGCTATACCTATAAGTATAGCTACCACAATAGATATACCCAAACTCAAATCATTGGCACCTTCGGCTACCTTTTTGAATTTTGGCTCTTTATTTTGCTCACTCACTTCTTATCCTGCACTTCTCTCATTGCTTCATAAGCTGCTCTTACAGCACTATCAATCGTCTCATCACTCATAGGCTCACAGATAAATCCTGTCTCAAATGCCGAACAAGCCAGATATATGCCTCTATCTAGCATAGCTCTGTGGAATATTGCAAAAGCTTTGGTATCACTACTTTGGGCATCATCAAAATTTTTAACTATCTTGTCACTGAAAAAGAAACCAAACATTGAGCCTCTCACTTCTGTAACAAGAGGTATATCTTCGCTCTTTGCTGCTGCTTCAAACCCTTCAGTCAATCTTTTTGCAAGTCTGCTCATCTCTACATAGATTGACGGATTTGCCTTTAGTTTTCTAATAGAAGCCAAACCTGCTGCCATGGCTACCGGATTGCCACTTAGAGTCCCTGCTTGATATACAGGACCTTCAGGGCTGAGCATAGACATAATATCGCCTCTTCCTCCAAAGGCACCTACGGGCATACCTCCGCCTATTACTTTGCCAAGTGTCACCAAGTCAGGACGCACATCTACAATCCCTTGAGCTCCAAGAAGAGAGGCTCTAAATCCACTCATAACTTCATCAAAAATAAGTAATGCACCCGTAGCATCACAAAGCTCTCTAAGCCCTTCTAAAAACTCTCTCTCAGCCGGAACCAATCCCATATTACCGGCAATTGGCTCAACTATCACACACGCAATACCATTTATAGAATCGGCAAAACATCTTTTGACACTTTCCAAATCATTATAATCAGCCAAGAGTGTATGTTTTGTCAAGTCACTTGGCACTCCGGGACTGCTGGGATTGCCAAATGTAGCTGCTCCGCTTCCTGCCTGAACAAGTAGTGAATCACTGTGTCCGTGATAACACCCTTTAAATTTGACAATATCATCTCTATTTGTATAACCTCTGGCAAGTCTGATAGCACTCATTACTGCTTCTGTTCCTGAATTTACAAATCGCACTTTGTCAATAGATGGAAACATCTCTACTATCTCTTTGGCAAGTTCTGTCTCTATCGTAGTAGGAGCACCAAAACTAAGTCCCTTTTTGACTGTGTCAATTACTGCTTCTTCAATATCACTGTTACAATGTCCAAATATCAGTGGTCCCCAACTCTGCACAAAATCTATATACTCATTGCCGTCAATATCATATATCTTTTCACCCTTGCCGTATGCTATAAATGGAGGTGTTCCACCTACACTGCCAAATGCTCTAACCGGTGAATCTACACCACCGGGGATATATCTAAATGCCTCTTTAAATGCCTCTTGGCTCTTTTTATAACTCATTACAACCCTTTTGGATATAATTTCGCAAATTATACACTTATTATTAAAATATTTGAAATGTAAATTAACCATTTCATCACATTTTTATAAGTCAAAATAATAACTAGTGTTATACATAATAATATGTAATAATCAAATTTGTATGCAATTTACTTTGGAGGCAGAACTTCAGTCCTGCAAAATGCGGGGTTGAAACCCCTTCATTGAATTGTTTTATGTATATAAGATAATAAGATTGAAATCAAAATAACTATAGACTAAACAATTATTGCAAAGGGGGATATATATAGATATGAGAATAGGTATCAGAGGCAGTCTTCTCATATCTGTAATTATACATCTGTTAATAGTAGGATTATATATTTGGTATATTACCCCCAAAATAGATAAAAAATCTATTACCAAAAAGAAGATTGCTTTAGATATCAGTAAATTTCAAACCCTGCCACCAAAACCTGCTACTAC
>WFNP01000027.1 GCA_015488535.1 Nitratifractor sp.
CTTGCGGCGGTGGACTTTTTACCCATCCTGCCTTTTATTCAACGTTCATTTTAATCCATTTTATTGCATTATACTGCATTTTGTTGAAATATGCCTTCATACATATAGCATACAATGACATAATTAGGAATATTATAGGAATATACAACAAATACAATGGAATATAAAAGTAAAACTATGGTATATTTATGAAATGGATATAGCAAAACTTGACAAATACCTGCAACCTCGCAAACAATCGGTGCTTACCCCGTATCTGGAAGAGATCCGCTACCTGGTGGAGCGTGGAGCTACACAAAAATCTATCCTGGAGTATCTCAAAAACGAAGAGGGAGTGGAAGTAACGCAATCCTACCTCTCGCGCTTTATCAAACGCTACATCACCGCCGGTGATACCACGCCAAAAAGAAAGCGTATCCCCGAACCTGTAGCCGAAGCCTCCATCGATGTGCCGGCGGAGGATACGGCAGAAAAAAGTAAAATCCCGAAGGAAACACCGGCGAAAACTCAGAAAGCCAAGGATCTGCAAGATGAGAATAGTGAGATCTCCAAAGAAGATCGGGAGAAGATGCTTGAAGAGATGATCAAGCGTAACAAAAACACCTTGGGCAAGTGGGCGTGAGATTCACAGTTTTGTAGTCATATCACCTTATGATTTGATAGCCAATCCACCAACCACTTAGTGCTTTCAAGCAAATCAATTTCACTAAGGTTTTCATCCGCCTCAAAAGCAGACTCAAAATAGATCAATAATCTGCGAAAATCAACATTTTTAAATCTATCGTAAATCGCTTTTGTAACTTTCGGATCAAGGCTTTCGGAATGTTTATTTACAATGGAGGCAATATCATACAAATCGCTTGCGGTTGTTCTACTTTCAATCGCTGATAATTTCATCATTGCCAAAGAGTTTATATGATCGTTTTCACTGTTTTCAAAATTTGTTTTTATGAACTCGTCATTATCTCTTTGGAAAAAAGAGCCGTTAAAATAGCTTCCCTCTTCGAGGTATGATCGCACCCTTTTTCGGTAGGCATTACTCTCAGTATAGGATTTGCTTCTAAAGTCATATTTTCCACCTTTCAAATAATCTTTGTATAACGCTAAAAGCTTAAGCTCTTCATCATCTAATAGAGCAGGCTTTAGCAGCGTTTCAATCTTTTCAAGGATCTCCTGCTCTTCTTGATCATCGAAAAGAAACATATCAATCCGCATATTAGGCACACGCCGTTCAAACTTGATATTGTAAAATAGATAATCCAGGTATGCCCGTATCGGATTAGCGATATTATCTTCGATTCCCCAGTCGCACCAGGTCTTTACTTCATCAGGATAATGCCGGCTGTAATCCACACTTCCTTGGTGCCAGTCATAATAATGATGGTTCAAGGCAGGAATGCCGGTGAGATAGTGTTTGTATTTTCGCATCGATGCTCCCAACAGCTACATACGATTTTCTAATGTAGCCCTACGGTCACAGTTTTGTAGTCATATTAGCCAGTCAAACATTACGCCACGCCCCATTTTCTCTTATACTCTTCCACCAGTTCATCGGTGGTGATCTCTCCATTCTCTACACGGATAAGATCTTTTATATCCTGCTCATCGGGGAAAATATCCTCAATCGACTGGGTACAGATCACCCAAAGGATCCGATCATACGCCTCTTGGCTGATCTGATCTTTGTACTTGTCCAAATAGGCGATGCTTTGGGCTTTCTTCTCGTACCAAGTCATTTGGTTTCCTTTTGGTAGGTTTCCATATCGATCCAGGGCTTGGCTGCATCTTTCATCTTTTGTGCAGCTGCTTGGTAGTCGATAGCCTCAAGATCCTTTCGTTTGACCTCATTGAGCCATACTTGGACAAAGTTATCCTCTGCATCTTTAAATTGTGCTGCATCGATGCCTTGCTGTGTCTCCAGTCTTGTGAGTGCTGCCATCGCAGAGCTGTAAAGCTCTCTTAGTGTGTCATATTCCATTGGTGTTGCCATCACTGCTCCTTGTGTTGAAATCGATCCAAAAGCAAACTGACCGTTTGCGAAAGATTCAGCCCCAAAGCCTTTGCTTGGGCTGAGAGCCACTCATGTACCTCTTTATCCAAGGTTACCTGAGTACGCTTGTGCCGGTTGCGTGATTTGCCCACACGCATAGCGACGCGAAGTTTCCCCAGCTGCTCTTTACTGAGATACTCCCTGATCCACTCGTTGAGCTGCTCAAACACCGACGCATCCACCGGCAGCGTCTCATCAAAGTCTTGCAACGTTTCATGGGCTTTGTCTGTGTTTGCGGCGTCACGCCAAAAAGAGGGGCTTTTCTCAAAGCTGCGACGCAGATATGCCAGGGCGATGGTGTACTCCTCTTCATCTCTGATCCGCCATCGGTTGGTTCGCCGCATCGTCACTCCTGAAATTAGTTGTTACATTGTAACATATAATGACTTATCAAAATGCCCATGCCCAAGCAACGCAATAGTAGATATGTGTTATAATTTAGTATAGCAGTGTCACGACACAAAGGAATAATATGAGTGTAGATGAATTGATTAAAGCGATCGAAGAGAGTGAAAAACATATCACAAAAGCCGAAAGAAGGCAGCGATTGATCGATGCGAGAATCCTGGATCAAAACGGTCATTACGATGCACGGTATTTTCGTGCCGAAACGGTAGAAAAGAGTAAAAAAATCTCTCAACAAGCAGCTTCTCGTTCATAATTCGTGTACTCATCAAAACCCACAATCGTTTACGGCTTCCACGGTTTGGACAAAACCGTTGCACTCAAAATATTAAACCAAGAAGAAGAATTCAAGTCCAGCAACAACGACTACGATTGGCTGGGTGACGGAATCTATTTTTGGGAAAACAATTATGCACGCGCCAAAGATTATGCTGAAGTTGCTTCCAAAAGACCGCAATCAACCATCAAAGAGCCTTTTGTATTAGGGGCAGTCATAGATCTTGGCAACTGTCTCGATCTACTGGATCAAAAATACATCGATTTCCTTGAATTCGCCTATCGCAGCCTCAAAGAAGATCTTGAATCGCAGGGTTTGCCGTTACCCGAAAACTCACAATTCGGTCCTCATGATTTTGATTTCAAAAAGCGTGAACTTGACTGTGCAGTAATACGCTACGCTCACAAACTTGCAGAAAATAGAGGGGAGAAATTCGATTCCGTAAGAGCGGCTTTTTGGGAAGGAAAAGAGATCTATCCCGGAGCAGGTTTTAGAAAAGGAAACCATATTCAAATTGCCGTCCGTAACCCTGATTGCATCAAAGGAATCTTTTTGCCCAGGGAGAAAAAAGCGGCACACTCATCATGAAAATTGATATTCTTAGCGATCTTCACATAGATTTTTATTTCCGAAAAAAACCGACTGAAGATAAAATCCAATCACTTTACAAAAACCTCCTGGGCAACGCCGATGTGTTGATCGTCGCCGGCGATATCGGACACTACAATAAGCAAAATATACAAACGCTGAAACTCATCAAGGAGGTCTTCGGCTATCGACATATCCTTTGTGTCCTGGGCAATCACGACTACTACCTAATTGACGGCTCTTCACAACGCAACTATAACTATCGATCATTCTTTCGTGCCGAAAGAATGAGGGAACTCATCAATAGCGTAGAAGGAATGTACTGCTTGGATGGCGATATCATTGAAATCGATGGTGTAAAATTCGGCGGTTGCGATGGTTGGTACGACGGTGAATATATCCGCCGACACTTTTGGAAAAAAGATGAAGAGTATATGAAAGGCTATATCTCCTTGCTTTGGAGAAGAACGATGGCAGATGCCGATTATCTTTTCGATATGGATTGGCAGGCTTACGCTGGACTCCAAAAAGAGAAAATCCGGAGCATCTATCAAGAAACCGACGTAATGATCACCCACATCAATCCCTCGATAAAAAAAGAGCATACTCACAAAAAGTTCCGCGACGAAGATACCACAGGATACTTTACTTTTGACGGGGAAGAGTTCCTCAAAAACGGTTCGATGCGATATTGGATTTTCGGGCACACACATGACCGTACAGAGTATAAAGAGCATGGGGTACAATGCCTTTGTAACCCAATGGGATATCCTAATGAGAACATGAATGGCAATTGTGCTCGTGCAATGCATATAGAGATATGAATCTCATTCCCGATTCTTGGATAAATTCTTCTAAAGCTTCACTTAGAATGTGTTATATTACAGAGAAATGAAGGTTTCATGTTATATTATCGGCGCAGAAATTCCAATGAGCCACTTCCCAAAAAACGCAAACATTCTCATGCGTTAGTTGGTTTGGTAAACTGGTCTTACGATCGAAAAAAGCATCTCGATGAAGAAAAACTAAAAGAAATACTGTTAAAGGTTGATGAAAAATATTTGCATATCTATTTGCGAATCATCAACGAAGCCTCACCCGTTGTACTGCACTCTTTTATGGAGAAACACAATATAGATTTTTCATGTATAGAAAATATCCACAAAGCACTGGAAGAGAAAGGATGCGACATTAGGGAGCTTTCAATATTTAGAATCAGACAAGAAGATCGTAAGTAGTTGAATCGGTTTGCCGATTATCTCAACCCTATATCAAGCCTCATTCCAAGTACTTCGGCATATTTGATCAGTGTTGCTAAGTTGGGCATATAGTTGTTGTTTAAACTTTCAAGTCTCGATATATTCGATTTGGAGGTGCCCATTTTCTTTGCAATTTCATCTTGCGTAAGCCCTTTGGCTACGCGTGCGGCAACCAGTTGCTTTTTGATCGCAAAAAGAGGCTTGAGCGCATTATATTCCTCACGCACCTCTTCGTTTTCCAGTGCTTTTTTCTTAAAGTCGGCAAATGTGGGTCTTTTAACCGTTTGCATTGTCTATCTCCTTTTTGCGTTTGAGGGCAATTTCTAAATCTTTTTTCGGGGTCTTTTGATCCTTTTTGACAAAAGAGTGTAAAATTTTTAATAGCAAATTTTTTAGTGTGTCATACCCACTCAACTCCATCACACCATTTTCAATCCCTTCAAAATCAAAAGGATCCTCTTTTTTGGCTTTGAGCAGATCGATGATATGCTCTGGGCGTAGGTGATGCGATAGTGCATGATCGTTTGGAGAAGATCTTCTCCGCTAAATCCACAATGTTTGAGCATATAGACCACATCGTACAGATCACGGATTTTGTTTCGATCAAGCAGCAAAAGAACTTTGAGCTTGAAGATGCTCTCTACTGAAGCGATTCGCAATGTTCCCAGTGCGGTGCCATCATCATTTTGCAGGATTTCACTTTCATAAATATTGCTGGAGGGATTGATGACAAAATCGACTTTGACACCGTTGATGATGTACCTCTGCATCATCTCGTGAATATCACCGCCTTCGTTGATGGTGGTATCGATAATGGCTCTATCAAACTCCAAAGGCGTAACCTCTTCAAAAGCTTCCAAAAAATCCAAAGAGGGCAATTTTTCGGCAAATGGAAAGCAGATATCCAAATCGAAGCTCTCTCGATGTTTCAAATGATATGCCAATGCCGTACCACCCATCAAAATAGCTCGATGCTCAGCAAACAGATCAATGCGGGAAAATCGCTCCAGTAGCGTTTGGGTCTGGGGATTGATCATGCGGCACTCTGATGATCTTGCAGATAGGCGGTGACTTTTTCGATGAGTTTGTCACTCATCCGCTCTTTATGCTTTAGCAACGCGGTAAGAATCCGCTCCCTGCCGAAAAACTCGGCAAGTTTTTGCACGACAAAATCGTTATAGGCTCTTTGTAACGTGGCAACGATAAAGATATCTACCGGTACTTTCTTGTCGGGGTCATTGTTCCAGAGGATCGCCTTGGGCAAGCCGGCTTTGATCAGCTCACCGGCGGTAATGTAGGTTTTTGCTGTGGGCATATTGCGGAGTAGTGTCATCGCATAACCTGGTACCTCCCCCGACTTTTTCCAACCGGCAACGGTATAATATGGGATACCTGTGTAAGCGGAGAAGGCTTTTTTACTGATAGCTTTGGTTTTAAGTAATGTCTCGAATGCATTATGATCTATTTTCATAGTTGTCATTTTAACCAATTTTTGGTGAATTTGTCAATTTGACAAATATTTGAGAAGTGAAGAATTGGAGGAGGGTTGTAATTTATTTGCTGCGGCTCGTGGTGACATTTTTTGATTTCGTCCGATGTACGGGGCTTTGAAGAGGCTCTCATAACCCGAAGGTCGGAGGTTCAAATCCTCCTCCCGCAACCAATCAAAAAATTATCAATTTAAAATACTTCTATTATCTAATAAACTTTTTCAATCTTTATTCTTATTTTAGCTTTTTGAGTGTGTCAAAATTATTATCAAATTCCGGTATTCTTAGATAATCTTCTCCCATATTAAGATCAATTTTTTTATCTGGTTGAGATATAGGGTTTCTAAATTAGGACTTTTTAAGTCAGCACTCGGTGGAGCCAATGCTGGACTAGTCGTTCCATCCATAAAATCTGGCTTTTTCCAAATCTGCAAGGGTAGGAAAGGAATATATATTTATAATTACTAATTAAATCCAAAGTCTCTTTTATTTTATCTATATCATAGGTAATTTTTTTCTATAATCTTTTCAAATGTTCATATGCCTATTGGAAGTTTTTGTATTAATTCCTCTTCTTATTTTGTTATAAATATTATACCTTCAAAAGTTTGAGATAGTTTCATACTCATTTCATCTTCACTACTTACTATTGCAAAAATCCGGGATTATCCCAAGGAGGCAATATGCTATATCACGCCCTAAAGGCTCTTAGAGCCAACTTTACACGCACAGTTTTGATTTTTTTGTCGCTTAGCGTATCGATAACTGCTGTATTTTTAATTACAGCTATTGCTCATGGAATAGTAGATTCATACTCTACTATTTTAAAGAGTGACGGGGATTTGATTATTACTCAAGCTAAGATTTCTGATACATTTTTTAGCAATGTAGATACTGCTTTGATACCTAAAATTAAAAAAATCAAAGGTGTGCAGAGTGTAGAGGCTATGATAGTAGGAGCCAGTCCGGTGGAAGCTCTGCCTATAGTTGCGGTTTATGGACTATCAAAGGGTAAAATGAAGAGCTACAAAATCGTAGCGGGAGAGTATCCCAAAGATGGTGAAGTGATGCTTGGCAAAACGATTGCAAGCAGAGTGCAAAAAAGATATATATCCATAGGGGACAAAGAGTATAGAGTATCAGGAGTATATGAATCAGATACTGGATTTGAGAGTGGTGGAGTGATACTCACTCTAAAAGATGCCGGAGAGCTGTTTAATAAAAAGTCTTCTATGCTATTTGTAAATGTAGCCAAAAATAGCGATATAGATAAGATTATCCAAAAAATAAAGAGCTTATCTAAAAGTATAGATGTCAAGACTACTGACAGCTTTGTCAAAAATTACAATCAATTCAAAATCATTACCACTTCAGCCGATGCTATATCATTAATAGCACTCTTGATGGGACTTATATCAATAGCTTCTATAATGAGTGTAACGATACTTGAGAGAAAATATGAGTTTGGGATATTAAGAACACTGGGATTTTCACGCATGGCAATAACGCTTAGAATCCTTGTAGAGACGCTAATTATCTGGATAGTTGGTTTTTTTACAGCCCTTGGCGTATCTGTGGGAATACTTTGGATACTCAAAAAGGCTCCGCAACTGCAAGGTTATATTGACGGTGTTATTACTTTGCCATTAGCCTTAGAGGTGGCAGTTGCATCGCTTTTGATGACAATATTGGGAGCCTTGATTCCTGCAATAAAAGCTTCAGGTATAGACCCGGTAGAGTTAATCAACAGAGGGAGCAGAGCATGATAAAAGCTAAAAATATTATTCATCATTATGGTCAAGATATTGCACTTGATGGAGTCTCACTCTATATAAACAGAGGTGAATTTGTCTCACTGGTAGGTGAGAGCGGCAGCGGTAAATCTACACTGCTCTCAATCCTCTCCACACTGCTAAAACCATCTGGTGGAGAAGTGGTAATTGATGGTAAAAAAATAGATGAGATATCAAATATTGACCGCTTTAGAAAAGAGTATATAGGATTTGTATTTCAGTTTCACTATCTCATACCATATCTTAGTATTTATGAAAATGTGCAACTTGCTTCAATCTCTAAAAACAAAGATGAAATCTTTTTGCTTCTTGAGCGTCTGGGCATTGCTGATATTGCCAATAAAAGTGCCGATGCTATATCAGGTGGACAGAGACAAAGAGCCTCTATCGCTAGAGCGGTAATCAACCGTCCCAAAATACTATTTGCCGATGAGCCTACGGGCAATCTTGATATGAAAAACTCCCAAAAGGTATTTGAGATGCTAAGAGAGTTTGGCAATGAGGGTATGACGATAGTTACTGCTACTCATGATAAGGAGTTGGCAAAAATTAGCGACAGAGTTATTTCACTAAAGGATGGACAAATTGAATAGATTATTAAAACTTCATTTTCCAATTATTATCTCAATATTGGCTATTAGCGTAGCAGTAGGAGTATTGGCTTCAATCGAGCTAATGGGGTATTTTCCAAATGTAGATACACTGATACCGGATAGAATAAGGGCTGTGCATATTACACTGATGCTGTATGGGGCTATACCTCTGCTGTTGTCATTTTTGCCCTTTTTTTTGATAGAAAAAGAGACTGCTAAGCTAACAGATAAAATCATAAAAAATCTAAATCTGTATTTAATAACATGGTATCTGTTTTTGATTATGGCAGTAGTTACTTTATTGCTTGGAGATATGAGAGGATTGCCGTTTTATGATTTTGATTACAGGCTCAATTTTATACTCTCTTTTAGCGGACTCTTTTATATAATCGCACTTTTTCAAGCTATAAAACAGTATAAGAAGTTGCCTCTGTGGATAAAAATATCTCTAATTATAGTAATTGCTTCTCCTATAGCACTACTGGCTTTGATGAATCCAATCAATGGAGCAGTAAATAGCACACTGCAAGGACCTCACGGAGACAATACTTTGGGGATGAGCTTTGCTCTATTGCCACTATACTATCTGGTATTTAAGCTACTTTCTAAAAATGATTTCAAAGCCAGATGGCATATATTTTGGATAATTCCTTTTATAGGATATATCATCACTTTGATATACCGCTTTAGTTTTGGAGCATTGAGTTATACAGGAGAGTGGATAGCTCAATGGCTGACTCTGCTTTATATCCCACTGCTTGTTAGATGGTGGAGAGATAGCCAAATAGAAGGCATTGCCAAAACCATTTTGGCTATATCTTTGATAGCTTTTATCTTTGTAGATATTGAGGGGAATATACTCTTTATTCCTCAACTTAGATGGATATTTCACCGCAACGATTTAGTAGTAGGTCATGCTCATATAGCTATGGGGTTGGGAGTGGGATTTTTGGCTCTATCTATGTATGCCAAAGAGATAACCTCTTTAAAAGCAGACTGTTTTATCAAAATCTTTGCCACTGCAATAGTAGCTATGGCAGTGGTGCTGACACTTGCGGGTATCACAGAGGCCGGATGGAGTGTGGGAAATGTGGCTTTGTATTGGAAGATACGCACATTAGCCGGTATTTTGGCATTGATATCATTTGTCTTTTTTATACCAAGATATATCCCTTTAGAGTGGAAAAGGTTGGAGTATTACAATCTAATTGGATTTATCTCAGATGGAGTAGGGGCTATATTTTTACTCTTTGGAAGTGAGGCTATATACCGATATCTTGGATGGCACTATGATAGATTATATTTTGTGATATTTGCTTTTATGGCTGGAACTGCAACTGTGCATCTAATGGCACTGCTATATCCAAACGCAAGAGATAGACTCACACAGGCTACGGCAATTATAAGATTGTTTGTGGGAGCTATATTTATTTCTTTGTCAATGAGTGGAGTTTTATACTTGAGCGGTTGGGGTGTGGGGTTGTATGACCTAATATTTGGATATATCTATTTTTTATATATAAGGAGCAGATGATGAGAGCAGTAATATTATCTTTGATTGTGGCAATTGAATTTATATACTATCTTTTAATAGCTCAAACAGGAATTGTGGAATATTTCAATTCTGATATGAGTATTATTTTTTGGCTTCCTCTTGGGGGAGTAGTGGGGACATTTGCGGTTATTTTACTAAAAGGCTCATATAAAAACAAACTCTTTTTAGCCATCTTTTTACAGACTTTAATAACACTGAGTTATCCACATCTATCATCGCTTGAGCTGTTTTTACTGGGATTGAGTGTAGGAGCTAGTGCCCCTTTGATAATAAGAATGCTTCAAGGATACAGTGTTTGGGTGATAGTGCCGGCATTAATGATATCTTATGTTAGTGGCACTATGCTCTTTACTTCCGATGTGGCAAACAGAGGTATCTTGGGGCTGTTTTTGAGTGTGTCATTTTTGATTATGCTATATTTTGTAGATACCAAAGAAGAAAAAAGAGCCATAAGTTTATCATACTTGACAATATTTACGATGAGTATATGGGTATTTTTGGATTCTGCTCTTTTTGAGACTCTATCAAGAGATGCTGTGCTATCAATCTGGAGAGACGGATACAGTATAGAAATAGCACTATTTCATACCGTTGGAGTAGTATTTGCATATTTTTTTCACAAGAGTTTCAAGCATAGCAACAGATTGATAACTCTTTTGTTTGCTATATCATACTTGAGTTATTTTGCCAAAAACGGGATTTTGTTATCAGCTGTATATCCTTTTGTCATATCATACTATAATGTAGTAATACTTACTACTCTTATCAAAGAGAGAGCTTTTGGCAAAATTGTATTTGCGATGGCTCTTATCGGCTGGGGTGCATCAGGAGTCGGATTGATGGTGGCTTTGAATGCTCTTTTGTCTTTGGTTGGTATTGTTTTGGCATTATCAGCGGTATTTGTTCTAATTTACTCACTGATAGAGCTTAGGATTTGGCAGAGGTGGAGTATAAAAGCATTATAAGTAGAGTAAACATAGCTGATTGTGTAATATCAGTTTATAAAATATAAAATCAGACAATTTTTTAAAGATTGGTTAAATACTAATAATGATATATTCCTCCAACTTAAATACAAATGACAAGGACAAAAAACAATGGAACTCTTTCCATATAAAATCAATGAAAAATATAGCACAAGTGTAGCTTACTTCTCTATGGAATTTGCTATTGACCAGGCACTCAAGACATATTCAGGGGGACTTGGCTTTTTGGCTGGTTCGCATATGAGAAGTGTGCATAATGAGAGACAAAATACTATAGGTGTAGGTATGTTGTGGAGTTTTGGTTATTATGACCAGTCCAGACATGAAGACAATACACTGAAAGTAGATTTCAGAAGAAAGTTTTACTACTTTTTACAAGAGACAGGTATAGTGGTGGAGGTAATGATAAACGCAAAGCCGGTGAAAGTAAAAGCTTATCTGCTCCCTGCAAATGTTTTTGAGTCTGCTCCTGTGATACTGCTATCTACAGATATATTTGAAAATGATTATCTATCCAGAACTATTACACACAAACTATATGATGCCAATGAAGATACCAGAATAGCCCAAGAGATTGTCTTGGGTATAGGTGGAGCCAGAGTATTGGAAGCTATGGGCTTGGATATAGATATATATCATATGAATGAAGGACACTCTTTGCCTTTGGTATTTGAATTGATGAAAAAGTATCCGGATTTAAAAGAGTTAAAAAAGCATATAGTTTTTACAACTCATACTCCAGAGATGGCTGGTAATGAGACGCACAATATAAACAAATTGGCAAGTATGGGCTTTTTTGATGGTATGGATTATCATGAAGTGCAAACAAAACTCAATTATTATGATACAGATTTCTCTTTGACTGTAGGGGCTTTGAAATGCTCCAAAAGAGCCAATGCCGTATCAAAAATACATGAAAAAGTATCAAATGAGATGTGGAAAGGTATAGATGGTAAATGTGAGATTATCAGTATAACCAATGCTCAAAATATGAGATACTGGGCTGACAAACAGTTGCTTAGCTGGATGTATGAGCATGAAGATTATCAATTGATGGGTAGAAAAAAACACTTAAAAAGATTATTGTTTGAAGAGGTAGCAGACCAGAGTGGCAAACTTTTTGACCCTGATGTGCTGACAGTGGTATGGGCTAGAAGATTTGCCGAATACAAAAGACCATGGCTATTGACTTATGATATGCAAAGATTTAGAAAACTCATCAGCAACAGTAAGTATCCTATTCAGATAATATGGGCAGGTAAACCATACCCTCAGGATTACAATGCCATAGATACATTTAATTCACTGGTAAATATGAGTAAAGAGTTTGCCAATGTCGCAGTATTGACCGGATATGAGCTTAGACTATCCAAACTGCTAAAACAAGGCTCTGATATATGGATCAATACTCCAAGATGGGGTAGAGAAGCCAGTGGCACTAGTGGTATGAGTGCAGGAGTAAATGCCTCTATTCACTTCTCTGTAGATGATGGTTGGCATGCAGAGTTTGAAGAAGATGGCAGAAACTCTTTTACTATATATCATGCAGATCCTGCTTTGAGTAATGGTGAGATAGATAAGATAGATTATGAGAATATGATGGATAGATTGGAAAATGATATTATTCCAATGTATTATAATGATGAGAAGAGATGGATATCTATAGCCAAAAACGGAATGAATGATATATTGAAAAATTTTGATTCAGCAAGAATGGTAATAGAGTATTATGAAAAGATGTATGATTATTGATTTGCATACTTTGGATAGAATAACACTAATATAGTAAAAAGGAGTAGAAAATGAAAGTTTTATTGATAAAAGATGTTAAAAATGTAGGAAAAGCCGGAGAGATAAAAGAGGTAAAAGATGGATATGGTAGAAATTTTCTGGTAGCCAAAGGATTTGCCAAGATAGCTACTCCTGAAGTAGTAGAAGAGTTCAAAGCCGAGCAGGAAAGAAGAGCCAAGGAAGAAGCAGAAGAGATTGCAAGACTCACCAAAGAAAAAGAGATACTTGAAGCCAACGAAATCAAAGTAGAAAAACCTGCTGCACCTATCGGTATAAGAGGCTCAGTAACCAATGCTGATATATCCAAAGCCATCAAAGAGCAGTTAAATATAGATTTGGACAAAAAACATATAGACCTCAAAAAGGCTCTCAAAACCGAAGGACTGCATACAGTAGATGCCAAACTCGGACATGGTATCCATGCATCTTTGAAAGTAAATGTAGTAGCGGTAGAGGTATAATATGTTTGAAGCCACTACGATACTGGCATACAAGGGAGACAATCACGCAGTAATCGGCGGTGATGGGCAGGTGACATTTGGCAATACTGTGCTAAAAGGGAATGCTACCAAGATTCGCTCACTCTATAATGGTGAGATACTTGCCGGATTTGCAGGTTCTACTGCCGATGCTTTTAACCTTTTTGATATGTTTGAAGGAATTTTGAATGAAAAGCGTGGAGATTTGCTCAAATCTGTAATAGAGTTCAGCAAATCATGGAGAAAAGACAAGCATCTCAGACAATTAGAAGCTATGATGCTGGTTTTGAATATGGAGCATATTTTCATACTCTCTGGCACAGGTGATGTAGTAGAGCCTGAAGATGGCAAAATAGCATCTATCGGAAGCGGTGGTAATTTTGCACTATCAGCTGCAAGAGCATTGGACAGACACTCTGATTTAGATGCTCTTTCATTGGTAAAAGAGAGTCTGAAAATTGCCGGAGAGCTGTGTATATATACCAATACAAATATCAAAACATTGGAGTTGAAACGGTGACAGTAGAGCAGAATATGACACCCAAAGAGATAGTAGCATATCTTGATAAATATGTAGTAGGTCAAAAAAATGCCAAAAAGACTATATCTTTGGCTCTGAGAAACAGATGGAGAAGAATGCAGCTTGATGATGAGATGAGAGCTGAAGTCACTCCCAAAAATATATTGATGATAGGTAGCACGGGAGTAGGTAAGACAGAGATAGCACGAAGATTATCCAGGATGATGAGACTGCCTTTTATCAAAGTAGAAGCGAGTAAATTTACCGAAGTGGGATTTGTCGGTAGAGATGTAGAGTCTATCATCAGAGATTTGACAATTACTGCCATACAGCTCGTAAGAGAAGAAGAGAGCGAGAGAAACAGAGAAAAAATAGAAGAGATGGTAGAGCAGAAAATCTTGGAAAAACTTATACCTCCTATTCCTGATGGTGCTTCCGAAGCCAAAAAAGCAGATTATGAAGCCACTGTAGAGAGGATGAGAGAAAAGCTCCGAAAAGGAGAGTTGGATAATTACAAGATAGAAATAGAGATGCCACCGCCAAAGATAGATATATCAACCAGTGGCAATGTGCCTCCTGAGATGGCAAATGTGCAAGAGTCTATCATCAAAGTAATCGGTGGACTCGGAAAAAAAGGCAAGATGAAAGAGGTTACTGTCAAAAAAGCCAAAAAGATTTTGTCTATCGAAGCAGAAGATGAGATATTTGATGAAGAGAAGATTAATGATTTGGCGTTAAAAAAGGTGCAAGAAGGAGGTGTGGTATTTATAGATGAGATTGATAAAATCGCAGTCCCATCAAATGCCCAAGGCAGACAAGACCCAAGCAAAGAGGGTGTGCAAAGAGATTTGTTACCCATAGTAGAAGGCTCAACAGTTAGCACAAAGATAGGACCGGTAAATACCGACCATATACTGTTTATAGCAGCCGGAGCGTTTCATTTGAGCAAACCAAGCGATTTAATTCCAGAATTACAGGGTAGATTTCCTCTAAGAGTAGAGCTTAATTCTCTGGATGAAGAGGCACTCTATAAAATTTTGACTGAGCCTAAAAACTCAATCATCAAGCAGTATATAGCTTTGATGAGAGTAGAAGAGGTGGAGTTGGAGTTTAGCCAAGAGGCACTCAGAGCAATAGCTAGATATTCTGCAAAAGCAAATGAAAAAAGTGAAGATATCGGGGCAAGACGATTACATACTGTAATGGAGAAAATTTTAGAAGATATCAGTTTTGAAGCAGATACAAAAAAGGGTCAAAAAGTCATTGTAGATGAAAAACTGATAGATGAAAAACTCGGGGATATAGTAGAAAATGAGGATATTACAAGATATATACTCTAAAGGGATAATATGAATATAACACCAGAAACAAAGATACACGATTTATTGACAAATTATCCTCAGCTTGAAGAGTATTTGATGCAATTAAACAGCAAATACAAAAAGCTAAAAAATCCTGTATTAAGACGCACAATCGGAAGAGTAGCTACTCTCAAACAGGTGGCTATGATAGGAGGATATCATCCTCTTGATTTGGTCAATATGTTACGCCAAGAGCTTGGAATGGAGGAGTTGCAAACAGGAGATATCCAAGAGGGGCTTGATGATAATAGTGAAAAGCCAAAATGGGCAGAGACTACTCCATCTGTCGTAATAGATGCAAATGAGTTATTAGATAAAGACAAAAATCCACTTGCTGAAACAAATAAAGCATTAAATAGTTTAAAAGATGGGGAAGTATTGCTAATCAAATCTGACTTTTTACCATCACCATTGATTGACAATTTCAAAGAGAATGGAAAAGATGTATATAGTATCAAACAGAGTGAAAAAGAGTTTTTAACTTACATAAAAAAATAGATTATAAAGAGGAGAGATAAAATCTCCTCTAAAATACTACTCCATATCTTTGGCTTCTATTTCTCTATAAGCTTTGTTTAGATGTTTCCCCATTTGATGGTCAAATGCATCCCAGTTTTTATAAGCTGAGAGTGCTTTTATGGCTTCTGGTTTGACTGTATAATACTCTTCATCATTATCATACGCTTTTTGGGCGTATTTGACCAATATTTTCATATAGTTTAAAAATGGGTCTATTGTTTCATCTTTTTTTCCTGATGGTCCATGACCTGGGACATAAAGCTTGGCATTTGTATCTTTTTTGATATTTTCAAGCAGTGCTATATTGCCTAAAATGCTTGAGCTTTCATCAAATCCTCCAAATCTGTTTTTCATTACATTATCACCCAAAAAGATTGTAGAGCTGTTTAGATGCTCTATGATAATATCTGTATCAGTATGAGCTTTTTTGGGGTGATGTATTAGAAATTTTTGACCATCTATATCTATTTTTTGTCCATCTTTTAGTTCATGATTTGGAAATTTGTATGGTTTTGTGCCTTTTAGATTGTGGCTGAGTCTATCAAGTATCCCATACCATTTGTCTGCTTCTCCTGCTTTTACCTCTTTTATCATATTTGGATGTGCATATATTGGAACTTTTGGATACTTTTTTGCAATTGCAACATTTGCAAACCAGTGGTCTCCGTGTTTGTGAGTATTCATCACTGCAATGATAGGCTTTTTACTTACTTTTTCTATCTCTTCAAGCACTTTTTTACCTACATTATAGTTACCACCCGGGTCTATTACAATCAATCCATTTTTAGACTCTATAAAAGCTGGATTATTCATAAATCCCTGATTTTTGACACTTGGCTCTTCTGCTGGTCCATGCATAATATATACATTAGCATTTGCCTTTTGAAATTTCAAATCACCATAATCTGCCAATTTCCAACCATAACTTACTGTAACAGTCAATACCATAAACAGTATTGATGAAATTAACTTTTTCATAAGCTCTCCTTATTTTATTAAAATTTATTATATTATAATATCATCTTTATAAAAGAATATAAGAAAAACCGGATAAAAAATGGATGATTTATTTAAATGTAAAGAGTTAAAGAGATATAAAAATGACAAAAATATATCAAAAGCACAATTTGGAGTCAGTGCTTCTGTATGGATAATCCCAGACAATGTGGTTATCAAACAGTTTCCTATGAACTATTCAAAAGAGAGAATAGATTTTGAATTGGCTGTTATTGGTAGTTTGGGTAGTATGAAGGTATCTAAGTGTATAGAGAGATTTATCTGTAATGACAAAGAGACAGTAGTATATAAATATATAGCTGGAGATGTATTTCTGACTCCATCTATAGAGCAGATTAAAGCTGTTGCCAATTTTATGAGACAGATGCACGATAAATTAAAAGATTTTGCATTTGTAGAGTTGCCAAGACTATATGATATAGATTTATTTAAAAAAAATGTTTTATTAAATGCTAATATATTTGCCAAAGATATCAAAACGATTGATTTTATACAATCAGATACTACTGTTATTCATGGAGATTTGTTTCCTGACAATGCTCTTTTTGACAAAGATAAATTAAAAGCAGTTATAGATTTCAGTAATGCTTCGATAGGTGATATATATTTTGATATAGCAGTTACTCTATTTTCGTGGTGTGGTGATGATATATATAAAATCAATATATTTTTGGAAGCTTACGGGATAGATATAGACAGATACAAATTAAAAAATGCCATAAATTATGCTCTGCTTTATTATATAGTCCAAAGATACAAAACAGGCAGAGATTGGCAGAGTCTGTATCTTTTGAGAAGAAGAGTGCTAAATATGGATATTTGACATTGAAATATCAGCCAAATCGATTTGCGAACTTTTTGATAAAAGTTCCTTAAAATCGCACTGTTATATATATCAAAAGAGTATAAAAAGTCTCTCAAATATAGTAAAAAGGCTATTTGAACACCTGACCCGATTAAAAAAGGGGGGGGGTGAGACTTTGTCTCCCTTTCTAAAAATTATATTTGTTTGTATCTTAAGGGTATGTATTCCACATCTGGAGATGTGGAACAAGGAGGAAAGCAAATAGCTTAACTAACGCGAGTCTCGTTTAAGCTCTAATCACTCTAAAAAGCTAAATTTTTAACTGACATTACGCAGATAAAATTATATTTAACGATATAGCATAGGAGGCGGGGTTTCAACCCCGCATTGTGCAGGACTGAAGTCCTGCCTCCGAATAAATTGCATTTTTCAACTTAATATCTATAGCAATTTGATGGACAAATATTATACTTGTTTCTTATCCGAGACTCGCGTTAACTATCAGTTAAGGATGAAAAGTTTAAGATGAGAGTTAAAGAAAGGAATAATAAAGATGGAAAATAAAAGTTTAAATAATAATGGTACAAGAATTAAATTTTCAGACGAAAAAATGTGGTATAAAATATATAATGAATTTAATACAAATGGAGGAGTTTATATTTTAAAATGTTCTACTGGAATAAATAATTTTATTCCAGTATCAATAAATCGTTTACTAGAGCGTGATAAAAATGGTATTTTATATATTGGTAAAGCAAACAGTTTTATAGATAGAGTTATTGATTTAAAAAAAAGTATATCTCCTCAATATAATTCAACTTCACATGAATGTGGCGTAAGATACAAAGCTCATAAAAAACTACAGACAAAATTTCCATTTGAAAATCTTTATATTGAACTATATAGAGATGAGAAACCATTAGAATTAGAAAAAATATTTTTAACTGAATATGAAGCTTCATTTGGTGAGCTACCTCCAATAAATAGAGTTAACGCAAGTCTCGGATAAGAGATAAATAAGTGCAATTTATTTCTCTAAGAAGATTGGGCTTAAACGAGACTCGCGTTAAATTAGGCTATTTGAACACCAAAAAATAATATATTTGATAGATAAGTATCTTTTGAGATTTTAAACTTTATTTTAGTGGGAGACCGTTCAAAACTCCGTGTCAAGTAACTTTTAGTAACACCATTTTTGTGTTACACCCTCCAGCCTAAACCTCCAAATATTTATCTGACACTCCCTTTAGTGGGGCTAAAGCCCCATATCCTGAAGTTGTCTTTTCTTTGGAGGTAGTTGCTACCTTCAAATCCCATAAAAAACTATGGGTAAAATCCTGTTTTTTATACAATAATATTCTTATTTGGCACTTTTCATACCGAGTAGTTCGGGTCTGTATTCAAAGTGCATAGTGTCATAGTGATACCATTTTCCACCCCATATAAAGCCGTTTTTTTCAAAAACTTTTACGATAGAGTAGGGGATTTTGTTTCTGTATTTGTATTTACCTTTACTCCATCTCCAGTAGTTGGATTGTTTTGGATTGATATCTACTGCTGCACCAAAAGAGTGGACACTTAATCTTTTGGTACCGGCTATCTTCCTCCACATATATCCACCTCCAACAGGCACGAGATACTTTCTTAGTGAGTGGTCTTTAAGCACCATTTGATCCAACTCTTTGGAGACTCTTTTAAGTGCTTTGTTTACACCATTGATAGTAGTAACTCTGAAATATATCTTTCTACCGGAGCTTTTTGGCAACCATCTGACTCTGTCTAAGTGTCTTCTTACATCTGCAGGTTTTTTACCATACATTTTGGTAAAGAATTTTTCATTTCTGATTCTGCCAGGGTCATAATTTTTGGGAGGAACTTTGTTGTATGAGCTTTTTCCTTTGATATATCTGTAGTGAAACATATCTTCCAAATCAGGATGATTGAGCATCTTTTTGAAATCTTTTTGTTTACCGTCATTATATATCATTTTTGTTCCGTCTCTCCATATAAGAGTATTGTTTTTACACTCTTTTAGATATTTGGGATAAGAGTTCACAAGTGTTTGACAGTTACCAGCATTTAATGATAAAGATAACAGCACAGAGATTGATACCATTGAAAATAGTCTATTTTTCATAATTTGTCCTCAAAATAATTTATAAAATCATCATGTATTATATAGTGCATAGTTTAAAAAAGCCATTTATAC
>WFNP01000028.1 GCA_015488535.1 Nitratifractor sp.
AGTTTATTATATTTTTTCAACTTTATCAATTGTAATATCAGATTTGATATTTCCTGTATTTATTGTGCTTATAGGTTCAAACATCATAACTAAAACTTCATCTTTTGCTACAGGTTTATGTTCTATTCCTTTTGGGATTATGAAAAATTAATTCTCTTTTAGCTTTATTGTTAGCTCTCCTTTGACAACAAAGAACATTTCATCTTCATTGTCATGATGATGCCATATAAATTCACCCTTTAATTTTGCTATTTTCACCGCTTGGTTATTAAGCTCACCAATTAATCTTGGCGACCAATACTCATTTATTAAGTCAAATTTTTCTGATAAATTTACTGCTTCCATTTTTTATTGCTCCTTTAGTATAACTGGGGGCGGGTGCGAAGCAGCGGACAACAAGCGGGTGTTCAACCCGCCTCCCGTTGTCTCGGTCGCGAAGCGTCCGAGACAACTATTTATTCATGGAACATAATAGCGAAGTTAGCCTGATATTCTCCAAGTGAAGGAACATTTAAAATGTCCTGTTATTTGTAAAAAATATAGCAAAGTAGCACTTTCTTAACTGATTTGAATACTTTTTCGTATAATATAATTATTACTTATATCCTTTTTAGTAGCTATATAGCTTTTAACGGAACAAAAATGTTCTTTGATTTGTAAAATTCAGGCAATAATAGACATTTTGTTAAATTTTGTCCGTTTAATGATGGAGTGAATATAATCAAAAGATGTATCATACATAGAGTAAATTGCTAAACAGGTAGACAATCCACCTGTTTACAAAGCACTATCAATCAGTGCTTTCTACTACCTCAATAGACTCTATATCATCATTTTGCTTGATAGAATCTAGCACTCTGAAACTCTCGATATCATCCTCTTCGATTCCACCAAATACGGTATGTACACCGTCAAGGTGAGGGGTATCTACAAATGTGATGAAAAACTGGCTTCCGCCGGTATCTTTGCCGGCGTGAGCCATGGACAAAGCACCTCTTTTGTGTTTGATACCATTGTCTGTTTCACACTTGATAACCCATCCCGGACCGCCGGTTCCGGCTAATGCCGGATTGTCTTTGGAGTGAGGGCAACCGCCCTGAGCCATAAATCCGGGAATGACTCTGTGAAACTTCAAACCGTCATAAAATCCGCTGTTTGCCAGTGCGGCAAAGTTCGCCACTGTATTTGGTGCATCTTTGGGGTATAGTTTGATTTTGATATCCCCTTTGTTTGTCTTGACTATCGCATATTGTAGTTTATTCAACTCCTCTTCAGGGAGGTTATACTCTTTGAGTTCTTTTCTAAACATATCTATCCTTTTTGCTGATTTGGATAGAATTATACCCAAGCAAAATAACTAAAAAGGAAACTCAGTATGCAATTGGTTGTAGCATTGGATATGCCAAGCAGTGCTCAAAACACGGCTTTGGCAGAAAAATTGGCAATTTATGACAATATATGGCTCAAGGTGGGATTTAGGACATATATCAGAGACGGCAGATACTTTATAGATACTCTCAAGCAAATTAATCCCAATTTTAAAATATTTCTTGATTTGAAGCTTTATGATATCCCAAATACTATGGCTGATGCTGCCCAAGAGATAGCAACACTCGGTATAGATATGTTTAATATACATGCATCCGCAGGAGAGGTGGCTATGAGAGCGGTGATGGAGAGATTGAGTCAATTTGAGCAAAGACCTCTGGTATTTGCAGTAACTGCTTTGACATCATTTGATAATAACAGTTTTCAAAATATTTACGGCTCATCTATAGATGAAAAAGCTACAGAGTTTGCCAAGATGAGCTATAAAAACGGTCTTGACGGGGTAGTATGCAGTGCTTATGAGAGCCTGTCTATCAAGGAGGCTACAAGCGATGATTTTATGACTCTAAGTCCGGGTATAAGACCCTTTGCCGAAGCTTCAAATGACCAACAAAGAGTAGCAGACTTGAAATTTGCCTGTGCTCAAAAGGTGGATTTCCCGGTAGTAGGCAGACCGATATACAAAGATGAAAAACCGGATGAAAAGGTCAAAATGATTTTGGATGAAATAGAGAGAGTGTGCAAAGTTTTATAAGGGAGGATATATGTTTGACACACAAAATAGAGTGAGTGAAAGCACTCTAAGAGAGCTGACTAATATGATACAAGCCTCGGCAGGGTTTATATGGAGAGAGTTTGAATTTTTTGTAAGAAGAGCAATACTGCCATCTTCGGTATTTTTTATTTTACTTTTTATTGTAGATAATCTATATAATGATGGTAAATTATTCAATCAACTATATAAAATTTTTAATTCTCACTCATCATCACTCTTTATTTTCTTTTCTGTTTTGATAATTTTACTTAGCACCAATTATATATTGAAATTGTTATCTCAAATACTTTTTGACAATTTTTTGAAAGTAGATTTTACACCGATTGTAACAATTTTACCTCATCAGAAAAAAGAGAAAAAGGATTTTTTAAAGTTGAGGAGCAAGGTTATAGAGAAATTGAAAACCAATAATCCACTATTTGAAGATTTAAACTATAATGATCATATACTTTATCAAATATTGGGCAAACTTCTTGATAAACAACTTACAGATAAATATGCTACTGATACAAAAAGATACGCAACAGATGCAAAAGAGGGCGGTGTTATTATCGTATCTATCATCGCTATATTGATATGGTATAGTATGCTTCAATATGATACACTAAAAGATGAGTGTTGTTTGGGAGGAGTGCCTATAGCAATCACTCTTTTATGGTTGATTGGTTTGTGCTATGTGAGAGGCAAATATCGCTCAAGAGCCTATAGGCTCTATATCAATTATCTACTAATGGATAAAAATGAAAATCAATCAAACACAGAGATAGAGCAGAATCAATCTGCTTTTAATGTAGGCTAAATCCTTTTGGCTCTTTCACCAAACGAAAGCCTACATTATTGTAGCCTCTGTTTCTATTTGCAACCCCACGCACACTGGTATATGTATCATCAGCATAGCTGTCAAAGGCTCCTCCTTTGACGACTTTATTATCAGAGCTGTCATTGGAGCCGTCACTACTGCACCACTCCCATACATTGCCATATAGATCATATATTCCATACATATTTGGCTCCTTGGTTGCTACGGGATGTGTCCTGCCTTCACTATTTTTGATATACCATGCATAGTATCTGAGTTGGTTTTCATCATCACCGAAAAACCACTTTTTATCCACGCTTCCGCATATATGATTCCACTCTTCTTCAGTTGGGAGGCGATATTTTTCATTGGTTCTCTCAGATAGCCACTCTGCATAGGATACTGCATCTTCCCAACTGATATTAATTACAGGTCGCTCTCCTCTGCCCCACCCTTCATCAAATGGCGGTTCAATGCCGTTATTATCACAATAAAAATCATATTCACTAAATGTTACCAATTTATCAGCGACTTCTATACTCATCCCCGGCACTTTGATTGTATTGGGTATATTAATCGAACAATCTATCTGCAAATCATACCCTACTATTATATTCCTGTCATAGGTATATGGATTCAAATGTTTATCCTCACGATATGCTTCTATGATTTCACTCAGTGATGGATGGATAAAATATCTGGCAGATTTAGGAAGTGTATGTCTTTTGCCGTATGAGGGTTGATATCCTGCCGATCTAAATTTGATTAAGCACTCATTATTAAGTGTATTTACATACTCTATACCAAGCAATCCGTAATCATGCAGGGTGCAAAATATATGCTCATCTTCACACTGACTACAGATTCCATCTTTTTTATTATTATATGCACAGCATACTCTTTTGGTATCTTCG
The DNA here is from genome assembly GCA_015488535.1 of Nitratifractor sp. Classification (GTDB taxonomy): domain Bacteria; phylum Campylobacterota; class Campylobacteria; order Campylobacterales; family Sulfurovaceae; genus Nitratifractor. The sequence goes on from WFNP01000028.1 coordinate 3,818, forward strand.
GGATAGAGAATATTTTTCTCTATCAATCTGTATGTCTTTTCAAAATCTATATATATAAACTTAGAGATCTCTTTGATATACTGCTCACCATTCTCTTTTGCCATTTGATTAATTGCAATTCGAATAGTATTTTCATCTCTTTGCGGAGGGTCTATCTGAGATATGGCTCTACCCATTCTCATCAAATCTCTCGGTCTGCCAAGCGTATGACGATATACATATGAGAAGAGCTCCTCTTCCTGATTTTGAATCAAAAAACGGTTTGTTATATCTTTAAAGCCGATAAAGGCTTCCATATAATCTTGAGTTGTATTTGCATAATGTATTAAATAAGGTATTTTCAATCTATCTTTTTTTTCCAATTTGATATTGTTTATAAATATTTGCTCCAAATCTTTGCGTGTATATTTAAGCTCTACTATAAAATCTCTATACTGAGCATATAAGATATCATCATCTTTAAGTTTGTCCAAAGCCTTTTTTCTAATCGTGGCATATATATGGATATGACTATGCTGAGATGTAAATTTCCACACAGCTCTAAGCAGTGCTATTTGGGCACTATACCATATATCCTCATCATATATATATCCTGTAGTATCATAAAACTCATCTACATTATCTATAAATATATAAAACGGCTCAAGAGAGTTTCTTAGGGTGATTTCAAACTGTTTGATATAGTCATGGCTTCTTATATCTCTAAATAAAGAGTAGTTATCAAGTAGCATTATATAGATATCCTGGACTACCGGATAATCTATTTTAGATGGAAAAAGTTCTTTTGGATAGTTGATAGATTTACTGTTTACAATCTTATTAAAAAGATTTTCACTGTTTCTAATAATTGTAATAATAAAGCTATATCGCCACAGTAACTCATGCTCATCTGTATCATTAAATTTAGAATATACTTCCATACTTAAAGAAGGAGTTTGCATAGAGCCTATTCTATCAACCAACTCATTTTTGGGTATAAATACTGCTCCTGTTTTACTCTCTCTGATAGAGATACTCTTTAGTTTGAGCAGATATGTCTTGCCAAATCCTTTGGTGGCACAGATAAATCTTTTGCGGTCATCTTCCAAAAACTCTTTTACTTTACTGTTGGTATGTAGTGTGCCTTGCGGATTAGAGCTGTTTTTTGTGATATTGGCAGCATCGGCTATCCATGCTTCTCTCTCTCTACCCATATAAAGCTCCTCTTAAAATACTTATATTAACGCAAGTCTCGTTTAAGCCTAATCTTCTTAGAGAAGTAAATACTCTACTACATCGGGGGTGGGGCTAAAGCTTCACCCCCCCAAAAAAAGTAAATTGCACTTAAACAAAGTTGTTTAAAGTTATATGCGTAACATTAGAGAGTAATATTTATCTCTTATCTGAGACTCGCATTATATTAAATAGTATTATATCGTATAATATCCTTTTTTTCATAAGATTATTCAAGCTATAATGCAACTGAAATCAAAAGGAGTAGATATGTCCAATAATAGCTCAATAACTATAGATATAAAAAGAATCGATCCTGAATCTGTGCAAAAATTCGGCACTGTTATTCAGCAAGAAGCCAAAGAGAGGCTCATGGAGATTTTAAAAAGTGACTTGAGCAAAAAGATAGAGCCTAATACTTCCATATACAAAAACAGACTGCACAATACTATATTTATCAACGGTAAAAGAGGTAGTGGTAAGACTCTGTTTCTTTTGAGTATAAAAAAAGAGTGCAAAAAAGTGAATGATTTGAAGCATAATTTATATTTTTTCCCTCCTATTGATCCTACTCTTTTGCATACAAGTGAAAATTTTTTAACTATTATCATCGCACAGATTTTAAACAGAATAGAAGAGGAAAGAGTTGATGAAAAGCATAGAGATAAATTCTATAAAATCTTAAACGAATTGTCAGATGCTCTTGATGGTATCTTAAAAAGCAGTTACCAAAGCAGAGGCTCACTCGAAAATATCTCAAAAGACCAAACGAGTCTCAAACTTGAAGAGTATCTACACCGATTTTTTCGCCTGATTACAAAAATATTAAATAAAAAAAGACTTATTCTATTGATAGATGATGTAGATATGGCATTTGACAAAGGTTTCGATGTATTAGATATAGTGCGAAAATATCTATCCTCTCCATATATTATCCCTATCATTACAGGTGATTTGGAGCTGTATCAGACCATCATAGAGAATAATTTCATCAAAAAAATTGACAAAACTCTACAAGAGGAGTATAGAGAAAAAAACAGAACTATCTCAAAGGATTATCTGGTCAAAGTGTTACCAGGTCACAGAAGAATTCCTCTAAAAAATCTCTATCAATTATCAAAAGATTATAGTATCAATTTCGTTTCTGATAAATATAGATACCGCATTGGTGCTTCAGATGAGTCTGACAATTTAGAAATTAAATACTTTAGAGATATTATATATGAGAGTGTAAAATCAAAAACAGCAACTAAAAAGCTTATAGAAAATCTCTTTTCAAATCCATTGAGAAATATAATACAATTTATTTATGGTGAGTATAGTCAGGGTAATGAGGATTTATCTTTGGGCAATAAAGATAAATATGAAGAATTGGAGTATATGTATAATTTGGAATTTACAAACGGAGTATTTACCAATCAAACATATTTAGATGAAGGCAAAGCCCTGTTGGCAAAAAGCAATTATGACGAAGCTATCAAACATTTGAAAGAGAGTATCAAATTGGATAAAAATGCTGAAGCATTTTATTATTTGGGAAAAGGTTATATAGGAGCAAAAAATTACAAAGAGGCAATAAAATACTTCGAACAAGCTATTAAATACGGATTTAGAGAAGAGTCATATTTGGCTATAGCTAATATCCATATACAAAACGGTGATTACTCTCAAGCATTAGAATATTATAAAGGTATCATTTCATATATAGAGGATATAGAGGATGCACTATCATTATATAATATAGCTCTATCTTATGTGAATCTCGGAGATAGAAAAAACGCAAAAAAATATTATATGGATGCTATTAAATATGATAGAGAGTTTTACAAACCCTATATAGGTATAAGAGAGTTATATTTTTTAGACCATATTAATGAAAAAGATATAGATGATTTCATCAGAGAGTTTGTTTTCAATCATCAAAACAGAGCAGTATTTGCACTATACTCTATGTATGATGTATTGGATACTCTTATAAAAGATACATCAAAATATGACAATGCTTTTGAGAGTTGGAAAGATAAGTATAAAGAGATAAAACCTATAGAGTGGAATTTTGACGCATTGGATAAATATTGTGAAGACAGTATAAAAAATGCGAATAAAAAGAGTCAAATGAAAGAGACTATAAAAATTTTCAAAGAATATACCGGCAATGATAAGAAATAGACTTACAGATATACCGCAGATATTACTTTTAAGAAGTGACAAGATTCTTTTTGCCACGATTGATAGCTTTTTGAAAGATATAGATTTTAATGACAGTTTTGATGAGGTTTTTGACGGTATAAGAGATTTTTATCCCAACAACTATAGACTCGATGAGATGGAGTCGGCTCTTTCACAAGAGAGTATCAAACTAAGCGGGATAGATTCAGATTATGATTACAAATACTTTTACGGCAAAGATTACAATTTTACTTTTTTGGATGAGCTGTTTGATAGATTTTATGAGCAAAATGGAGTAAATATACATGTCAAAGATACTCAGATAGAAGAGTATTTAGCCTTTATAAACAAAATATCTCCATTTTGTCTGGTCGGTTATTATCTATCCAAAGAGTATATCAAAGGCAATATCAATATATACAGTATCCTCTCATATGCAGATGCTTATACACCTCTTGCATTACATATAGACAAACTATCACCCTATGCAGAAAATCATCTACATCTCAAAGGTGCAGGATATCTTGCATTCAATTTCCTCAATCTAATGAGCTATAAAACACCTGATATATTTTATAAAAAGACTTTTTTAAAAGAGCTACCTCGTATCAATGAGTTTTCATATATCAACAATTACACTTTTTCGATAGGCCAAATAGTAGATATTTTGAAGTGGAGCCAAAAATATATTTTTTCTTATATATTAAGTGGAGATAATGAGTTATACCAAAATGGAAACGAATTAGAAAAGATAATCAAAATAAATAAAAATGTCACTTCTCACAAGGGTTTCAATCTTGAACACTTCACTCAATTGATTAAAATTATGCCTTTGGGATACAAAGATGATATCCAAAAGCTATTTTATGAAATGGTGAAATATTATGAAAAAGATGAATACAACAGAGCTTGTCTTATAGAGTCTATTATTATATTTTATCTGCATGAAACAAGTAACAATATATCACTAAAGAGAGTAATAAAAATTTTTATTCATACACTAAATATTTTAAGAACATATATGACTATGTCACAAAATTTGGGATTGGCTCATTTTAGTGAATATAACAGATCTCCCATAAGACAGATAGAAAAAAAAGATACATGCAACAGTGTCTCTAGTATCATTAAAAGTGGAACGACTCACCTAAATGCAAAGATAGGTATTTTAAACAGTGCCAATGAGATAGCCCAAAGAGTAGAGGAGTTTATAGATATTTTCGAGACTAAAATCTCAAAAGATGGAAAGTTGAAATTCAACTTCACCCTATCTGCTATAAAAGGCAGAGAAGAGGATATATCAGATAGATATCTAAACATTCTCAAACCAAGATTTTATCACAAACGGCTCTCTCTCAAAACCCAGACATTAGCTTTGGATAAATTTTTAAGAAGTATCCAATATAAAATAATAAACCGCCATAAAATGAAACTAAAATATCATTTCCAAGACGCCTATATTAATAAAAAGCAAGATTTGAATATGTTTTATGACTTGAGTCGTTATATAGTAGCTATTGACGCTGTAGGTAAAGAGACACATACTCCACCTGAAGTATTTGCACCATATTTTCGTTATCTTAGAAATCCGCCTAGAATATTAAAAGATCATATCTATCCGTTTTATACAAAAATACCTCACCATCCAAATCTAATATTCAGTGTTCATGCAGGAGAGGATTTTAATCACATCGTTACAGGTATGAGAAGAGTGGATGAAGTTCTCATATACTATGATATGAAACAAAGAGATAGATTGGGACATCTTCTAAGCTTAGGCATTACTCCTCAAAAATGGATTGAAAATACTCAACAGATAATTGTAACCAAGGGTGACTACCTTGATGATTTGGTTTGGCTTGTGATGAAACTAAAAGAGCTTCCAAGTGTAAATACAAATATATATAAATTTATCCATCTATATACAGATAGAATATGGGAGCTATTTAGAGAGATATACTCCAACTATAAATACAAACAGCCAAAATTAAAAGATCTGTATGATGCATGGTTATACCGTAAAAATTGCCCTATCAACTACTTTAGAAGAGAAAGAGGTGAATATCTCATAAGTGAATATGACAAAAGAGTTTTGGATAAAAAGCCATCTAAAATTGTCCATAGGCTTTTTGAGCTATATCACACAGATGGAGCAGTCAGAAAAAAATATAATGAGCAATACAAATTTTTAAGCAGAGAGATACCAGATGATGAATTAGAAGTTTGGGAGATGGTGCAAGATCATCTAATAAACGATATTGGCAAAAGGGGTATAATTGTAGAAACTAACCCATCTTCTAATCTGTTTATTTCCCGTATGAGGAGTTATACAGATCATCCGATATTTCGCTTCAATCCGCCAAAAGAGAAATATCTGCAAAAAGGTGAGTGTTTCAATAAATACGGTATCAGAGAGGGAAATATAGCTGTTACTATAAATAGTGATGATCCATCTATTTTTGTAACATCACTGCAAAATGAGTATCGTGCCATTCGCTCTATCCTAAAAGAGAGATATTCATGCACAGATAAAGAAGCAGAAAGATATATCGAAGATATCAGAAAATTTAGTATAAAAATTTTTGAAGAGTGCTATTATCAAACTTAATGGGGAGGATAAAATCCTCTATTATCCTCCCAAATACTTGGCTCTAACTTCATCATTACCTATAAGCTCTTCGCCTTTGCCCTCTAATGAAATTCTGCCGTTTTCCAATACATATCCATAATCGGCGATTTTTAAAGCCGCAAAAGCGTTTTGCTCTATCAAAAGCACAGGCATCCGTCTCTTTAATTCTGTAATAATCTCAAACAGCTCTCCCACTATTTTGGGGGCAAGTCCGAGACTTGGCTCATCAAGCATCAACATTTTTGGCTCACTCATCAATGCTCTGGCAATTGCCAACATTTGCTGTTCTCCTCCACTGAGTGTCCCACCTCTTTGCTCTTTTTTAGATGAGAGTCGAGGGAATAGATTATACATTTCATCTCTTAGCTTCTCAAAATTTTCATCATTATTAAATGCACCCATTCGCAAATTTTCATCTACACTAAGATTTATAAATACTCTTCTACCCTCCGGCACTAATGCCAACCCCTCTTTTACAATTTTGTGAGTCTTGTGTTTGGTTATATCTTTACCATCAAAAAATACTTGACCGGATTTTTTGACCAAATTTACAATAGCATTTAGTGTAGATGTTTTACCTGCTCCATTTGAACCAATCAGGGTAACTATGCTATTTTTATCTACTTGCATATCTATACCCCTAACAGCTGATATCACCCCATAATAGACTTGTAAATTTTTTAATTTAAGCATTTGTAAAATCCCCCAAATATGCAGATACAACCTTTTCATCTACTATTGCATCAGATGGCTTACCATCAAAAATCTTTTCACCATAATCCAATACTGTTACTCTATCGCACATATTATTTACAAATTTCATATCATGCTCAATCAGTAACACTGTCAAATCATAATCTTTTTTGATTTTGTGGATAATATTGGATAGCTCCTCTGTCTCAATAGGGTTCATTCCAGCCGCCGGTTCATCAAGTAGTAATAGTTTAGGTTTTGTAGCCAATGCTCTTGCTATCTCTACCTTTCGCTGATTGCCATAGCTGAGTGCCGTTGCTTCACTATCGGCAAATTTGGATATACCAAACTCTTCGAGTATCTCCATAGCCTCTTTTTTAATTTGCTTTTCATATTTGTGATATCGTGGGAGTCTGAAAATAGCTTCAAAATATGTATAATTCGTGCGGTCGTGAAATCCGATTAATATGTTATCCAATACACTCATACTCTTGAAGAGTCTGATATTTTGGAAAGTTCGGGCAATTCCTTTAAATACTATCTTATTGGGTTTTGTGCCTGTGATATCTTCACCATCAAATATCACCCTACCCTCTGTGGGCTTGTAATTGCCGGTAATGATATTAAATATCGTAGTCTTACCCGCTCCATTTGGACCAATAAGCCCATATATTTCACCCTTTTGGATAGAAAAGTTCAATCTATCTATGGCGGTAACTCCACCAAATTTCATAGTAACATCATCAATTTTTAGTATAGGCTCATTCACGATTTAAACCTTTGTTTGATTTTTGCAAATAGTTCCGGAAACTCTCTGTCTCCAAAGAGTCCTTTTCGAGCAAATAGCATCATAATAATTAAGAGTATTGCAAATATTACCATTCTCATACCCGGATGGGCTCCTGTATGCATCCCAAAAATAACCATATCATCATCTAAAAATCTCAACCACTCCATACTACCCATTACCAAAATAGTAGCCAGTAGTGTGCCACTCATACTACCAAGCCCTCCAAGCACTATGATAATCAACAGTTGGAAGGTGAGTAAAAATGTAAATTGATCCGGTGAAATAGTAGTAAGAAATGATGCTAATAATCCTCCGCCGACTCCTTCAAAAAATGCACTTGTCATAAATGCTGTTGTTTTAATGGCAAATGTATTTATACCCATAGCCAAAGCAGCATCTTCATCATCTCTAACCGCTTTCATAGCTCTACCAAATTTTGAATATACAATATGAAGCATTACTATAAATGTAATTAAAGCTACTGACCCAATCCATAAAAAGTTGGAATTATCTGGAATATCATTTAATCCCATTGCCCCATTTGTATATGCCGGATTATTCATAGCAAAAATTCTAATAATAAATCCAAATCCAAGTGTTACAATCGCCAAATAATCCCCTCTTACTCTAAATACCGGAAAAGAGAGTAGCAGAGCAATAAATGAAGCAGTAACTCCACCTATAATAATAGCCGGTAAAAATGAGCTATGCATCGCCAAAATCACAGGAGCAGGATCAACCAGTGCAAACATATCTGTTTTGGTATCTGCCGGTATTAAAAATAGAGCCGTCATATATGCACCAATAGCTACAAAGCCGTTTGGTTCCAGTGAAAATTGTCCGGTTACTCCATTAATAAGATTGTAACTGAGGGCTAATATTGCAAATATTCCAATATTATTGAGGATACTAAGCAGATATGAATCAAAATGGCTGTGAGCATAGATAATAAATCCAAGTGTAGCAAGAATAAGCGCTATTTTTATAATTGTATTTTTCATCATCGACTCCTAAAACCTACTTCTTTCCAAATCTTCACCCATAATTCCAGTGGGTCTAAACAGAAGCACAAGAATTAAGAAAAAGAAAGCAAAGGCATCTTTATATCCGCCAAGCTCCGGAAAGAGTGCTACAACTAAAATCTCTGTAAATCCCAAAATAAAGCCACCAATTACGGCTCCGGTTACACTTCCAATTCCTCCAAGCACCGCAGCTGCAAATGCTTTGAGTCCCACAATAACCCCCATCAATGGGTCGATAGATGGGTAACTGATAGCATAAAACACCCCTCCAATAGCAGCAAGTGCAGAACCAAGAGCAAATACTATGGAGATAATCGAATCGGCATTTACTCCCATCAGTTTGACAGTGGGTATATCAAAAGCCAAAGCTCTGATAGCCATACCGTATTTTGTGCGATAAAGCACCCACAATACAGAGCCAAGAATCAATACGGTAATAACAGGAATGATAATAACTGTAACAGGCAGATAGATATTACCAAGATGTAATACTTTGGTCAGATAATCAGGAGCAGAAAATGCCTTTGGCACTCCTCCAAATAGGACATTAAAGAGATTTTCCAAAAAGAAACTGATACCAATTGCAGTAATCAATAGAGATATTTTTGGAGCATCTCTTAGAGGCTTATAGGCAATTTTGTCTGTAAGCATACCTACAAGCACAGATATAACTACTCCAAACAATACAGCCACACCAAATGGCATACCCATAGAGGTAGCCAAGTATGTCATAAATGCACCAACCATCATAATATCGCCATGTGCGAAGTTGATAAGTCTTAATACTCCATAAACCATAGTATATCCAATGGCAATCAAAGCATACATACTCCCCAAACTCGCACCATTTACCAACTGTTGCAAAAATGTAGTGAAATCCATTCACACGCCTTTTTGGTAGAGATTTTTATATAAATTTGTGTCGGAGAAGATTATAGCATAAAGAGAGTATATTGATTGTTTGTATATGCAAAATTTTAGGCTTTTTATTATGTGGGGCTAAAGCCCCAGCCTCATATTTAGCAAATGCTATAATATATTATGGATTTACAGTAGTTTTATATGTAAATTTGCCATCTTTTACTTCATTTACAACAGCAGATTTTACAGCATTACCATTTTTGTCAATATTGATAACACCAGTAATTCCTTTGTAATCTTTTGTATTTCTTAGATTTGTATTTATACACTCTTTATCTGTTGGTGCTTTGCCCTCATCAATACACTTATTCATAGCATTTAAAATCATACCGTAAGCATCAGCTGCCAATGCACCCATGGAGTCTGCTGCTTTATTGTATTTTTTGTGGAATGCCTTTACATAAGCTTTGGCTTCTGGAGATGTTGCTGCTGCTTCGTTGAAGTGGTCTGTATACATAAAGCCCTCAGCTGCTTTTCCACCGATTTTTACAAGCTCAGGGAATCCTACACCGTCAGCACCGATAAATGGAGCTTTTACTCCCATAGCACGAGCCTGTTTTACCATCAACGCAGCTTCTGGATAGTATCCGGTAAATGCAATAATATCTGGATTTGACTGCTTAATAGTAGCAACTTGTGCATTAAAATCTTTATCACCTGAATTGATTAAAACAGTTTTTAAAATTTTTCCACCATTTTTAGTATATGCTTTTTTGAATGCTTTTGATAAGCCTACAGAGTAATCCTGCTTAGCATCAGTTACTACCACAGCTTTTTTCATACCGTTATCAAGAGCATATTTAGCCATTACCGCACCCTGGAACGGGTCGATAAAACAGGCTCTTGTTACATACTTCTTACCTTTTGTTACTCTTGGGTTTGTAGAAGCGTGTGTAATCATTGGAGTCTTTGCTCTTTCTGCAACCGGAGCCATAGCCATAGAGTTACTTGAAGCGACCTCTCCCAAAATTACAGATACACCGTCTTTATCCAACAGTCTCTTTACTGCTGTGGCAGCTTCTACCTTGTCGCCTCTATCATCAAGCACTACCAATTTGACATCATCACCGTTTTTCAATTTGTGATTCTGCTCATAAGCAATATCCAAACCGCCTTTACTTGTCTGACCAAATGCCGCAATAGGACCTGTCAAAGGCAAGACTACACCTATTTTAACCTCTTTTGCAAATGCAATACCGCTCATCAATGCAGCAGCTGCGATAAAACTCAAACTCTTTTTCACTTCTATCTCCTTAATGGATTTAATTTTCACAGATATGTATATTACCAATCAAGCACTTAAAGAAAGATAGTATTGATAAATTAGTGCAAATGATAACTAATATACCAATTACCAACATTTGGATAAAATTTCACAATTTAACTCAAGGATATAAAATGGGTCAAAAGACATTGATAGAGATAGGTGTAGAGGAGCTTCCTGCTATACCGTTGCTTAAAATTATAAACAATATCGAAAAATCCTGGAAAAGTATTTTAGCAAGCAGAGGTTTTGAGAGTAGTTTTGATTTTGAATATACCCCAAGAAGATTGGTGCTGATACATGAAGATTTGCCCAAGAGTCAGCCAGATAGAGTCGAAGAGCTTGTGGGTCCTCCAGAGAGTGTGGCACTCAAAGAGGGTGAGCCGACCAAAGCCGGAGAGGGTTTTGCCAAAAAGTGCGGTGTTTCATTTGATGAACTTGGCAGAATAGACAAAGGTGGCAGAGTATGTCTCTATTTCAAAAAAGAGATCAAAGGCGAAGAGACTGCAAAACTCTTGCCGGATATGATAAAAGAGTGGATAGACTCTATGAACTTTGGCAAAATGATGAGATGGGGGGATAGAAAAGAGGAGTTTATACGCCCTGTCAGATGGCTACAGGTGAGAATGGGAGATAAATCTATAGATATGGAGCTGTTTGGAGTCAAAAGTGATACCAAAACATACCTGCACAGAATGGTATCGTTTGAGCCTGTAGAGGTGCCAACTATTGACTCATTCAAAGATATACTTAGTGACGGCAAAGTGATACTCTCTGAAAACGAAAGAAGAGAGATGATAAATGCCCAAATTGATGAGATAGAAAAGGGTAGTGGCTTGAGTGTAGAAAGAGATGAAGAGCTTCTAAGTGAAGTAGTGGCAATTACAGAATACCCAAAAGCGTTGATCGGCTCGTTTGATGAGGGATTTTTAGAGTTACCTCCGGAGGTGATTGTAACATCTATGAAAGAGCATCAGAGATATTTTGCAGTATATACCAAAGAGAGTAGATTGGCAAACAGATTTATAGTGGTATCAAATGCTGTAACTAATGACTACTCCAAAGTAATATCAGGTAATGAAAGGGTATTAAGACCAAGACTCTCTGATGCACTCTTTTTCTATCACAATGATTTAAAAAGAGGACTCGTTACAGACGGATTGGAAAAAATCCAGTTTATCGATGGATTGGGGACTCTTGCCGACAAAGTAAACAGAGAGAGAAATATAGCACTGAGACTGTCTGGTATATATATGGATAAGTTGGAGGCTGATACTCAAAAGAGTGCCATGGAGATAGAAGAGCTTATGGATAGAGCCGTATCTATCGCAAAAGCTGATTTGCTAAGTGAAATGGTATATGAATTTACAGAGCTTCAGGGCTTGATGGGATACTATTATGCCAAAGCATTGGGAGAAGATATCCTGGTAGCCGAAGCTATAAGAGACCAGTATAAACCTGTAGGAGAAGGAGCTTCTTTGCCGGAATCTCTCTTTTCAGCAATTTTGGCAATATCTGTCAAACTCGATACTCTGCTGGGACTCTTTAGTGTCGGCAAAATCCCAAGCGGCTCCAGAGACCCGTTTGCTCTGAGAAGAGCTGTAAACGGAATAGTCAGAACAGTAGTAGAGTATGATTTGGCATTTGATATAGAAAAAATTATAGAGTTGCTAAAAGATCAATATAATGAGTTTGATACAGACAAACTGGAGGATTTCATTATTGAAAGAATCTACAAAAGTATCAAAGCCAATCCGTCTGTAATAAAAGCTGTCTTGTCTTCAGGCGAAAGAGATATCACAGAAATATACAAAAAAGTAGATGCACTCAATAGTATTGTAGCTTCTGCTGAAGCAAAAGATATATTTACTACATTTAAAAGAGTTGCCAATATCTCCAATGATATAGATATAGAGGGTGATTTGAGTATAGATGAATCACTGCTTCTCGAAGATGAAGAGAAGAGTCTGTATGAAGCATTTAGTGCTGTAACTAAAAAAGAGTACAGTAACTATACAGAGAAACTAGAATCCCTTTTTGGATTGAAAGCTCATCTTGACAAGTTTTTTGATAATGTATTGGTAAATACCGAAGATGAAAAACTGAAAGAAAACAGAAGAAGACTAATAGCATCTATATATAAAGCATTTAGAGATATTGCCGATATAAAAGAGATTTCAATATAGTATATACCAAACACTAAATAAAAAGGAGAGAGCAGTATGCAAAACAGAGAAATAGGTAATATAAAAGCACTAAAAGATGCCTGGGCTTTTATGCAGTCAAACTGGGCTCTATCACTGGGAGCCGTATCTATACTGGTAGTTTTGGGATTTATGCAGTATATTCCTGTCATAGGTTTTGCATTTGCATTGGCTTATTCTATTTTGAGCCTCTCAATACAGATATATATAGGCAAAGCTGTATATAGCGATGACAGAGAAGATTATATGCAAAGATTGGCAAAAGATACAACTCTGGGCAATCTTTTTACAAAGCATCTCGATATTGCAGCAGGCGGATTTTTGGGATTTTTTACATTGATGCTGATTTTCTTCTTTGTTTTTGCGATAATTGTCAGCTCCTCTATGGATATGTCTGCTATGCAAAGTATTATGCAAAACGGTATGAATCAACATAGTGAAGCTGTGGTTGTAAATATGATGATAAACAATGACAAGCTCAAAGTGGGATTGGGAATATATCTGCTTGTCGTATTGACACTCAGCTACTCATTCCCTGCTGTTATGGGTAGAGTAATATTGGCAGACAGTTTCAATTCGGCTCTAAAAAGAGTATTTTTGGTATTCTCCCCTACTCTGTGGAAGAGTCTGTTTAACGGCGGTTATTTCACACTGATATTTGTCTGGACTTTGATAATATTTTTTGTATCCATATTCGTATCACAACTTTTTATGATAATATTTTTGATACCAGTGGCTCTGATTATACTCTATCTTCTGTCACTGTATAATGCAATAATTTATATATATTCGGTATTGCTTACAGAAGAACAATAGTATCTTCATACTCGTGCCAAAATCTGCTTTTGGCATGGGAGTAAAACTCTTAACTTTTATTTTTTATATTCTTCACATGTTTGATATGTTCTCTTTTTGTTTTAAGTGACGGTTTTAGCTGTGTAGACTCTATTTTTGATATATACCGGGCTACTTTATACTTTGGAATGATTTTTTTTCGCTTCGATTTAATATAATTAATATATTTTATACCGTGAATTACATTTTCTGGCATATCTGTTTTAAATTCACTATCACCTGTAAAGACAATTACTGAAAAGATTTTATCTGCATCTATCTCTAAAAGATTTTGAACAGTTTTTATATGTTTATAGTTTTGTCGAAGTGGATTTTGAAATTTATATGTTTTATCAAATATCTTTTGAGTCCAACTAGCTTGATTTTCACTACCAAAAATCCAACCTTTGTAATTCTTGGTTTCAATTACAAAAATACCATACTCTGAAACAATAATATGGTCTATTTGGGTGGTTCCATCTTTTGTAGGCAGTGTAATATCATTCAACATTTTATATTTATCTCTGTCTAATAAAAATCTGGCACTTAACCTTACAAGTAATTCACCAATCATCCCTTTTCCGACAGGAGACCTCAAAAATATTATAAGAAACAGTATCAGAAAAATAAACCAAAAATTAGAAAGTAGCGAAAAAACTATATTAGTCATTGATAATCTTTAAGTATGGGATTGAATATAATATCAAATATTATTGATGAATAAGTTGAAATTACTAAGACAGATTTTTACAACCATGTGCCATTTTGAAATCTATATATCAATACTACCGCACTCACAGTAAATACAAAAACAGTAATCAATAGCAAACCATATATTTTACTCTTTGAAGTATCTACATTCAACACCTTTTTACAAAGAATTGAATCAGCTGTCAAAAATACACCTCCAAACAAAGAACCCCAGATTAAATAGCCTATATAGTGATACTCTTTTTGAAACATACAAAACGGACACTTGTGTGTAGGCAATTCATATACATAAGTGCCAAAGAAATATACTACACTATAGTATGAGATATATAAAAACAGACCTGAAAATATCAAAGCTGTTATATCCTGTTTTGTAAGAATCAAAATAGCAAGTGTGACAAATATTGAATAAAAAAGTATCAACATTGTCTTTGTATCCAAACCAAAAGGCAGAGGATTAGCTCCTTCTAATTGACCAAAAAGTGCCGAACAGCAACTCACCGGCTGATGAATATCTATATTGCCAAAGTAGGCAAAATCAAGCCATAATTCCAATGTAATCAAAACAAAAACAGCTATATATAATCCATATTTTATTTTAAAAAAAGGATAATTTTTTGCTTGTAAATCATAATAATTTATCATAAGCCACCATGAGAGGATAAAAACAACAAAAAGTTTGACAAAAAGAAGCTCCAATCCATAACTGTTTGCACTGATTACTCCCGCTGCACACATAGCTCCCGGCACCAAAGTATTGAGTGAGTCTATCGTAAATACAAAATATGGTAACAGCATAAATTTCACGGCAAATACAAAAAGCAAAATGGTAATTACTAAATATGAGCGTCTCTCCAATCGATACTGCTCATCACTGAAACTATCAAAATCCCATTTTAAAAGAATATGCAAAGATATAATAAATGCCATTATCATAAATATATACAGTATCGATTCACCAAAGAGATAAATTTGAACCTGAGTATTTAAAAGAATGGGATTCACTCTATACTCTCCGATTTTTCAATCTCTCCATCACTCATATATACAACAGTATGAGAGAAATTTAAAGATTCAAATATAGAATCATGAGTAGCTATTATGATAGTTTTGCCCATATTATGAAGATTTTTTAATATATCCAAAAACTTAATAGCATTTTCTCTGTCCAAATTTGCTGTAGGCTCATCACATATTACTATTTCGGGATTTGTTACTATAGCTCTAGCTATTGTACATCTTTGCTTTTCCCCGCCAGAGAGTCTTGCTGCCAACATATCAGACTTGTGTGATATATTTGCTTTTTTCATTGCATCTTCTACCCTTTGTCCTACTTTTTGATATCTCAAATTCATAGGCACAAGAGGGACTGATACATTATCTTTGACACTAAAATGCTCTATCAAATTGTAATGCTGAAACACCATTCCTATATGTCTGCCTCTAAAATGAGACAAATGATTATCAGGTAACTTTGCTATCGCTTCACCCTCTACCAAAACCTTGCCCTCAGAAGGTCTGTCAAGTCCGGCTATAATACTGAGCAGTGTGGTTTTACCACTTCCACTGACACCTTTTAAAATAAGCGTCTCTCCCCTCTCAATAGACAAATTTATCCCTTTTAATACTTCTACCCTTTCGGCAGGAGTATTATAAAAGCGTTTTAACCCCTCTATCTCAACTATTGGACTCACAGCATAGCCTCCTTTGGGTCACTGACAGCAATCTTCCATACAGGTATCAATACCGAAGCGACAAAAGGTATGGCATACAACAAAAATATAGATGAAAGAGCCGAAAAGTCTATAACCGGTATCAATACAACATCAGGACTAAAATTACCACTGCCAAGGAATATATCTCTCAATACAGGAGCATTTGCAATATATACAAATATATATGCCAATCCTACTCCTGTAACATATGAACCTAATATAATCACTACTATTTCATAGAATTTCAATGTGAGTATATCTTTGATACTCCACCCCAAAGCCCTGTATATACCTATCTGTCGCTTTTGGGTAGAATAGGATTGGGTATATCTTTGATACAGTATCAGTGAAAATGTGGCCAAAAGTATCATAAACAGAGTCAAAAAAAATCCGTTTCTGAAATTAAAAGATTCATCATATGCAGCCAAACTCTCCTTTTTTGACACTACTCTTATATCAAAATGAAGAGATGAGAGTTTATCTTCAATAAAAACCTTTTGGGCATCATTTGGCACATTCAAAACAAAATCTGTAACATATCCCTCTTTGATACCCAATATTTTCCTGGCATCATCTATAGGCATTATTATCACATCATTTGACAACAAATCACTGTTTTTTGGCAAAGTGGCATATATATTCATCTTGATAAACTCACCATCAGCAGATAAAAAACTGTAACTATCAGTATAAAATCTCTTTTTCATCCATGATTTTACTTTTGCTGAGACCAACATATTATGAGCATTTAGAAATTTTTTTAAATCAGTAGAACCTACAATTTTTGAGAGTGCCTTATTTGCATTGCTATCTAAAAAATCTACACCTATTATCAAAAAAGATTTACCTTTTGGTTTGGTAAAATATCTGCCCCACACTCTAGGACTCACACTGTCAATACCCCTGATATTGACAATATCTTTTTCCCAACTCAAAGGCACCTGTGCCAACATTCCGCCCCTTACTCTTTGCACTGTCATATCAGCTTCATTTTCCAAAGCTGTAGTAACTGTGTATTTAATGGAAGAGGATATAAAAAGGACACTTGAGAGAATAAATATCACCAATACAGACAATAAAACAGTAGCCAAGTGCCTACTGCTCTCTCCAAATACCGAAAGAGCCAAAAAGTGCAGTTTTACTCTATTTAACATTCATATCACCATAAACAAAAGTCAATCTATCCTGAGATGGCAGTTGGGGGGTCTCTTTGTTGATACTACTTTCAAATCTTCTGATTCTTGGCTCAAACCATAATACAGAATATGATAATGATGAAAGAGTACTCAATTTGGTATAGTTTTGGATATCTTGTATATATCTGTCTCTGTCAAATTGGATATAGTGAATGAGAGGAATAATCAAAGAGATTAGAATAACAGTTATAGAAAAAAACATTGAAATTTTCATAAACGACCCCTTGATTATTCAATATATAATTAATTTTTTATTATTTTATCCACGCATGAGCATAGCTCATTGAAAGCTTTTTTAAATTTGACTATAAGGAAAAACAGTCTAAATTTGCTACCCTCCTCCCGTGCTGTAGTCTCCAACTCTTTTGCAATATCAAAAAGATACTTAGCAGATATATTTCCAGATGCTCCTTTTACACCATGTGCCAATGATGCCAACTCATCAAAATTCATCTCTTCAAGAGCCTGTTTCATTTTGACAGCAGTATCTTTATAGTATTGGCAAAAACCTTCCAACAACTCTTTGTAAAGCTCTTCATCTCCACCCATTCTAGTAATGCCGTCATCATGGTCAATCAAAGAGATGTTTTCTATTGAGTCACAAGAAGCAGTATTTGCTTTGTTATTTTCTATCAAGGCTTTGTTCATCAAATCTTCTATTATTTCCATAGAGTAATTTAAATCACTTCTCATCTCTTTAAGCTCTTTTTTTAAAAGCTCTACCTCTCTATCTCTTTGCTGTAGTCTTTTCTGATCCCATTTTCTATGAAAAACAAATTCACTGGCTCTATATATTACATTGTTAAATTGTGCAAGTTCAAGAGGTTTGAGCATCATATATGCTATACCAACATCTATATAATTTGCCAAAAATTCTTTTTCTGAAAAATCAGATATTGCTATAATGACCTGATTTTTATTCTCTTGGAATATTTTTTGAAATATATTCATATTCTTTTTTTGCAATGCTATATCAGTGATGATGATATCCGGATACTTTTTTGTCTCTACAAAAATCTTATGGTAATCTTGCCAACCATTCTCCAAATGGGAAGATACATAGACTTTGCTAAATAATCTTTTCAAATCCAGCATCCTGTTGATATCAAGTGCCGGTGAATCACTGTGTATATATTGAATGGTTAATTTAGAGCTAAAAACTGATATCTTTTCTATTATGTCCATGCTGTTTCTCACTTTATCAAATCTTTTAAATAGATTATCATTTCTACAATAATTATATCTTATATTCTATTTCAAACTAATAATCTAACAAGCTTGGCAAAATAAATACTTGATTTACACCTTGCAAAGCCTCTAAGTTCCATTTTTGATTGCTCTTGAGTTAATTGCACCTCTATTTAAAATTATCATAACTTACTTAATATTCAGTTAAATATTCTCTATTATAATTAGTTTTGATAAAATCATCATAAAAGAGGAGAAGTTATGAGTAATACTAAATTAAAAAAATTAATAATTGTAGGTGCAGGTTTTGCAGGTTTGAGGGCTTTGTATCGTCTTGATGAATTTAATTATCATTTTGAAGTTACAGTAATTGATAAAAATGATTACTCCCTGGAGCGTCCTGCTTTGCCAGAGGTAGCTATGGAGAATAAGCCGGTTGAGAGTGTGCATATTACTACTCCTCCACAATTCAGGAGATATAACGCAGGATTTATTCAAGCCCAAGTAAAACGAATTGATGCAAAAGAGAATAAAATAGTCTTAGATGATGATACCAAACTAGAGTATGATTATCTTATTTTGGCAAGTGGAGCTGTAAAAGATTATGATGCAATCAAAGGATATCAAGAGTTTGGATACTCTGTATGTGATGACAAAGAGGCTCCCAAATTACACGAAAGATTAAAAAGCTTTGAAGGTGGAAATATCGTTACAGGAGCTGCCAAAAGTGAATTTGGTCATCGTGTAGAAGCTCCCAATTTAAAAGCTCCGTGTGAAGGTCCAATAGGTGAAGTGATGTTTATGATGGATTATCGTCTCAAAAAAGAGGGCATTAGAGATAAAAGCACTATAAATGTCTTTTCACCGTCAAAAATATTTTTTGAAGATGTTGGAGAGAGTGCCAGAGAACCGGTAGCAAAACTGATGGAAGAAAAGGGTATCAAACTCACTACAAACAAAGAGCTTGTAGAGATTACAAAAGACAAAGTAATATTTTCAGACGGTAGCTCAATGGATTGTGATTTGGCTATTATCATACCTCCATATAAAGCTCCTTCATATATCTCAGATAGTGGTCTAGGAGATGACAAAGGTTGGGTGCCGACAGATAAAAATATGAAACATTTGGATTTTGATAATATCTATGCAATCGGTGATATCAATGCTTTGGCTCAACCAAAACTAGGACATGTGGCTATAAATCAGGCTGATGTGGCAATATCAGCTATCGCTCGTGCTGAGGGATTGAGTGATGAAGAGGTGAAATTCAATCCGGAAGTATTTTGTATTATGAATATGGGAGGTCATGATGCGGTTTTAATCTATTCAAATGCTCTATATAATGGAGAATATGATATGGCTTGGCACTCATCTTTGGCTAAATTTATGAAACTAAGCTTTGATGAAGAGTATCACTATACACACGGACATATGCCACCAGATTACACTGTAGAGATGCTAGAAGAGATACTTCATCACTTTGGAAAAAGGAAATAAAGTATGAGTACGCCTGAATTGATACATTATGGGATATATTTTATATTGACATTGGGATTATCAACTCTATTTGCCATGGGTGGAGTAGGCTCAGCCATAGTATTGGTGCCTACTTTTAATATGATGGGAATGCCTCTGAATTTGGCAAAAGCAATTGGGCTTTTTATCAATAGCTCATCTACAATTACAGCTTCAGTAATGAACTTTTTCCGTGGAGTGCTTGATATCCGTTTTGCTCTACCTTTGGTAATTGCTATTTTAATCGCTACACCACTGGGAGCTTGGAGCTCTCAATATGTCCCTGTTGTAGTGGTCAAATGGATTTTGGTAGCATTTTTGATTACAGCTGCCATTTTATTACTATACACCAAAAGAGAGACAAAAGTGGTATATGACAAAGCTTGGATTCTGTTTTTGATTGGCTTTGTTGTGGGAATAATCTCTGGTATGATTGGTGTTGGCGGTGGAGCTTTGATTATGCCACTTCTTATTTTACTTGGTTTTGATGCTAAAAAAGCTGCTTATGCTGTGAGCTTTATTATCCCTTTTTCATCTCTTGGAGCCTTTTTTACATATCTAAGTTTTGTAAATATGGATTGGGTGTTATTAGGTGTAGTTAGCGTTGCGGCTATATTGGGTGGTTATTTGGGAGATTTTATTATGCACTATCGCCTCACTCCTGCTCAAGTCAAGAAGCTTATAGCCATATTATTACTACTTTTGGCAACCAAAATGGTAATGGGTCTGCTTAAAATTCACTTTTAAAGGATAAATGATGCTACATATTATGAAAAAAATTGCTGATTGGATAATAGAACATGAAGAGAGCGAAGCTGAAAAGTGTACTATACCTGATGAAATAGTAGATGAGTGGTTAGATACTATTAAAGAGCATAAAAAACATATGGAAGAAAATCATCATACAAACTCTCAACAGTATGAAATGCTGGATGATTTGTATAAAAGGGTTCGCCATATCAAAAAAATCCGTCAGCAAAAATGTGATACAGACAGGCAAAGATAATTAAATATATCAAGATATTTTGATACAATATATAAAATTTTAGAAAAGGGCAATATAATGCAAAACCTGTTTTTGAGCTTTTGGATTAATCCATGATAGAGACACTTACTATATGGCTCGGTACTCACGGATTACTCTCCATGCTTGGAGCTTTGGGTATTGGAGTCATTACGGCGATGGCACCCTGCTCTATCATCACTCTTCCTCTTCTGGTAGGCAGTGCCGTAGCTCTGAGTAGCGATATCAAAACTCCTGCCAAAAAGAAAAAGTTTGTCATACTCTTTTCATCTCTGTTTGTATCGGGATTGGTGATAAGTTTTTCTATTTTGATGCTAATTACGGCAAAAATAGGACTGTTGCTGTCTGTCGCTCCTGTATGGGCAAATCTTTTGGCTGCGATTGCCTCTTTTGCGGTAGCTGCTTATGCTTTTGGGTGGATAGATAGCGGTATAGACAAACAAAAAATAGCACAAAGACTGCTGAAATATCGTCTTTTTGGAGCGATTATTTTAGGGCTTATATTTGGTCTGGTCAGCACTCCTTGTGCTTCTGCTCCTTTGGTAGCGATTATCACTGTAGCTGAAACAACAGGTTGGCTACATGCATATTTTTTGGTATTGAGCTTTGCTATTGGTCATGCTTCATTGCTACTTTTAGCCGGTATTTCGGTAGGATTTGCGGAAAAAATAGCCGGTAACAGATTTGCCGGAACTATAAGCCGTGTAGTAAATAGTGCTTTTAGTTTTTTACTCTTGGCTATTGGTTTTTATTTTCTGTATCGTATATGGCAAATGCTATAAAATTAATAAAAAGGATTACAATGAACAAAATATTACAAATTTTTATGACTCTTTTGGTATCAGGTTTCATATCTTATGCCAATGGAGCAGGAATGTTGGCTCCAACACCATACTCACAGATTCCTGTAACAAAAGCCAAAATGATAGAGTTTGGTGCTACCAGTTGTAGAAGTTGTCAAACAATGGACAGATTACTGTATGATTTGAAAAAAGAGAAACCTTCACTACCTCTGTATTTCGTAAATGTAATGAAAGAGAGAGATGTAGCTATGCAGTTTAAAATCAGAATGATACCTACACAGATATTTTTTGATAATAATGGTAAAGTTGTTTTCAGCCATATTGGTCTATTGAGTCGTGATGAATTGATTAAAAAACTCAAAGAGTATGGTATATATAAATGATAAACAGGATTAATTGAGATGTTAAACAGATTTGTCGAGCGAAAAAATCGATATATCCGCAATGAAAATATAGCCTTTTTGATTTTGCCTATGGTGCTTTTGCCTCTGCTTCCTCAGCTTTGGCTTTTAAACAATTATCATAACTGGTTTTTCAAATACAGAGATACAATAATGTTTTTAAATATAGCCTATATTATTTTGGCTCGTGTCATACTACTTGATACAGCCATTTATATATTTAGCCATTCAAAAAAGCATTTTCATGTAGCTTTGCTTCATGTGGTATTACTCTATATGGAAGTAACCATTATTACCATATTTTTCTTTGCGGCTATATATTGGTTTTTTGACCCTTTTTATCTGTTTCATCTCAATTCTCAATTATCACCTCAAAATCTTGAGATGATTCATAAACACAGCTTTATACTATCTATGTATATATCAGCAGTTACTTTTACAACGCTTGGCTCAGGTGATTGGATACCTCAAACTCTACCCTCTATGGTAGCTGTAATTTCAGAGGTTGTTTTAGGAGTGGTTCAAGGTGGCGTATTTGTAGCTATTATATTATATGCACATCAAAACAAGGAGATTAAATAATGTCACATCACCATCACCACGCTGTAAGTGGTAAAAAACTTTTTATTACAGTGATATTAAATGTAATTATTACACTATCACAAATTATTGGAGGAGTAATATCAGGCTCTTTGGCACTGCTTAGTGATGCAATGCACAATTTTAGCGATGTATTGGCTCTGCTTATTGCTTGGGGAGCTAATAATCTATCATCTCGCCCAAGCCAGGTAGATAAAACTTTTGGTTTCAAAAGAGCTGAAATATTAGCCGCACTTTTTAATGCTGCGGTATTGATGGGGATAGCTATATTTTTAATAGTTGAATCTGTGCGAAAAATTTTACATCCGGAACCCGTGTCATCTGTATGGGTGATAGGATTGGGGGTTTTAAGTATTGTGCTAAATAGTGCCAGTGTTTTATTGATAAAAGATGACTCCAGTGATAATATAAATATCAAAGCAGCATATTTGCATCTAATGACAGATGTTGGCACATCAATAGCTGTGGTAGTAGGTGGAATAGTCATATACTACTTAGATATTTTTTGGATTGATTCAGTGATATCACTACTAATTGCAATATATTTAATATACGCTTCATATGATATTTTAAAAGAGTCTATTGCTATCTTGATGCAATTTTCTCCAAAAGATATAGATTTAAAGAAGTTATCAGATGAAGTATCCAATATTGCAGGTATTAAAAATATACACCATATTCATATATGGAGACTAAATGACCATGATACTTTTTTGGAAGCTCATATAGATTTTGATAGTAATATTCATCTAAAAGAGGTTACTTCCAAACTTGAAAAAATAGAAAAACTATTAAGAGATAAATTTCATATATCTCATATAACACTGCAACCGGAATATCAAAGAGGTGATGATAAAAGGCTTATTGTCGGTGAGTAATTTGAATCAATATGATATATCAAAATATCTTGATATAATTCTAAAATAATTAAAAAGGAATACAATGAAAAAGAGTTTTATTACAGCTATTGGCATAGTTTTAAGTGTTGGATTATATGCTAAACCCCTATATAATCTAAAGCCTGTCAAAGTGGCTGATGGGATATACTGCTCAATAGGTGATTTTAATCCACCTACAAAAGAAAATAAAGGCAATGTAAATAACACCTGCTGGATTGATATCGGTGATAGTTTAGTTATTATTGACCCAGGTCCTACATATAAATTTGCCAAAGAGTTTGCAGATATTGCGACCAAAACTACACACAAACCAATTAAAGTAGCAGTAGTAACTAATTATCACGATGATAGATTATATGGAGCAAGTTATTATAGAGTAAAACATATCCCTGTAATTGCTCATAAAAGTATAGTAGATGATATTAAAAACAATCCAAATAAATTTAAAAGACTTCCAAATCTACTAAGCAAAGAAAATTTTAGTGGCACAAAATTAATCACTCCTGATACCCTCTTTGATAAAAAATACACTATCAAAGGGAGCAAAAGGAGTGTAGAGCTACTTAAACTATCCCCTGTTAGCGAAGAGCATTCAGATATTGTTGTATGGGTGCCTGATGTGAAGTTTTTATTTGCTGGAAATATTGTATTTAATAATAGAGCATTAAACTATACAAAAAACAGCAATATGAAAGGCTGGATAGAGGCTCTAAATAAAATAAAAGCAATGAAGCCAAAAATAGTTTTAGGCGGACACGGTAGCACTTTTGGAAAAGATGCTTATAAAACCACACTAAATTATCTATTAGATTTAAAAAGCCAAGTAAAAAAAGCTTATGATAGTGATGTAGATATGAGTGAATTAATGGAACATATTGATATGAGTAGATACAATTATCTAAAACACGCCAAGCAGTTAAATCATCATAATGCAAATGATTACTATGAGCAGCTTGATTGGGAGTAATATATGAATAGTGAAGTAGCCTTAGAGGATTTTTTAGCTACTACCGGAGCTTTGTATGATGCCACAAGAGTAAAGCTCCTTAAATTTTTGGATTTGCACGGTGCTTTATGTGTGTGTGATATGCAAGAATCTTTTAATATGATTCAATCCCGCCTATCAAGACATCTCAAAATCTTAAAAGATGCCGGATTTTTGAGAGTTAAAAGAGATGGAAGATGGGCATACTATGAGATTAGAAGCCCACTTGATAGCTTTAGACTCTCAGCTATAGAAGAGATTAGAGCCTTGCCTATTGAGTTGCCAGAGCTTAAAAGGCTCTCACAGAGTTGTGAAATACAAGATGCTAATGACTAATATCTACTCTTAAATTCAAATTGTAAGCTAGAACTTTTATTAATTGATATATCAAGATATTTTGATATAATACCCTATTCAATTCAAAATTTAAGGAGTCAATTATGAAAATAGAGATTTTAGGAACAGGGTGTGCTAAGTGTAAGCAATTAGAAAAGAATGTATTGAGTGCTATTGCTAAGACAGGCAAATTTGCTGAGGTTGAGAAGGTAGAAGATATTCAAAAGATTATGGAGTATGGAGTTATGAGCACTCCTGCTCTTGTAATAGATGGCAAGGTGGTAAGTGTAGGTAAACTATTAACTCCAGATGAGATAGCTCAATTAATTTCATAGGTAAAACAGTGAAGTTTTTTATAAAAATTAAAAAGATAAATGCTTTGATAAAATTGGAGTTAAAAGATGTTTGAATGGTGGCACAATATTGTTAGTCATTTTGTATTTGATATTTTAAAGCTAAATCCAAACAGTGCCTTAGGCTCAGCATTAGATTTTTTTCTATTTGATACAGTCAAAATTATTCTTTTACTAACTGTAATTATATTTATAATTACTTTTATTAGAAGCTATTTTCCTACTGAAAAGGTAAGAGACTATTTAGAAGGAAAGCACCCTCTTGTAGGTCATATTGCTGCAGCTGTTTTTGGGATAATTACCCCATTTTGCTCCTGCTCGGCAATTCCACTATTTTTGGGATTTATTCAAGCTAGAATTCCTCTTGGAGTAACATTTAGTTATCTAATATCAGCTCCAATGAATAATGAGATAGCTATTGCTATGCTATTTTCACTATTTGGTTGGAAAGTTACAACCTTGTATATAGGATTTGGATTATTAGTAGCCATAGTTGCTGGTATAGTTATAGGCAAACTCAATTTAGAAGATGAGATTTTAATCAAGCCTCCAGCAGTAAAACCAGCTCATATAGATGAGATAAAAATTCCAGTCAAAGAGAGATTAAAAGAGGCATGGGATTACACAATAGATTTGCTCAAAAAGGTAGGAGTTTATGTATTAGCCGGTGTTGGAGTTGGAGCTTTTATTCATGGATATGTGCCATCTGATTTGATAGTCAAATATGCCGGAGGAAATGCCTGGTATGCTGTGCCACTTGCTACAATCTTAGGAGTACCGATGTATTCCAATGCTGCTGGAGTTATGCCACTTATTGAAGTGCTTACTCAAAAGGGTATGATGTTAGGGACTGCTCTTAGCTTTATGATGGCAATTACAGCTCTAAGTCTGCCTGAAGCAATGATTCTTAAAAAGATACTATCTACTAAACTTATTGCTATATTTTTTGGGATTGTAGCAGTTGGGATTATGTGTATAGGATTTATATTTAATTGGGTGTTAGGATAAAAAAACTTCACTAGCTTATCTCGGTCAAACACAGACCGAGATAACATACAATCAAGCTATATTAACAGTTTGCACAACTGACTGCTTCTTGGATTTTAGCCACAATAGTAGGATCTTCAAGTGTAGATGTATCTTGTTTAATCTCTTCTCCTTTGGCGATAGCTCTAAGTATTCTTCTCATCACTTTACCAGAGCGAGTTTTTGGAAGTCCCGGAACTACTACAATAGCATCAGCTTTTGCAATATTACCAATTTCAGTAGCTATTACCTCATTTATCTCTTTTGTTAGTTCCACCTCTTCACCAAGAGTATCATCAGTATCAGCTTTCAAGACAATATAGGCAAATATACTCTCACCTTTAATCTCATCTGGCTTACCAACTACGGCAACTTCGGCTACATGTGGGTGCTTTTTGATAGCTGATTCAATCTCTGCCGTTCCCATTCTATGACCCGATACATTTATTACATCATCTACTCTACCTGTAATTGTGATATAACCCTCTTCATCTTTGATAGCTCCATCACCTGAGAAATATACCGGTTTGCCATCCTTTACCACATCTGAAAAATATGACTTTTTAAATCTCTCATCATCTCCCCAAATGGTGCGTATCATACTAGGCCAAGGTTTGGTGATACATAGTAACCCTTGCTCATTTGGCTCTACGCTTGAACCATCTCTATTTAAAACATCAGCCATAATTCCTGGCAGAGGGAATGTAGCACATGCTGGTTTAACCGGTGTGGCACTTGGGATTGGAGATATCATATGCCCACCTGTTTCAGTCTGCCACCAAGTATCCACAATAGAGCATTTTCCATTACCAACCACTTCATAATACCATTTCCACGCCGGTGGGTCTATTGGCTCTCCCACAGTCCCAAGCACTCTTAGAGAACTCAAATCATACTTTTTAGGCTCATCTTCTCCTAATTTATGCAATACTCTGATAGCAGTTGGAGCTGTATAGAATTGATTGATTTTATACTCTTGAACCATTTTCCATGCTCTACCGGCATCTGGATAGGTTGGAACTCCCTCAAACATTACAGTTGTAGCTCCGGCAGCCAATGGTCCATATACTATATATGTATGTCCTGTAATCCAACCAATATCAGCAGTACACCAATATGTATCATTCTCTTTGATATCAAATACCCACTCCATAGTCATTTGAGCCCACAAGATATATCCGGCTTGAGAGTGTTGCACCCCTTTTGGCTTACCTGTTGAGCCTGATGTATAAAGCAAAAACAGAGGGTCTTCACTATCCATAACTTCCGGCTCACAAACATCAGCTTGAGATTCAATCATCTCATTGTAACTGTAATCTCTACCGCCTATCCATACTACATCTTCAAAATTTCTTTGAACTACCAAAACTTTTTCTACACTTGGGCAACCACCATCTAATGCTGCATCTACTACCGGTTTGAGCATATAAGGTTTGCCTTTTCTGTATGCTCCATCAGCAGTAATTACTACTTTGGCTTGGGCATCAAGTATTCTATCTCTTAGAGCTTCTGCACTAAATCCGCCAAATACCACAGAGTGAATTGCTCCAATTCTAGCACAAGCAAGCATCGCATAAGCAGCTTCTGGAATCATTGGCATATACAGCACTACTCTATCACCTTTTTTGACACCAAACTCATTTTTGAGTAGATTTGCAAATCTATTTACATTACGATAAAGCTCTAAATATGTAATGATTTGCTTATCGCCTCTATCACCTTCAAATATAATAGCAGCTTTGTTTTTACGGCTATCTATATGTCTGTCTATACATTGAGCAGATACATTTATCTTACCGCCTACAAACCATTTGTAAAATGGGGCATTACTCTCATCTAAAACTTTTTCAAATGGCTCTATCCAGTTTAATTTCTCTTTTGCCCAATGTCCCCAATATCCTTCGTAATCCTCCTTTGCCCACTCTACCAAATCTTTATATTCACACATATTCTTAATTCGTGCATCTTTAAACAACTCTTTATTTGGATAATATTTCTCTTCAAGCATAACAAGCTCCTTTATCTTTTTATATAAGGTATAGCTATATAATATGGTATGAGATGGTTAAAATAATGGTAGCAGATTAAAATATGAGTTTTATATTGGGAGTGTGTATCGTATAGTTACATAAATAGTTTAAATATAAAAAGGGGATAAAAATCTAACTTTATCCCCTTTAATAAAGAAAACAGTAAATATCTGTTATTTCATCTGCTTGGCAACTTCAGCAGCAAAATCCTCTTCTACTTTTTCGATACCTTCACCAAGCTCAAATCTGATATAATCAATTAGCTTAGCATTACTTCCAGCCTCTTTTGCAATATTAGATACATACTGAGCTACACTGATTTTATCATCCATTACAAATTTTTGATTTTCAAGTGTATTATCTTGCAAGAATCTTTTGATTTTACCAGGAAGAATTTTTTCCAAAATATTCTCAGGCTTACCCTCTTTGATGAGTTGCTCTTTTGCAATCTCTTTCTCTTTCTCAATTACTTCAGCTGGAACAGCCTCTTCATTTAGATATTGAGGGTTCATAGCAGCTGCATGCATTGCTACATTTTTAAGAGCCTCTTTTACAGCATCACAAGCTTGAGCATCTTCACACTCAGCAGCCACTAAAACACCTACTCTACCATTGGCATGAACATAACCGTTAATTGCTACATTATCATTGCCTTCAATTACAGCTACTCTTCTAATTACAAGATTTTCACCAATTGTAGAGATTTGAAGAGCAAGATACTCGCTGAAATTTTCACCATTAAATTCACTCTCCAAAATCTCTTCTGCACTATTTAAACCATTATCAAAAGCATGATTTATTACTTCATTGGCAAAAGCTTGGAATTTATCATTCTTAGCCACAAAGTCAGTCTGAGAGTTAATCTCTATCATGATACCTTTATGGTCTTCTATTTTCATAGAGATAGCACCCTCTGCTGCTACTTTATCAGCTTTTTTGGCGGCTGCTCCAAGTCCTTTTTTTCTAAGCCACTCAACAGCTGCTTCCATATCACCATCAGTAGCACTAAGAGCCTGTTTGCAATCCATCATACCGGCATCAGTCATCTCTCTTAGTTTTTTGATATCTTTTGGTCCAAAGTTTGCCATAATTAATTCTCCTCTTTTTTCTCTTCTGTTTCAGCAACAGCCTCTTCAGATTTTGCTTCTTCTACTATCTCTTTAATCTCTTCTTCACTTACATTTGCTGCAGCTGCATCGATAGTCGCATTCTCTGCATTTGCTCCACCCTCTCCATTGTTCTCATCAAAGATAGCTTTACCTTCGATAATAGCATCAGCCATCTCTTTACAGAATAGATTGATAGAGCGAATTGCATCATCATTTCCAGGGATTGGATAATCAATTACATCCGGGTCACAGTTTGTATCAAGAGGAGCAATTACTTTCATACCTAATCTTCTAGCCTCTTTTACTGCGATATTCTCTTTTACTGCATCAATTACAAAGAGCATATCCGGAAGCTTTTTCATATTTCTATAACCCTCTAAATAGCTTAGAAGTTTCTCTTTCTTTCTTCTTAGCATCAATGCTTCTTTTTTAGTCAAAAGATTGATTTGACCATTCTCTTCCATCTGCTCAATTACTTCAAGTTTTCTGATAGATTTTTTAATTGTAGGATAGTTTGTAAGCATACCGCCCAACCATCTAGTAGCAACAAATGGCATACCTGCTCTTTGAGCATGCTCTTTAATAGCACTTCTGGCTTGTTTTTTTGTTCCTACAAATAGAACAGTTTTACCCTCAGCAGCTGCATCTCTTACCACATTATATGTATATTTAAAGTATCTTAGAGTCTTTTGAAGGTCTATGATATAGATATTTTTTCTTTCACTGAAGATGAATTTCTTCATCTTTGGATTCCATCTTCTTGTCTGGTGTCCGAAGTGTACTCCACACTCCAAAAGGTCTTTCATTGTTACCATTGTTTTATCTCCTTGGTATATAGCTAATTTATATTGAGTCAATATTGACCACCTCAGGTTTAAACCTCCACTGCCCTTAATGCCTCAATAGACACAACCTGTTCAAGGAATAACAGTGTGAGAAATTTTCCAGGACGCGATTATACAGATTTAATCTTAAAAATTATTTTTTATACCATCTCTCATAAGCCATCCATATTATTATAATGATACCTATTGATAAATTGAACCAACTACCTCCATCTTCAAACAGTTTCTCTAATGCCCAATAAAAAGCTCTGGCAATCTCCAAACTCTCAGTAAGACTCTTATTATGTGCAAACTCTGCTATCTCTTTACCCCAAATAAAACCAATAATCTCAGGAAGTATAAAAAATATAAATACTCCGATAAATCCCCAAAATGTAGGCTCTGGTTTTATTGATTTTGCACTCTCTTTTAATACCGGATTTGCTTTGACTCTTTGAGATATCACTTTAATTTTTTCTTTCATTTTATATATCCTGTTATTTAAACTTTGATTAATAATTTTTGGTTATATTCCGCCAAATTTATAAATATAAGGAATAGTGTTATGATGCCATTTTCAGATGAAGATTTATGTATAGCAATCAAAAATTACCTCCCATCTATAGAAGAGTATGTCAAATCCCATGAAGGGACAATGGGCTTTCAGGGTGTCAAAGACGGAGTTGCGTATATAGTGCTAGGAGGCACTTGTAACGGTTGCTCTATGAGTACAATGACTACCAAAATGGTAGTGCAGAAAAAACTAAGAGAGTTAATTCACCCTGAATTGGTGGTAGAGAGTGTATTTCCTGACCAAATATCTCAACTACCCGATGATTTGACAAAATGCTAAAACTACTTTTTATTTAAATTGCTCATAGAGTTGCGGTTTCGCTCCTCTTGAGCCTTTTTCCAGTAGTATGGATCAGTTTTTAGCCAATGCTCTACTGTATATTCCAAATCTCTCCAATCTCTTGCCAATCTGTTGTATAACCATACAAAATAACCCGGATCGATTTTGAATAACTCTTCAAATGTATAACCCTCATTCTTATATTTTCCAAATGTTACCTTTTCAAGCAATACAGGTGTATGGGTAAGCTCTACCAATTTATCCATATTGCCATCTACCTTTTCAAGTAATAACTCTGTAAGCATATAGCACCATACAGCATCACTGAGAGCATCATGTGGATTAAGCTCCTCTATTCCAAGCTTTTTGGCAAACTCTTTCTCTTTTTTATACAATCCATACTGATATCTTAATGTTTGAAGTTTGTAACCTTCTGCATCTTTGAGCAGATGTCTTGAGCATACATCAGTATCTACAAGCTTCATCTTTAAATCCAACTCTTCATTTTTGAGCATAGCCACATCCAACTCATTTCCGTGTGTAATGAAGTAGTTTTGTGGTGAATTGTGTTTTTCAAGCTCCATAAAGGCATCTGTCTCATAAGGCCAGTATTTATCTTCAAGCATATCAGGAGTAATATGGTGTATCCCCATAGCTTCATAACTCATCTGCAAATCGGTATAACATAAATCATTGAAAATTTTGGTCTCACCGTTATTATCTTCAATCAGTGCAATTTGGATAATCCTGTCTTTATCCAAATCTATACCGGTAGCCTCTATATCTACAAAAAATCGTATCATTAAAATATCCCTTTTATTTATAAATCATTTATAATTTTATCCAACTGAGCTTATTTGTCTTATACCTCTTCTCCCCACTGCAGTTTGTCTCTAAGCACTTCAAAATAGTTTCTCTCTACTCTGTGAAGCAATTTGGCTCCCACTTTTGCACCTCTAAGCCTGAGTATATCTCCACGGTGCATCTCGTAAGAGTCTTGCCCATCTATCATAGCTACTACTGTATCCTTGGGAGAGGATATACCTATCTCAAAATCTGCGGGCATAAGCAGGGGTCTTTGAGTCAAAGAGTGGGCGCATATCGGAGTCATTATAAAGGCATCTGTAAGAGGATATACCACAGGACCACCTGCTGCCAAGTTATAGGCTGTTGAGCCTGTGGGAGTAGATAGTATCAATCCGTCTCCACGATAGATATTAAATAATTCATCATCTATATAGGCTTCTATATTCACCATCTTTGAGATTGTAGGGCGGGTTATGACTACATCATTAAAGGCATAAAATGACTCTTTTTTATCACCTCTTTGGATGTAGCCTTCCATCATCATTCTCTCATCTATTCTATACTCACCACGCAAGAGTTTATCTAAAAAACTATCAACCTCATCTATTACAATATCAGCCAAAAAGCCCAAATTACCGGCATTGATACCAAGTATAGGCTTATGCCATTTGTAGCTTCTGCGAACTAATGACAAAAGTGTACCATCTCCACCAAGAGATACTAGTATATCACTCTTTTGACACATTTGCTCAAAATTTATACCACTGTTATCAGATATCATATCAGCCGATTTATCAGCCAATAATACCTCTATGTCTCTATCTCTGAATTTTTGTTTGATATCCTGATATACTCCTTTTATAGAGGGGGTTTCAGGCTTCAATATAAAACCGGCTGTTTTTAGTCTCTCTAATCTGTGTTTGCTCATATATACCGCCATTATTTACCATTTGGCGTTACCATAACATAAGATTACTTCAATTTTAATACAATTAATTCTATATAGATGTTAAAATTACTTCAGATTAAACAAAAGGATATCCCAATGAGAAAAGCTTTGATATTGGCAATAATATTTACAATAAACATATTGGCTTATCAACCATCTCAATTATATGGAGAGTGGATTATAAACAGAGTCAAAAATGTATCAGGCACTATCAACAAAGAGGAGCAAATTGTCCGTTTTCAACCAGCTACTGTGCAGATTATACTAAATACTACTGTCAAAAGAGGCAACTATCTGATAAAAAATCTCAAAATCATAGCTGATGGGACTTGGAAATTGAATAATAATATGCTTGTATTGGTGCTTCAACAGGTGAGAGTGCCAGAAGTAGGTGATGTAAAGGGCTTCAATCAAAATGATATCAATACATTGGCTTCAAAGCTGAGAAAGAAATTTTTAGATGACTCTATAAAGATGTTTAAAATCACTACACTTGATGGCACAAGATTGATACTTCTTGATGAAGATGCTGTTTTAGAGACATACAAAAGGAGATAGCTTTGAAAGCACTAATAGCTATTTTAATATCACTAATAATTATAAATGGATGCACCACGCTTGTAACTGCTCCAATT
The DNA here is from genome assembly GCA_015488535.1 of Nitratifractor sp. Classification (GTDB taxonomy): domain Bacteria; phylum Campylobacterota; class Campylobacteria; order Campylobacterales; family Sulfurovaceae; genus Nitratifractor. Next base: position 37,515 of record WFNP01000028.1, read on the forward strand.
GAAGTAACAGGAGCAGTAGTAAGCACCACTTTAAATATGGCAGGAGCAGCAGGTGGAGCGATAGTCAATACTGTAACAGGTGGCTCAAAAGATGATGACTAACAGTTTGGATATAATTGCCAAAAAATTATCGGAGGCTATATGTTAAGATTTGCTCCATCTCCAACAGGAGATATGCACATAGGCAATTTAAGAGTAGCATTAATGAATTATATTGTTGCAAAACAGAAAAATGACGGCTTTATATTGCGTATAGAAGATACTGACAAAGAGCGAAATATAGAAGGCAAAGAGAAAGAGATAGAAGAGATTCTCAAAAAGTTTGCCATTGTCGCTGATCAGACATTTTATCAAAGCGAAGGCTTGGGCAGACATCAAAAATTTGCAGTAGATTTGGTAGAAAAAGGTCAAGCTTTTATATGCACCTGCACTCCGGATGAGTTGGAAGCTGACAGAGAAAAAGCCAAATCTCAAAAAAGAGCATACAGATACAGCGGTAAATGTCTATCTATGAGCAAAGAAGAGATTGAAAGAGTAAAAAAAGACAATATCCCCTTTGTAATCAGAATAAAAAAGTCCAAGAGTGATATCAGCTTTACAGATAAGATAAAGGGTGAAATCACTATGAGTCCTGATGATATTGACAGTTTTGTAATACTCAGAGCAGACGGCACACCTACATATAACTTTGCCTGTGCCTGTGATGATATGACAATGGGGGTAGATTTTGTAATCAGAGGCGAAGACCATCTAAGCAATACTCCAAAACAAATCCATATCAGAAAATCTCTTGGATATGAAAGTGATATAAAATATGCACATTTGCCAATAATTTTGAATGAAGATGGCAAAAAGATGAGCAAAAGAGATGATGCCAGTAGTGTCAAATGGCTCTTGGAACAAGGATTTTTACCAGATGCCATTATCAACTATCTACTGCTTCTTGGAAATAAAACACCGACAGAGGTATTCAATCTACCGGAGGCAATAGAGTGGTTTGATATCAAAAATATATCCAAATCACCGGCAAAATTTGATTTGAATATGTTAAGACACTTAAACAGAGAGCATCTTGCAAGAATAGATGACAAAGAGTTATCCAAAATATTTGGTTTTGCTGATAGTGAGATAGGTAAATTGGCTAAACTCTATCTTGAAGAGGCAAGCATCATAAATGAGCTTGATAGCAAAATCAAAGCAATTTTTTCACCAAAAGATTGCAGTGGCGAATGGGGTGAAGAGATGAAAATAATTGCTGATGTCATACCAAATGCACCAATCACAAAAGATTTCAATGAATTTAAAAGTTATATCATGAAAGAGACCGGCTTAAAGGGCAAAAAACTCTTCAAGCCTCTTAGAATTTTGATGAGTGGTGCAGAACATGGTCCGGAATTGAGTGATTTATATCCACTGATTTCATCATACATTACGGAGGTAGCAAAATGTCAGCACTGATATATCTGATACATTCTGTTATAAGTCTATATATATGGCTCATAGTAATAGCTGCTATTTTAAGTTTTGTCCAACCAAACCCGACAAATCCAAATGTCAGAAATTTGATTATAGTCATATATAAACTAACAGAGCCGGTATTTAAGTGGGTTAGAGAAAAGATGCCTTTTTTGATGATAAACGGTATAGACTTATCCCCAATTGTAGTAATATTGGCACTGCAATTTTTGGATAATCTGTTTATAGGAATGTTGATTAGATGAATTTAAGCAGACTACCGTCAAGCTTTACCGTCTTGACGGCGGTTGTTTTTGCAATAATATTAGCTACAGGCAAAGCAGATGCTACATATCTGCACCCACATTTAAATCTCCAAGAGATATCATCAATGCCAAAAGGTATCGAAAAAGATTACTATATATGGAGATTTCTCAAGCAGAAAAACACTACAGCCGGTGAAGCCAAAAGAGTAGCCTCTCAAATCTATTATCCAAATGCCAAACTGAAAAAAGCCTATTATCATAAAACCAGACAGAGATTGTATGTCAAAAAGAGAAGAAGAAAACTGACAGACAAACAGAAAAAAGCACTCAAAGCCAAACAGGCAACAGCCAAAAAAATTATTCACACTCAAAACCCAATAAGAGAGTGGAAAAAGTTATCTCCAAAGATGAAGCTGTTTGTATATAACAATGTAGGTAGAAGCGGACGCAAAAAACTGGATCATACACCTACCCCAAAAGAGTGGAGGAAGCTTACCGCCACATGGGGTATAGATGGAATGATAAATAGAATTTTAAGAGAAAGACACCCCAAATTTACTAAAGCTTTGTATATGTTACCGGCAAAAAATAATAAAATCGGCTATAAGACAGAGTTTAAACTCGCTCTTTATTTGGTGCAAAGAGGATATATAAAAGTAGCATCAGCTCTGTTTAATGATTCAATCCACAAAGCCAGAGTTAGAGATGAGCTTGATAAATCTCTGTTTTGGACATGGCTTACTACCAAAGACAAAAGATATCTCAGTAAATTGACTCAAAGTTATGAAATAAATATATACACTTTGGCAGCAAGAGATATATTGAAATTGAGATACCCCAGAATTATAGTGCCAAAACTGCCAAATGCACGAATAAACAAAAAAATTATTCAAGACCCTATTGAGTGGGCAAAAATCAAAAGAAAAATAAGACAAAACAGAAAAAATCTTGCACACTTGGCAAATAGATATGCTTCGGCAAAAAGTGTAGGAATATACAGTTATATTCTTACAAAAGCAAGTAGAGACAAAAAACAGTTTTTTCCTATTCCATATAGAGAATATATGAAAAAACTGCCTGTCAAGAGAGAAGCTATGCTATATGCAATAGCCAGACAGGAGAGTAAATTTATTCCTTCGGCTGTATCTTCATCTTTTGCTTTGGGTATGATGCAACTGATGCCCTTTTTGATAGATGATATAGCAAAAAAAAGAAAAGAGAGAGTCGATTATGATGAGATGTTTGAGCCTCGTAAATCTTTGATATATGCAAATTATCATTTAAATTATCTCTTCAAATGGCTAAAACACCCTCTGTTTGTAGCTTATGCTTACAATGCCGGAATCGGATTTACAAAAAGAATGCTAAAAAGAGGAAAATTATTCAAAAAACATAACAGATTTGAGCCTTGGCTGAGTATAGAGCTTTTAAATAATAACCAAGCCAGAGAGTATGGTAAAAAAGTCTTGACAAATTATGTGATATATATGAGACTGCTTGGAAGAAGTGCCACAATGATGGATATGCTGAAAGATTTGCATATACCATCAAAGACAGACAGATTTAGAAAGTGAATTTCAAATATCTGTCTGTCTTTATATAGTCAAACTAAGGTCTGATATAGGAATAACCCTTTTACAGTATATCCCGCATCACAATAGCATAGTGCATCACAAAAAGATTGAGAAAGAATATCAGCATGGATGAACTTCGGGAGAGTATCTGTTCTGTCCTTGTCCTCTCTTTGCCGTTGGTCTTGTAAGCTATGACAAAGTGTATAACCGTAGCTACAGTCAGAACAGATACCAACATCACTTTCATTCTGAGAGCGTGAACGATTTTGGTATCTCCGCCATTCATCAGTACTTCAAAGAGATTGTAATGAAATCCGAGTATAAAACCTGAACTTAGCAAAGCAATAAGTGCTACCACCTCAAACCAGCCAAATATCGGTCCAATATGGGGATAAACCTCTTGTTGAGCCTTTTTATCTCTCAAAGTTATCCCCAAAACAAACATAAAAATTGAGCCTCCAATCCACGATATTGCCATAATCAAATGGATATGAAATGCCCACTCATTTACCATATTGGATATATTCACATCTATACCTTAATTATCAATCTTCAATACTGCCATAAATGCCTCTTGTGGCACTTGCACTTTTCCAATAGCTTTCATTCGCTTTTTACCAGCTTTTTGCTTCTCAAGAAGTTTTCTTTTTCTTGTGATATCTCCACCGTAACATTTGGCTGTTACATTCTTGCCTACTGATTTGACATTGGTTCTGGCTATGATTTGATTACCGATACTTGCTTGAATAGCCACTTCAAAGAGTTGTCTTGGTATTAACTCTTTTAGTTGATTTACAAATGCCAAACCTCTTGTCCTGGCTTTATCTTTAGGGACAATTATACTAAGAGCATCTACAACCTCTCCTGCTACTCTGATATCAAGCTTTACCAAATCTCCGGGTCTGAAACCAATAGGCTCATAATCAAAACTTGCATAACCTTTGGTTGTGCTTTTGAGTTTGTCATAAAAATCCATTACTATCTCATTCATAGGAATATCATACTCAAGCAAGACTCTGTTTTCATTTAGATAATCCATCTTTACCTGTATGCCTCTTCTATCATTTAGAAGCTTGATAATATTTCCTACAAACTCATTCGGTGTTAAAATTGTAGCTTTTACATAAGGCTCAAATATGGTATCTATCTTGGATGGGTCTGGTAATTCACTCGGATTTTGTATCTCAATCTCTTGACCGTCAGTCTGCAATACTCTATATACAACAGTTGGAGCAGTAGCAATTAAATCAAGATTAAACTCTCTCTCAAGTCTCTCTTTGACCACCTCCATATGAAGCATTCCCAAAAATCCGACTCTAAATCCACTCCCCAATGCCAATGAGCTTTCCGGCTCAAAAGTAAGGGCTGCATCATTTAATTTAAGCTTATTAAGTGCATCTCTTAAATCTTCAAATTTGTCTGTCTCTATCGGATAAATACCGGCAAATACAAACGGCTTGGCAGGTTCAAATCCCGGCACCGGCTCCGCAGTCGGATTTTTGGCATCTGTGATTGTATCACCTACTTTAAGTCCCTCTACTGTCTTGAGACCCATTACCACAATACCTATCTCACCCGTGGCTATCATATCTGTCTTGATTGGTGCAATGGGATTTGGATACATCAAATCCAGCACTTGATGCTCCTCATTTGTCCCCATAATTTTGACCATTTGACCCTTTTTGATTGAGCCATCAAATACTCTCACCAGTGCCAAAGCACCCAGATAGTTATCAAACCAGCTATCATATATCAAAGCTTTTGTAGGAGCATTCTCATCACCATTTGGAGCAGGTATTCTATCCACAATGGCATCTATTAGCTCTGGGACCCCTTGACCAGTTTTAGCAGATATCAAATTATGCTCTGTGCAATCAAGTCCAATAGCCTCTTCAACCTCTGTCAAGACTCTATCCGGATCAGCACTTGGTAAATCTATCTTATTTACCACCGGCAAAAGTTCCAAATCATTTTCAAGTGCTATATATACATTGGCTATCGTTTGAGCCTCTACCCCCTGAGCAGCATCCACTATCAGTAAAGCCCCCTCTGATGAAGCCAAAGAGCGACTCACTTCATAAGAGAAATCGACATGCCCCGGAGTGTCTATCAGATTGAGGATATAATGCTCACCATCTTTGTAATAATCGAGTCTCACACTTTGGGCTTTGATAGTAATGCCTCTTTCTTTTTCTATATCCATAGTATCCATTACTTGCGCACTCATTTTTCGCTCACTGACTGCTCCACACTCTTGTATAATTCTATCTGCAAGTGTAGATTTACCGTGGTCAATGTGTGCTATGATAGAGAAGTTTCTGATATTTGACTGTGGCACTCTTTTGGACACATTATTTCCTTTAATTTTATTTCAATTCAAAAAGTGAATTTACACTCTCATTATTTTGCACTCTTCTGATGACTTCACCCAGCATTGAAGCGGTGCTTATTACCTTGATTTTTTCACAATCATTACATACCGGTATAGTATCAGATACCACCAATTCATCTATTTCACCGTTTTTCAGTCTCTCAATAGCCGGACCGGATAAAACAGGGTGTGTGCAACATGCCATTACACTGGTAGCCCCCTGCTCTTTTAGAGCTTTGGCTCCTTGCACCATAGTCCCTGCTGTATCAATCATATCATCAATCAAAATTACATCTTTGCCATTTACATCACCTATGATATTCATCACCTCTGATACATTTGCTTTTTCTCTTCTTTTATCTACAATCACCATATCAAGCCCTAATTTATTGGCAAAATATCTGGCTCTTGCCACCCCTCCGATATCTGGAGAAGCTATTACAGGATTTGCAAAATTTTTGGATTTGATATAATCAATAAAGAGTAATGCCCCATAAAGATTATCTACTGGAATATTGAAAAATCCTTGAATTTGAGAAGCGTGCAGATCGACTGTAACAACCCTCGTGATACCTGCTGTCTCCATCATATCTGCTACCAATTTCGCACTGATTGGCACTCGTGGAGCTGCTTTTCTATCTTGTCTAGCATATCCGTAATATGGCACAACTGCTGTGATAGATTTGGCTGATGAGCGTTTTAGAGCATCTGTCATAATGAGTAGCTCCATCAAATTGGCATTAGCTGGAGCGCAGGTAGGCTGGATAATAAATACATCTTTACCCCTTACACTCTCAGAGATTTGCACATTAATCTCTCCATCACTAAATCTATTGATTGTAGCACCGGTTAGGGGCATATCCAAATACTTTGCTATATCTTGTGCCAATTTAGGGTTTGCTGTTCCACTAAAGAGCATATAATGACTCATAATAAACCTCTCTTTATTATTAATATAAAATTTGTCGTATTTTACTGTAAAGTTTATTGGTTATTGGTTATAATTCTCCTCATTGTCCGATATTATCATCGTTCACTATCTCCAAATAAAGGCGGACACCATGTATCTATTTTCAGACAGACTCTATCACCAGGAAGAAATCAAACTTGATGACAATACAAAGCAGGTAATATTTAGCACCATAGATAATCAAGAGATAATTGATTGGCTAAAAGAACACAATTTTCCGGAAAGCTTCATAGAAGATATTCAAAATGAAGACCAGAGTATCACTTATGAAGAGAATGAGAAATTTAAGCTTATTGTTCTTAAATACTTCATATCAGATGAAGAAGATGAGATGTATTATAATGATGAGAATATTGTAATTATTGTAATGGAAAACAAATTTCTCTTTCTTGGCAGGAATAAAAGCACAATCAAAGGTATAACCACCAAACTATATAAAAGATATAAACATAATGATACACTTGAATATGTTACATATACAGTAATTGATATTATGATAGACCATACTATGTGGTTGCTTGACAGGATAGATGATAAGCTCGAAGAGATAGAAGACCATATATTTGCCGAAGATTTAGATGAGCAAGATGTCCAAAAGAGTCTATATTTTGCCAGACGCACTCTCAATAGAATATCAAAGCTATCTATTCAGACTAATGATGTGGTAAATAAGGTATTTAACCACTTCCCGACTGCTACAAAAAAGCGACTCAAATATGAATTTATTGACCTTAAAGAGCATTTATCTTTTTCTATAAATGAATCAAAAAGTTATCTTGAACGCACAGGCTATTTACAAAACTTGCTGATGGGATTTTTAAGTAACAGAATGAATCAGGCTATGCAAAGACTTGCTGCCATTTCACTCATCTTTTTGCCTTTGACATTTATCGTAGGTAATTATGGAATGAATTTCAAATATATGCCGGAACTTGATTGGAAATATGGATATTTGTTGGTTTGGATACTCAATATATTGATTGGCTGGTTTATTTTCAAGTGGCTCAAAAAGAATAAATGGATATGAATTAGCTAAAATCTGTTATAATCGCGCAAAATTAAAAGATAGGATTTGCAGTGAGAACTCATTATTGTGCAGATATAAATGAAAATTTAATTGGAAAAAGAGTAACCGTAGCCGGTTGGGTCAATAGCCGAAGGGACCACGGTGGAGTTATATTTATAGATTTAAGAGACAAAGATGAGGTAGTGCAGTTGGTATGCGATCCCGCAGACAGTGCCACAGCACACAAAGTAGCCGAAGATATCAGAGATCAATTTGTAATAATCGCTTCCGGTGTGGTTAGAGCCAGAGGCGAAGGCTTGGAAAATCCAAATCTAAAAACCGGAAAAATTGAGATAGTAGTAGATGATATCAAAATTGAAAATCGCTCAAAGCCTATGCCGTTTGATTTGGGTGATGATAAGGTAAATGAAGAGATTAGATTAAAATATAGATATCTTGATCTTAGAACTCCAAAATCATACAATATCTTCAAACTCCGCTCAAAAGCAGCAATTGCTACAAGAAACTCTCTTGATGAGCAGGGATTTTTGGAGGTAGAGACTCCTGTTTTAACCAAATCCACACCGGAGGGTGCCAGAGATTATCTAGTCCCTAGCCGTGTATGGCCAGGTGAATTTTATGCTCTACCTCAATCACCACAGCTATTTAAACAGCTTTTAATGGTAGGTGGATTTGATAGATATTTCCAGATAGCAAAATGTTTCAGAGATGAAGACCTCAGAGCCGATAGACAGCCTGAATTTACTCAAATAGATGTAGAGATGAGTTTCTGCACACAAGATGATGTAATGTCAGTAGCAGAAAAGTTAATCAGAGATATCTTCACAGCTTGTGGTATGGGTGATAAAGTGCCTGAAACATTCCAAAGAATGAGACATTCAGAGGCTATGGAGAAGTATGGCTCAGATAAGCCGGATTTGAGATTTGGTTTGGAGATGGTAGATGTAATTGATATCTTTGCAAAGTGTGATAATGAGATATTTAGCAATATTGCCAAAACTCCAAAGAAAAACAGAATAAAAGCTCTAAAAGTGCCAAATGGAGATAATATATTCTCAAAAAGACAGATGAAGGGCTTTGAGGATTATGTTCGTAAATTTGGAGCTCAGGGACTTGGATACTTCCAGATGAAAGAAGAAGGGTTAAAAGGACCTCTTACCAAATTCTTCTCTGAAAATGAGCTTCAAGAGATAATTGACAGATGTGAATTAGAAGTTGGTGATGTAGTATTCTTTGGTGCCGGAGAGAAAAAGACAGTTTTAGATTATATGGGAAGATTTAGACTATATTTAGCTGAATTGATGGATATCATAGATAAAGATGATTACAAATTTGTATGGGTAGTAGATTTCCCAATGTTTGAGGTAGAAGAAGGCAAACTAAAAGCACTTCACCACCCATTCACTATGCCAAAACTCAATGAAAATGGAGCTTTGGATTATGATGATATTGAAGAGCTTGAATCTGTTGCTTATGATATCGTCCTAAATGGTGTAGAGCTTGGAGGAGGCTCTATTCGTATCCATAAAGAGGATATCCAGGAAGAGATATTTAAACTTCTTGGTATTGAAGAAGAAGAAGCCAATGAAAAATTTGGCTTCTTGCTTGAAGCTTTGAAGTTTGGTGCCCCACCACACGGCGGATTTGCAATGGGATTTGACAGACTCATTATGCTACTTGCAAAAACTGAGAGTATCAGAGATGTAATAGCATTCCCAAAAACTCAAAGAGCCCAGTGTCTGCTCACTTCTGCTCCTAGTGAAGTGGATAATGAGCAACTCAAAGAATTAAATATCAGAATTAGAAAAACAGCAACACAAGCTGAATAATTAAAAAGGATAAAATCATGGCAAAAAAACTATTTTTAATCATCGGAGCCCCAGGCTCAGGCAAAACAACAGATGCTCAAATCATAGCTGAAAGAAACAGCGATAAAATAGCTCACTACTCAACTGGCGAAATGCTTAGAGAAGAGGTAGCCAGTGGCAGTGATTTAGGCAAAGAGATAGATAGCTACATCTCAAAAGGTAAATTGGTTCCTCTAAATATCGTAATAGATACGATTGTAAATGCAATTAAAAACTCTGATAAAGATGTGATTTTAATAGATGGTTTCCCACGAAGTGTAGAGCAGATGAAAAAGCTTGATGAGATTTTGGCAAATGAGAGTGAAATTGAGTTAGCTTCTGTTATTGAAGTAAAAGTTAGCCAAGATGTAGCCAAAGAGAGAATCTTAGGCAGAGCCGAAGAGGCAGAAGTAAAAAGAAGCGATGACAGCGAAGAGGTATTTTATGAAAGAATGAAAATCTTTACTGAGCCTTTGGCTGAGATAGAAGATTTTTATACCCAAAAGGGACTTTTAAAAGTCATCAACGGTGAAAGAACCATTCAAGAGATTGTAGATGAGATGGAAGAGTTTATAAAGAGTAAATAAGAATTTTGTGTGCCTAAGAGAGGATTTTAGGCACATAAAAGAGTTGTCAGTTACTGCCTTCAAATATCAAGATAATTTCGCTATTATGTTACTTAAATAAATAGTTATTTCGGACGCTTCGCAACCGAATAAATTTAAAATAGGAGTTATTATTATGGTTAAAAAAAGTACAACAGTTATATTGTCTATAATCACAGCAGGTGTATTATTAATAGGATGTGGTAGCAGTTCATCAGGTGGTAGTTCAGCAAGTGGCAGTTCATCAGGTGGTAGTTCAGCAAGTGGCAATTCAGCAGGTGGTGATAAAGGCTGTGAGTTTAATGTAAATGACTATTCTAAAACAGAAAATTTAACTCAGGAAGTTAAAGATTCACTATCACATATGGGAAATGAGGAGCGTTTAGCTCACGATGTTTATATGAATCTTTACAATTACTATAAAGAACAAGGTATTGAGATAAAACAGTTTTATAATATTGCTACTAACTCAGAGGTTAAGCATATCGCTACTGTGCAAGATTTAGTTAAAAAATATAATTTAAGTGTAACGGATTTTACAAATGTAAATGAAACTGTTGTAAATCAGAATAATATGTCACCTAATAATATGCCAAGCGGGGTTTATGATATTCCTGAAACTCAAGAACTTTACGATACTCTTTATGCATTAGGACAAGAATCACAAGAGGATGCTCTAAAGGTTGGTTGTATGGTAGAGGTAACAGATGTGAATGATTTAGATAAGTATATAAAACAAGCACAAGACTCTAATGCACAAGATGTAGTTTCA
>WFNP01000029.1 GCA_015488535.1 Nitratifractor sp.
ATAGATATTACTCATATTTATCTCTTTTTATGCCCGTATAATGGGCATTTGCTTATAGTTATTATACCGTTTTTACCGTTTGAAGCGGGTAAATTATCAAGGTGATTTTATAGTCTTATAGTGCTTTTTAAGGAGGTTTTTGCTCAGTCTCTGGAGCTTTGGGACGAGGAAAAGGAACCAAAGTTTTTTTATACCTTTAAAATCAAGTTTGCATATCAACCTCAAACTGTCTTGCTAAAACTCTTTTTGCTCCCAGTATACTTATTCATATAGGCATCAAATGGCATAGCTATATTTCTAATTAGCAGTGTGCCGGTAGGTTCAACTGATATTCTATCATCGCTTATTTTCAAAAGTCCGGCATCTTCAAACTCTTTTAGACTATTTAGAGCATCTGCAAAATATTTATTAAAATTTATATTAAATTTCTTCTCTGTAGCTTTGATATCCACAGTGAAATTTGCCATTAGCTCCATAATGACACTTTTTCTAATAATATCATCATCATTTAGCTCAATTCCACGCTCAAATGGTAATTTTCCACTATCAATAGCCTCTTCATAGCTATTCATATCTTTGGTATTTTGAGCATAATATCTCTCCCCCTCTCCAATACTTGTAAGCCCAATTCCAATTAAATTGGCTCCACCTTTGGTAGTATAACCTTGGAAATTTCTATGAAGCTCACCCTTATGGATAGCGGTAAATAGCTCATCTTGAGGCTTTGCAAAGTGGTCCATTCCTATCATCTTGTAACCATTACTTGTTAGATACTCTATTGTGTGTTTTAAAATGGCTAATTTTATATCTGGAGATGGTATTGTAGTCTCATCAAACTTTCGCATAGTCTTTTTAAGCCACGGCACATGGGCATAATTAAATACTGCCAATCTATCTGGATCAAGAGATTTGGCTAATTTCAAAGTATTACTAAAACTCTCTAATGTTTGATATGGAAGTCCATAAATCAAATCTGTATTTATACTCTCTATTCCATATCTTCTAGCCAAATCTACTGCGGCTTTGGTAAGTTCAAAGGGTTGTATTCTATGTATCTCTTTTTGGACATTTTCATCAAAATCCTGCACCCCAAAGCTTATACGATTAAAGCCGTGTTTTTTAAAGACTTTCATCTGCTCTTCATTGAAAAATCTAGGATCTATCTCTACACTAATTTCAGCTTCATCACTCCAGTTTTTAAAGTGCTTTTTAAGATAACTCATTATCTCATCAAGCTCATATGCTTTATAAAATGTAGGTGTGCCACCTCCAAAGTGAAATTGAATCACTTCTCTATTAGTATCTAAGTGATTAGCTAATATATCTATCTCTTTTTTTAGATACTCTACATATCTGCTAAGTTTCTCCTCTTTGGAGGTAAAGACAACATTACAACCACAAAAATAACATGCACTTCTACAAAATGGTAAATGTATATATATTGATAGTGGCTCTTTACCCTCTTGAAGATATTTTATATAATTTTCATATTTAAACTTATCACTAAATTCAAGTGCTGTTGGATAACTTGTATATCTAGGTCCCGGTCTTGAGTATTTACTAAATTTTTCTAAATCTATATCATTTGCTATCATTTAATTATCCCTTTGTCTATCAAGCCATACCATTATCCCCTTTTGGGCATGTAGTCTGTTTTCTGCTTCGCTAAATATCTCATCTGCATGAGCTTCAAATACCTCTTCACTTACCTCATAACCTCTATATGCAGGAAGACAGTGTAAAAACAAGGCATCATCTTTGGCTAATGACATCATATTAGTATCTACCATAAAGCCTTTGAAATCTTTTATTCTTTTTTCTTTTTCTTCTTCTTGTCCCATAGATACCCAAGTATCAGTAGTTACTACATCTGCTCCACTTACTGCCTCTTTTGGGTCATATCCAATGATTAATTTACCACCATTTTCATCTGCTAACTCTTTGGCTCTATTTACAATACTCTCATCACACTCATACCCCTTTGGAGTTGCAACTCTTAGCTCAAATCCCATAATAGCAGCAAGATATAACCACGAATGAGCCATATTATTACCATCTCCAATATATGCTACCACCGGATTGGTTTTGCCAAACTCTATCATTGTCATATAATCAGTCATCAGTTGCACTGGATGGAAACTATCAGTCAAGCCATTAATTACTGGCACTTTGGAGTATTTGGCAAACTCTTCAAGCTTTGATTGCTCAAATGTTCTAATCATTACCATATCTACCATTCTGCTAATTACTCTGGCTGTATCTTTCATAGGCTCACCACGGCCAAGTTGTATATCTCTGCTGGATAAAAACAGTCCTGTACCTCCAAGCTGATATATGCCGGTCTCAAAACTAACTCTTGTGCGTGTAGAGCTTTTTTCAAATATCATTGCCAATGTTTTATTTTGCATATAGGGAACATATTTTCCCTCTTTTAACTGTTTTTTAATCTCAAACGCCAAATCTATCATCTGCTGGAGCTCAGATTTGCTAAAGTCGCTTAAAGTTAAAAAGTGTTTCATTTGAAACTCCTTGGGGCTTTGATGCCAATAATTTAAAAAAGAAGTATTTTAGCATATTTATCAATTTATATTAGAGTAATCTTTTTGAGTTAATGTAGGATTGAACAATTGGCTGAGGTGTTTTAAGATAAGATATTGAAATTTAACATTAAAAAAGGTGGAGTAAAATCCACCTAATTAAGTTACTTATGAAAGGATATCTTCAAGAGTAATATAATCACCCACTCTACCTGTCATAGGCTCTATATCTGTATTTACTGGAAGAGTCTTTTTACCCGGTCTCCAACCTGCTGGACACACTTCACCTGTTTTATATGCATGTTGATGAGCTCTAATTTGTCTAATAAACTCTTCTACATTTCTACCTACTGGTGGAGCTTGCACCTCTTGAGCTACTACGATACCATCTGGATTAATCAAAAATCTTCCTCTTAGAGCAATACCTTCACCCTCTATCATTACACCAAACTTTCTAGTAACCTCACCTGTTGGGTCTGCTCCGATAGTAAGTTTTAGACCTTCTAAGAGTGGCTCAGTCTCTGCAAATCTTTTGTGGCTAAATTTTGTATCAGTAGATACTGCTAACACTTCACACCCTAACTCACCCTTGATAGTATCAAGATGTGCATTCATAGCTGCTATCTCAGTAGGACAAACAAATGTAAAGTCTGCTGGATAGAAGCAAATTACACTCCATTTACCTTTGAAATCTTCACTGCTTACTGTAGTGTAGTGTCCTGTTTCTGCATTATATGCATCCATTTTAAATTCCGGCATTGGCTTTAGCACCAATACTCCTGATTGTGTTTGAACATTCTCTTCCATTTTACTCTCCTTTTTATTTGTATTGTTTTCTACATTTTCACTGTAACTGTCACTGTTTGTATCACATGCCATTTTTGGCTCCTTGTGTTATAGTAATGAGATTATATACTAAATAATAATTTTTGTCAATAGCTACTATTTAATATTCTTTTCCTTCTCTCAAAGCTTTTAATTTATCCTCAGCCAATTGATAATTGGAGCACCCACTACCATCACCCAATCTACAAGCTTTACTCCAGTATCTCATAGCCTTGGTATAATCCTGTGGCACACCACCTTCAGCATCAGCATATATAAATGCCGCACTGTTACATGCACTTGCTCTACCCATTGAGCATGCCTTCTCAAGATAACTGATTGCACTATATCCATCTACTCTTACTCCATCACCCGTAATATACATAATACCCAATGTTTCACATGCACCACTGTCACCTCTGCTACATCTACTCTGAAGAGAAGCGGCATATATAAAAGAGCTTGTAATTAAAGCTGAACTTATTATTTTTATAAACATAAGATATCTCCATCATTCAAAAATATACCAAATATTACCATAATGAAAATATGATAGATATAGTAAGCTGTATCTAGCAGTAGATAAGATAATTTTCTATATACTATAACCGTAATCAATCAACAGGACTAAGCCTGAAAAATGTTATAGTGTATTCTCTTATATGAGTATGATTATAGCTGTGGGGGCTTTTAATTATTACATATATTCCAGAAATTTCTCTGTGACTACATATTATGTATGGAAACTAATTATGATAACAATCAAAAATCTATTTAAACTGAAAAATCACAAGATAGTAGAACCTGAAGTAATGGATGAACTCTTTAGAATGGAAAGAAGCACTCTTATTACTCTGATCTTACTAGAGACTATACTTCTGTATATACTGACTCCTTTATTAGGAAATGGAATGATAGCATGGTATGGAATCATCGTGGCTCTTTCTCTTTGGAGACTCTACAATGCATACGACTATACAAAAAATAAAAAAAGAAACACACTGAAAGTATGGCATGAAAAATTTGTGGTGCAAGTCTGGTTGACGGCTCTACTATTCTCCATATTGGCTTTGTATGCTATGCCACAACTCAATGCTTACTATCAACTATTTGTATTTATAGTTCTAGTAGGTATCAGTAGTGGTGCAGTAAAAGCCCTGTCACAAGATCACAGGACTGCCATAGGATACTTGGTAATTATACTCTTTCCTCTGATGATAGAGATGTTATTACTTATGAGAAAAGATACATATATTTTGGCATTTCTTGTAGTAATATATTCTTTTACTCAAATCAGTATCATACTAAGCTCTTATCAAAAGAATGAAACTCTCAAAGAGAAAGAGAGAGAGATAGAGATGGCAAAAGCCAAACTATATGAAAAGCAGATAATGGTACAGAGATTTTTTGAACAATCCTCAGAATCACTCTTTGCCTATGATACGCACCTGAAATTGATAGATTGTAATAGAGCCTTTTTAAACCTATTTTCAATAAATCGTAAAGAGGAAGTTATAGGAATAGGACTCTCTACTATTATAGGTAAAGAGTTATCGCAAATGATAACAAGTTCTCTAAAAAGAAATCGTAAAATATACAGAGGTAGCTTAATCCTTCCTAGTAGCAAAGAGTTATGGGTAGAGGTAAAACTGTCTACAATCAAAGATAACAAAGGCAATATTACAGGAGGTATTGGAGTAATAGAAGACAATACCAAAGAGCATAATGCCAGAGAGGAGTTAGAATATCTCGTTACTCATGACCCACTTACTTCCGCGTTGAATCGTAGAGGTTTTCATAATTTTATGGAAGAGTTTTTCCAAAAAGAGAAACATAATCAAACCTACTCTCTGTTATTGTATTTTGATCTCAATAGATTTAAACAGATAAATGATCTGTATGGGCATGATATTGGTGACTGGGTATTGATAGAAACGACTATAAGATTAAAAAAGATTATCGATAGAGAATCTCGCCTTATTAGATTGGGAGGTGATGAGTTCTGTATTGTTATGCCTTTTGTTGCCGGGAGCAAAGAAGAGACACTACAATATCTGGAAGAGTGGGTAGATAATGCCAAAACAGAATTTAATAAACCATTTATGGTAGATGGGAAGATTCTAGATGTAGGTTACAGTATAGGCGTTGTTATCATAAAACCACGAGAAAGAGATCTTGAAAGACTCATTCAACAGGCAGATATATCTATGTTCCAGGCAAAGAAAGAAGAAGATGGAAGCGTATTTGTATATAATGAGACTATAGCTGAGAAATATGACAGATTATATATATTACAAAAGGATCTTGCAGATGCTTTCAAAAAAGAGCAGTTTGAACTATTTTTTCAACCCATAATATCAGTCAGTACAGGAGAGCTTAGAGGTGCTGAAGTATTGGTGAGATGGAATCACCCTGAAAAAGGAATGCTGGAACCTGGAGAATTTTTAGAGATTGTTACAAAAACCGGTCGTATTACAGATTTGGATAATTGGGTACTAAAAAAGAGTTGTGAAACTATTGAAAAATGGAAAAGAGAAGGATATTTTAATCTAAATTATCTATCGGTAAATATAGATACCAGACTATTATTTTCCAGAAATATAGTCAGTAAATTCAAAAATCTAAAAAGAAATTATGGGTTGTATAATGGTGAATTAAAGATAGAGATTACCGAAGAGTCTCTTGTAAATAATTTTGAAGAAGCTCACAATGTATTAGAAGAATTGCACAAAGAAGGATTTGATTGTGCTGTAGATGATTTTGGTACAGGTTACTCATCACTGTCCTACCTTAAAAAATTATCATTTAGAATATTAAAAATAGACAAAGCTTTCATATCTGATTTGACAGATAAAATAGAAAATATTTTAATTTTGAGAACTATCATAGATATGGGTATCAAGCTAAACTATGAGATAGTAATAGAAGGTGTAGAGAGAGAAACACAAAAAGAGATATTGAAAAGTATAAACAGTGATTTACTCTGCCAAGGTTATCTTATAAGTAAACCTTTATCTGAAAAAGTTTTCATAGAACAATTTTTACAAAATCATGAATAAATTGAATCAATGGGCAGAGAGATTGATACTACCTCTTCTGCTCATTTTATTGACTACATTATACATTATAAGTATCTCAGATAAATCTAAAAAAATAATATCTCATAAAAACACTTCAAGAATAACTAAACATAACAATCAATCTATTCCAAAAGAGTTACTCCAATTCCATATAAAAGATATTTACAATACACAAAATAGCATAGCATATATAGAGTATGTGATAAATCACGGCTCCTATTGGCAACATTACAAAGGAGGTATCATGGAAGGTGGATATATTTCCAAAGAAGATACGCACATGGTAGTATGTTATGTATTGGAACTATCTGGCAGAAAATGCCCTGAACAGTATCCACAAAAAGCCCAAATGTATTTCAGCAGTGTATGTGCCGGATGCCATGGCAATGATGGCAAAGGTTTACATGGAAATTATCCTGATTTAACCAAAAAACATCTAATAGGTTTACAACGAATAAAAAAAGATTAGATAAAATTACTTTATTAACACAAGTCTTGTTTAAACACTATCTTCTAGGCAATAGGCATTGGTAATTAGGCAGTAGGATATATATTCCGTATAAGAATGACACAGCCAATATAAAAACATCTATAAAAGAGCAATAACTAAATAAAAATCTCATTATACAATCTATAATAAATTG
>WFNP01000030.1 GCA_015488535.1 Nitratifractor sp.
TTGATTCATCTTTAGCATATTGACTCCTTTTGAGCTGTTTGGAGTATGATATAGTAAAAATCATAATATGTCAAGTGATACTTTACATATTATTTACAAATCAATGAAAATAAAATCAGTAAATGTATATATTTATGAGCCTTGCTTTACTCTTCTGACCCATTTGTAAAATAGTCTGTCTGGGATAATTTCAGGCGGTAGAGCCTGGTTTTTAGTGATATGCAGTGTCAAAAGTTTTGCCATAAGAGGGGCAAATACAAAGCCTCTGCCTCCTAAGCCATTTAGAATATATATATTATTTAGATATTCAAATTCTACTTTTGCCCCTCTATAGAGTGCCGGATATTTTTGTAGCATACTCTTTGTATCTAATATATGACCTACTAGAGGAAAATGGTCACGGCTTGTAGAACGCATACCGCAAAGTGTTCGTTTTAGTTTTAGGGTGATATTGGGATAGAGTTTTTTGGCTTTGTTTTCCAAATCTTTTAGAGGTTTTCCATCACAGAGCATACATGGATTTGGTGATTTTATATGAGTAGCACCTATTTTGACTATACCATCTCTGCTAGAAGAGAGAGTAAAATCTTTGTGTATGGTAGTAGATAATATATTATCACTATAGTAGTCACCTCTACTGCCCCATAATCCTTTGACACCCATATATCTCATATCAAAAAGGGCATTTTCATATCCTGTAGTCAAGACTATGGAGGGTATTTTCAAACTCTGAGAATCAGATTTAATCTCCCATATATCATCTGATTGGATAATATTTTTAACATACATCTGTCTGTAGTCTATATCTGATACCATGGCTTGACATAGTTTCATCGCATCGCAATCACCTGCCTGAGAGAAATAAAATCCGTCTCCGTCTGTATCTATGCCTTTTGATTGCAGTTGCTTTTGGGTATATATTTCGTATGGTTTGTGATTAAAAGTCTCATATATTTTAAACTTTTGGGCATCATCTTCGTTTTTTGGGATTCTTAATATACCTGTATGGTGAAAATACTCAGGATAGTTTTGTGAGTAGAAATTGACAGCAAACTCAAAGGCTTGATTTGTGAGGCTTTGGAGTCTGCCTCCTTTGCCTATGCGAGGAGATATAAAAGCACCCGCAGCACCGCTTCCGCCTGATGCAGGATATGCACTTTTGTCTATGAGAAGGACTTTCATTCCGGCATTGTGTAGAAATCTGGCACAACTTACTCCGGCAATACCTGCACCTATTACGGCAATATCATATTGTGATATATTTTTCATAACTGCCGTCTGTTAAAATTTGAAAAACTTGAGCAAACCTTTACTCTTTTTCAATCTCTCTATATGTCTTTTGGCTCTTTCTACACCCAAATCTGCTGCCTCTTCGTATAGTATCAAAGCCATCTTCTTATCTCTGTCTATACCTATGCCATATTCATAGAATTGTCCCAAATCACATATGGCTTCAGGAAAGTTTTTCTCTGCAAGTAGTTTGATTTGTGTAAATGCCTCTCCATGGTCTTTTTCTATAACATCACCGCTAAATAGTTCTCTAGCTAGTAAAAACTGGGCAAATTTGGACTCTGTAGCGGCTGCAAGCAGGAGTATCTGAGCAGCTGAAGCTTTGTCTCCTCTCTCTTTGTATCTGTGATAATGCTCTAAAAAATCCCATATATCCTGCTCATTGTAACCCTCTTGTGCAATTTTGTCTATCATTGGATATATCTCTGCTGTGATATCTTCACCCTCTTCAAGTGGAGGATACTGGTTCATCATATTTTTGAATTTGAGTTCTATATGAGGCATAGCCGGATATGTATGATTTTCATTTTCAGGCAAGGTTGTGGAGCTGTTTTTACTCTTTTCACTCTCTTCCATCTCCTCTAAATTGTCATTATCCTGATCTATAGAGATATTTTCATTTTCAAACTCATCCCACTCATCTGTATCTTCTTTATCTTTGATATCTGCAGGGGTTGTATCTGTCTCCTCTTCTGTATCCAACTGAAATACAGGAGCAGGTTGATAGTCATATATAGGCTCTGGGATTGTTGAGTTGTCATTTTCTTCTTTTAGATGGCTGTTAAAAAGAGGATCGGGTAGAGAGGACTCTTCTTCACTCCACTCTTCTTTTTCAGCAGAATTCATATGCGGTATATCATCGTCATTATAATCATACTCATCTTTGGATGGTTGCTCACGGGGGCTTTTATAATCGGATATACTCTCTTTTGATTTGTCAGATAGATTTAGAAGGTCATCTACTGTAATGATTTTTATGCCACTTCTGTTTTCATCTGAAACTTTTTCTACTTTTTCATGATATTGTTCTTCATCTGTATCTTCTGTATTATCATCATTTTCATTATAGAAAAAATCATCTTTGAGTGTGCCTGAGTAATTTTTCATCAAAAACAGAGCCTGTCTGAAGTTATTGCTCTCAAGCAGTGTTATTATCTCATCGAGATTGTCATCCAAGCTGATATCTCTCAACTTTTTAGCCTGTATATCTATAGTCTCTCGGTCTCCGAGTTTTACGGCTAATTCGATAATCTTAAATCTTGTTGAAATCTCTTCCATTTACATTCCCCAAAAAAATTCTTTTTTGCATAATACCATACCTTTACTGCTAATTGTGTTAATTAATATAGGGAAATCTCTTTTTGGTATTATTACATCTTTGATATAAAGATAAATTATTTGTTTTAAAGGGAAGATATTTTGTTGAGTAGTAATTCAGAATCTGAAGTTTTACATATACCTGTATTGAAAGCAGAAGTGATAGAGGCATTTTCAGATATAGCTGAAGGAAATTTAATCGATTGCACACTAGGATATGCCGGACACTCTCAGGCTCTCTTGAGCCATTATCCTCATATCAATATCATAGGTATAGACAGAGATTCAGAGGCTATAGCATACTCATCAAAAAAGTTGGAAAAATTTGCTGACAGAGTAGAGATTATAAAAGGAAGATTTTCTGACACAGTGCCATATTTATTGAAAAATAGAAAAGCTCAGATATCAGGATTGTTGGCAGATTTTGGGGTATCTTCTCTACAATTGGACAAAGATGAGAGAGGTTTTTCATTTGCATCTGATAACAGGCTTGATATGAGAATGGATACTTCATCTCCTCTTGATGCCTATACGGTAGTAAATCAATACCCTCAAGACAGACTGGAGTATATCCTAAGAGAGTATGCTGAGATAAGAAATCCTTCCAAAATAGTCTCTGCCATAATGGAGCAAAGAGCAACAAAGGCTATAGAGACAGGCAAAGAGTTGGCAAATTTGGCATCAAAATATCTTCGTTCTTCCAAAAAGATACATCCGGCTACTCTACTTTTTCAGGCTATCAGGATAGAGGTCAATGATGAATTAGGAGAGATAGAGAGATTGTTAGATACTCTTGAGAGCAATCCTCCAGCAGGAGCCATCATTGCTTTGATTACATTTCATTCTCTTGAAGACAGACTGGTAAAGAGAAGATTTCAAAAGTGGAGCCAAGAGTGTATATGTCCGTCTCACAGCTACAGATGCACATGTGGAGGGGATAATGCTATAGGATATATGCCTCACAGGAAGCCAATTACAGCCAAAAGTGATGAACTCTCACTCAATCCGAGAAGTCGCAGTGCCAAATTGAGATTATTCAGATTTAAAGAGAGTCTTTGATTATGAAAAAACCAAAACCTCAAGGTATAAGACTCAGAGATTTTTTTATTGCTTTGATTGTAATTACAATTATTCTCTCTTTGGCTCTTATAAAAATATATATCAGCAACAAAATATATTATGAGAGTAGAAAGTATGCCATCATATACCATGAAGTATCATCTTTGAAAGAAGAGAACAGAATTTTAAAAACCAATGTGGAAAGACTACGATATAAAAACAGAGTAGAAGATACAGTGATGAGTTATACAGAATTTGATGAGAATGAAAATGAAAATGATTCTGATAATAAAGAGGATACAGAGTGATTAGGGCTTTTTTGGCATTTGCCATAGACAGACCGTGGCTGAATCATATTCTGTTTGTATTGGTGATGATACTGGCACTGTTTGCATACAGAGATATACCCAAAGAGATTTTCCCTCCGGCTGATTTGGAAAAGATTGTAATAAGTGGCGGATATGTAGGCACGAGTGCTGATATTTTGGACAAGATGGCTGTAAGACCCATAGAAGATGATTTAAAGAGTGTAGAGAATTTGAGCGATATAGAATCTGTAATTCAAAACGGCTCTTTTTCCATCACTGCAGATATAAAACCCGGTGCAGACAAACAGCTTGTATTGAGTGATGTCAAAGATGTGATATCAGGAATCAAAAATGATTTGCCATCTGATATGAGTGAGCCTACAGCCAGAGTGCTGGTGCATAATTTTCCACTGCTTTTGATAGCTGTATCAGGTGACAGACCAAAATCAGAGCTTTTAAAAGCCGCAAAAGAGTTAAAAAGTATCCTCTCTTCACTAAAAGCACTCAACAGTATAGATATCAGAGGTGAAGCTGACAATGAGATAAGAATAGAGTTAAACCCTGCCAAACTGGAAGCCTACGGTATCAGCAAAGAGGCATTTTACAGAGCCATATCTACAATCAGCTCCATATTCCCTGCCGGTACATTCAAAAGCATGGGCAAAGAGATATACCTCTCTACAATCAATGGTCCAAAAGATGTAAAAGAGTTTGAAAATACAATTATCGCAACAGGTAACAAACGAATAAAAGTAGGTGATGTGGCTACTGTGACATACGGTTTGAGCAGAGCAAATGAGATATCTCACTTTAACTCCAAGAGAAATATATCCATCAATATCACAAAAACCAAAAACGGCAATGCAATAGCTCTGAGCAAAGAGATACGACAAATTCTTGCCAAATTTTCCAAAAGATACCCTGATTTGGTATTTGAAGTATATACTGATACCTCCATATGGATAAAAAACCGTATCAATTTGGTAAGTTCAAATATATTTTTTGGATTGATTTTGGTATTTACCGCTCTTTTTTTGAGTGTAAACTGGAGGATAGCCACTGTTGTAGCCATTGGAATACCTATGAGCTTTTTTATCGCTCTTATTGGTGCTCAGATATTGGGATACAGTATGAATATGCTTACTATGCTCGGAGCATTGATAGCTCTGGGTATGCTTGTAGATGAAGCTATTGTGGTGGCTGAAAATATCTTCCGTCATATGGAGATGGGCAAAGCTCCCAGAGAAGCTGCTATTGATGGTGCAGTAGAGATGTTTCCTGCTGTATTGACAGCTACCATGACTACGGTTTTTGCTTTTTTGCCACTTTTGATTATGAGTGGACAGCTTGGTATTTTTATGAAAGTATTGCCTGTAATGATTACAATACTTCTGCTTAGCTCACTGTTTGAAGCATTCTATTTCCTGCCTCTTCATGCCAAAGAGTTATTTAGTATAGGCAAAGGTATAAACAGTCATGAAGTGAGTCCGTTTTGGGATAAGGCTGTTGAAAAATATAGATATCTGCTGTTATCTTTGCTCAAATATAAAAAGATAGCGTTGCTTACAATGGTGCTGTCAATAATTGCAGGAACTGTATTTATGTTTAAAATCAGTAAATTTCAACTCTTTCCTGCATTTGACGCATCACAGATATATATCAGTGGCAAGGTAGATGTAAACAACAGACTTGAAGATACAGAAAAGTATATCAAGCGTATAGAAAAAGCTCTTTTGCAAAAACTTGACAAAAGAGATGTATCTTCTATCACATCTATTGTAGGTATGAAGTTTACTGCTGACCAACAGGCACAAAGAGGAGAAAATCTCTTTCATATATTTATAAACTTACACGAAAGAGCGCCGGAGAACTTTTTTGACAAATATATAAATCCGTATCTCTCCATAGAGTATGATGACAGTGATATGCAAAGGAAACAGAGTGCTCAGCAGATATCCAAAAAAGTAGCACAAATAATCAAGCCATTCAAAAATTTGAAACTATCAAACGGAAATCCTATCTATCAGGAGCTTACAGCATTTGTGCCACAAGCAGGTATTGTAGGACATGATATAGAGATAAGTTTTAGTAGCACTGATGACAAAAAAGCCATAGAAGCCATGAGAGAGATAGAAAACAGACTTCATAAGATAAATGGTGTGATGGATATAGAAGATAATGCAAAAGAGGGTCCTTTGGAGCTAAAGTTAAAGCTCAATGAGTATGGTCGCTCATTGGGTTTTGATGAAGGTAAACTGGTCTCTGTATTGAGAGGCTTGTTTTTGGATGCCCAATACTCCAAAGCCTTTGACAAAAGAGGATTGCTCTATATTCGTATAGAAGACCCTCTCAAAGATAATAATATTGATTTAAACAGTATAGATATATCTACACCTGATGGCAAATATATTGTGGCACTCTCTGATATAGTCAAAATTATCAAAAAGAGAAGCTCTTTGAAGATATACAAAGAAAACGGCGAAAAGATATGGACTCTTACAGCATTGACAGATAAAAAAGTCATACTGCCTAGTGAAGTGATGAGCCGACTCTTTGATGATTTGAAAAAAATCAAACAAAGTGGAGTCAAAGTATTGGTAAAGGGTGAAGAAAAAGAGAACAAACAGGTAAAAAAAGAGATGGGTCAAGCTGGAATAATTGCTATATTTTTGATATTTATATCTCTGGTCTGGATGTTTAACTCTCTCATATTGCCTTTGATTACTATTACTGTGATACCTCTATCTGTATTGGGTGCATTGATAGGCAATCATATTATGGGTATCAATCTGAGTATGCCGGGTTTGATGGGAATAGTAGGACTTGCCGGAGTCGTCGTAAATGATGCTCTGATTATGCTTGATTTTATCAAAAAAGCCAAAAGTATAGATGAAATCTCTGAATATGCCTCTATGAGATTGAGACCTATATTTTTGACATCCTTGACTACTGTTTTGGGTTTGATTACGCTCATATTCTTTGCCAGTGGTCAATCTTTGATCATTCAGCCAATGGCTGTAGCACTGGGATATGGTATTGCATGGGCTACTGTTTTGAATCTGATATATATACCTTTGATGTATGCTGTGGTTTATAGAGTCAAGTAGTTTTGGTGCGACATTAGTCGCACTGTTATTATTAACTGTTTTCCTTTTTTCTGATGATATCAGCATTTAGTTTTTTCAGTTTGCCTTCGAGATTGTCATATCCTCTGTCGAGGTGGTAAATTCTTCTGATACGGGTAGTCCCTTGGGCTGCAAGTGCTGCAAGAACCAGAGCTGAACTGGCTCTTAGATCTGTAGCCATTACATCTGCACCATATAGTTTATCTACAGGTCTGATAGCTGCTGTGTTGCCTTTGAGCCATATATCAGCCCCCAATCTGTTTAATTCACTCACATGCATAAATCTGTTTTCAAAGAGTCTCTCTTCTATCAGGCTCTCTCCGTCTGCTATAGATGCCACTGCCATAAATTGTGCCTGCATATCGGTAGGAAATCCAGGATATTCAGCTGTTACGATATTGACCTCTTTTAACTGTTTGGCAGGATATATTGTAATGCTTTCATCTTTTATATTAAAATCACAACCCATAGTTAGCAGTTTGTCGATAGTAGTCTGAATATGCTCTATATTTACCCTCTCCAGGGTAATACTGGAGTAGGTAATCGCACCGGCACAAAGATAGGTGCCAGCCTCTATTCTGTCAGGTATTACAGATATGGTTTTTGGGAATTTGATAGCTTCACCACCACTGCCTCTTATTAAGAGGCGACTGCTTCCTACCCCTTCTATCTCTATACCTGCTGATTGAAGCATCTCACAAAGCTGGACTATTTCAGGCTCTCTTGCGGCGTTTATTATCTCTGTGACACCCTTTGCCATAGATGCTGCCATAAGTATATTTTCGGTACCGCCTACAGTAATTTTGTCAAAAATAATTCTAGCACCCTTCAAGCCATTTTTGGCTACAGCACGGACATAGCCACCCTTTATCTCTATATCTGCCCCCATAGCTTCCAAAGCTTTCAGATGCATATCTATAGGTCTTTGACCTATGGCACATCCTCCGGGCAGACTCACTTCACACTCTCCAAAACGGGTCAGCAGGGGACCAAGCACCAAGATAGAAGCTCTCATTTTAGATACTATTTCATATACTGCTCTTGTTGAGGTAATATTTGTAGTATCTATCTCTACGGCGTTTTGATTAATCCATGATACCTTCGCTCCAAGTATCTCTATAAGTTTCAGAAGCGTTTTTATATCTACTACATTAGGGAGGTTATCTATTTTGCTGATTCCATCATTTAGCAGTGTTGCAGCTATTACAGGCAAAGCAGCATTTTTTGCCCCGCTGATATCAATTTTACCACTCAGTTTCCTACCACCGTTAATCTCCAAATAATCCATATCAAAAACCTAATATATTAATTTTACATTGTGTAATTTTATCTAAAAGAGGCGTGTTTATCTTTATATGTTCAAAATTGATATTTTTAAATAAAAAATTGATATTTTTAGATATATTTAATAATCATTAGAGTAGTATTTTAGATAATAACAGATAGTTTGGAGTATGCCATGGGCGCCGATAGGCTCGAAGAACGAATAAAATCATTACATAAGAAGCTCGATGCCAAATTGAGAGAGATAAAAGGTATAGAGGAGGTGGATACTGTCTCTACCTTTGGAGACGGTGAGTATCTCGTGGAGATAGAGGGTGATCCTCTATCTAGAGAAAATATAGATGAACTGGCATCGATATTGATATCCAAGCTTGGATTTGACAGACACAGAGAGCCTGTTCGCACAAGAAATATTATAAGAATGACAGAACTGTTTCTTAAACTCGATATTGCCAAAAAGATAGATGACTATTCTGAAATAATGATATACAAAGCTATGAATATTAGCGGAATAGGATTGAAAGATGATGATTTTGGTGAGATAAGAGAGGGTAAGTATGTGCAGATAATTGCCATTACCTATGAACCGGACAAAAATGGTAAAAAGAAAGCAAAAAACATATCTTTGGCATATTTTGGGAAAGCTGAGACTATGGAAGAGCAAAAAAAGAATGAAGTGATAGAGTTTGTACTAAGATGGAGATATGAGAAGGCATTTCAGAATGTCGAACACTATAAATTGCTCTTGAATAAACTAAAACCAAAAGAGAGACTTTTTTAAATAATTGAAATAGATTGATGTTTTGGATAGAATTAGCCAAATTTTTTTTGAAAGGTGACTATGAGTATAAATGTAACTCCAGAAACTCTGTTGACACAGATGGATTATCCGGTAAAAGAGGCAACTTTGTCTCAACTTGAGAGAATTATCTCAAATACAGAAAATTTCGATAAATTTGCAAAACATATAATCTCTTTGAATGATGAATTGAAGAGATTTAATGCTATTGTAGCTATGTCTAACTCACATGACTATCTTAAAATCAAATGTGATAGCCATGATGAAGAGGAGATTAAAGCGTTTGAGGATATTGTCAAGCATTGGAGTCAGAAATACAAAGTAGATATCCAAAAGGTAGAGGGGAAGAATACATATTATATCCTTGGGCATAAACAGTAATATATGCCTTTGTCTTCTTTGAATGAGGAGCAGTATGCTGCTGCTACTGCTCCTGCCGGTCATAATCTCGTAATAGCAAGTGCAGGGACCGGTAAAACTTCTACGATAGTAGGCAGAATTGCTCATCTACTACGCAGTGATGTAGCTCCTGAAAATATACTCTTACTTACTTTTACCAACAAAGCCGCAGGTGAGATGATAGCAAGGCTTGGCAACTATTTTCCCAATAACTATATCAGCAGAATAGAAGCAGGCACTTTTCATGCAGTATCTTACCGATGGCTTAGAAAAAACAGACCTGATTTGACACTCAAACAGCCTGGTGAATTGAAAACACTCTTTAGAGGGATATACGAGAGAAGAAATTTCAGCAGAATGAATGTCGAGACAGAACCGTTTGCGGCAAATTACCTGTATGATTTGTATAATCTGTATCAAAATGCCTCTTTGGATAGTTTTGATGAGTGGTTGTTACAAAAATATCCGGAGCAAGAGATATTGATTGATGCATATATCGATATATGTCAAGAGTATGAAGCTACAAAAGATGAATTTGGATTTATGTCGTTTAATGATTTATTGTTAAATACCAAGAAGTATATAGATGATATGGATATCTCTTTTCGTGAGATACTAGTAGATGAGTATCAAGATACCAATACGCTTCAAGGCTCTCTTATTGATACTATGAAATCTCAATCTCTGTTTTGTGTGGGAGATTATGACCAGAGTATCTATGCATTTAACGGTGCAAATATCGAAAATATAAACACATTTACAAAAAGATATCCGGATGCCAAAGTATATACACTCAAGATAAACTATCGCTCATACTATCCTATACTCTCTCTTGCAAACAGAGTGATAGAGAGAAACCCCAGAATATATCCCAAAAGGCTGGAAGTAGGCAGGAAAGGTGAAGGTGAAGCTCCAAGGCTCTTGCAGTATAAAGAGTTGTTTGAGCAGTATCAATCCATAGCCCACCGTATCAAAGAGTCATACAGAGATTATGAAGATGTGGCGGTAATATTTCGTAACAATGCCAGTGCTGATGGTATAGAAGCCAGTTTGAGAGAGCTTGGGGTGCCTTGTCGCAGGAAAGGTGGCACAAGCTTTTTTGAATCAAAAGAGGTAAAGTTTCTTTTAGATGTGATGGCATTTTTGATAAATCCAAAAGATATGATGGCATTTATTCATATCTATGAGTATGCAAACGGTGTAGGCGTAGCACTGGCTCAGGAGATATTCAAACTCTTTGTCCATTTTGGTGACGGTAATGCCATGAGAGGTATATTAAATCCTGTAGTTTATGATTTGCCACTTCCTAAAAGGATTACAAGTTATCAGCTTGGTCTGTTTGATGATGACCCGGATTTTGCACCTTCGGGCAGATTTGATGCTATGGGATTGGAAAAGAGAATTAGTGAGCATCCTTTGCTGAAACACCCAAAAATGACTCAAGATGCTGTGCGGTTTTTTGCTGATACCGTAGCACTGTATTCATCTTTGGACAAAGATAGAAGACCGAGTTATCTTTTGAGACAGATAATATCATCAAAACTATACTCCAGAATTGTAGATATGCTCTCAAAACAGAGAGCAAAAAACAGAAGCGGAGAGATAGATGATGATAAAAAGGAGTTGGCAAAAGAGCGGATACTAAGAAAAGCACGACTTTTGCTTGATTTGTCTATGAATTACACAGAGACTGACAGATTTTTAAATGCTATGATACTTGGTGGAGGAGAGTTGAGTGAAGGTAGCGGAGTCAATCTATTGACAGTGCATGCATCAAAAGGATTGGAGTTTGCAGATGTATATGTAATAGATTTGATGGATGGCAGATTTCCAAACAGAAAATTGATGAGTAGAAACGGAGGGGATATTGAAGAGGAGAGAAGACTCTTTTATGTAGCTGTTACGAGAGCAAAAGATAGACTCTATCTATCTTATGCCAAATATGACAGAGTAAAAAAGAGTGATTTTAAGCCTTCGCCGTTTTTATATGAGGCAAATCTGTTGAAATCTGAAGCTTGTGATATAATTTCGCAAAATGAGGAAAAAGGATAATAGTATGAGTAACAAAAAGATAGAGCATTTGGAAAGAATCAAAGATGCTATAAAAAATTCTGATTTGAGTGAAGAGCAAAAGAGCAACTCTTTTAAACATATAGAAGAGTGGTATGAAGAGGATAAAGCTTTTGGCACTCTGTATGAAAAACTTTCAGAGATATCTCCCAAAATTGAATCTATACTAAATGAACTGGGATTGATATAGATATATGGATAAGCAAAGGCTTCGCTCTCTGGCTGAAAGGCTCAAAGAGATAGAAAATGAGATTGACAATGAGTTAAAAAAAGGTGCTGATGAAACAAAAAAGCGTCTTTTATGTGATTTTAGTGCCGAAAAAGTTTCTCTTATTGAGTATATCTCAGGAGCAAAGCCGTTTCATGTATTGACAGCACCTGTAATATACTCCATGATAATCCCTGCTGTCATTATGGATATATTTGTAACAGTATATCAGGCGGTATGTTTTCCTGCATACGGCATAGATAGAGTCAAAAGAGATGATTATATCATTATAGACAGACATAAGCTACCTTATCTAAATATACTCCAGAAATTAAATTGTATATATTGTGGATATTTTAACGGTCTTATAGGATATGTCAGAGAGATATCTTCAAGAACAGAGCAGTATTGGTGTCCTATCCGGCACTCAAAACTCCCAAAAGGGGTGCATGAGAGGTATCTAAACTTTATCGAATACGGAGATGGAAAAGATATCAAAGAAGAGATAAAAAGATTGCGTAAAATGATATCTGACAGAGTAAAATGATGAACAGATTGGCCGTTGATTTGGGCGGAACCAATTTTCGATACAAAATTTATGGCAAAGACAATATAGAAGACTCTCTTAAAAAGAGTGATATTGATATCTTGGAGATATTTGATACTATATTTGAAAAGTATCCCAATATTGAAGGTATAGGTGTATCTTTTGCCGGATTTATAAATAATGGGAAGATAACAGAGTCTCCAAATATAGACAAAAACGAAAGAGATATCATATCCCAACTCTGCAATCGTTATAATATTCCTGTATTTATAGAAAATGACCTTAATTGTGCCGCACTTGCCGAGTCTGATTATTATGAGAGTGGTTATCTTATAGCTCTATATTCAGGCACAGGTATTGGTGCCGGTATCATAGACAGTGGCAGATTACTGAAAGGCAAAAACGGTTTTGCAGGTGAGATAGGTCATATTCCATATAAAAAAGCTTCCTTTAGATGTGGGTGTGGCAGATATGACTGTATTGAAAATTGGGCTTCCGGCAGAGCTTTGATAAAGTGGTCTGAGATGATAAAATGCAAAGAGCCTCTGTTAAAGAAGCTTTATTATTGTGAAAACAAGTTGTGCAATAATATAGCCCAGGCATATATAGATGCACTCTCTTATGCATGTGGGACACTTATTACACTGTATAATCCTGAAGTATTGGTATTGGGTGGAGGTGTGATAGATACCAATCATTGGATTTTGCCTCTGATAGAAAAGAGATTGAAAGAGCATACACTAAGTGTATCTCTAAAAGAGTGCAGGGTGGAAATAAGCAAATTGGAAAATGCCTCTTTGAGAGGAGCCAAACTCCTTTTGGATTCTTCATTAATCTGATAATCGCTATAATAGAGATAATAAGAATTTATTTATCAAAAGGTTGAGAAAATGAAGATACTCTTTACAGCATCAGAAGTGGTGCCATTTGCCAAAACAGGAGGATTGGCAGATGTAGCTGGTGCATTGCCAAAAGCATTGGAGAGATTAGGGCATGAAGTAATCGTAGTTATGCCAAGATACTACTCTATAAACAGAGACAATTTGGAGCATATTCCAGGTCCTCTCGGGGTGAGTATGGGACCTATGGGTGAATTGTGGGCAGGTGTTTACAGCACTACACTGCCAGATAGTAATGTCAGAGTATATTTTATAGATTATGAAGCATTTTACGGCAGATCAGGATTATACACTGATGAAAATGGTTTTAGTTATCCGGATAATGATAACAGGTTTATCTTTTTGAGCAAAGCAGCATTTCAATTATGTAAAAAACTTGATTTTCAACCAGATATTATCCACTCGCACGATTGGCATACTGCTCCTCAACCTTTGTTGAGAAATACCAGATATCTCAATGATGAGTTTTTTATAAACAGTGCAACGGTATTGACTATACATAATCTACAACATCAGGGGCAGTTTTACAAAGGTGCAATGGATGTGATGGAAGTAGGTTGGGAGCATTTTAATCCTTATGAGATAGAGGTGTATGATGGTGTCAATTTCCTAAAAGGCGGGATAGCTCATTGTGATGCTCTCACTACAGTCAGCAGGAAATATGCCCAAGAGATTCAAACCCCAGAGTTTGGATTTGGCTTACAAGAGCATATAAAAGCACACTCTCATAAACTCAGAGGTATATTAAACGGTATAGATTATGATGAATGGTCACCGGATAAAGATAAATATATAGTCAAAAATTATGATATCAATAATTTAGAGGGCAAAAAGGAGTGCAAAAGAGATTTGCAAAAGATTTTTGATTTGCCAATAGATGAGAGTAAACCTGTTATAGGATTTGTAGGCAGATTTGCAGAGCAAAAAGGCATAGGGTTGATTGCTCAGGCGATGGAAGGGTTATTGAATCTTGGGACTCAAATTGTAAT
Source organism: Nitratifractor sp. (assembly GCA_015488535.1). GTDB lineage: Bacteria > Campylobacterota > Campylobacteria > Campylobacterales > Sulfurovaceae > Nitratifractor. The sequence continues at coordinate 14,295 of WFNP01000030.1, forward strand.
GCTAGGCACTGGTGAAAAGTGGGCAGAGGGCTTTTTTGCTGATATAGCACACAAATATCCTGACAGATTTGCAGTATATGTAGGATACTCCAATGAGTTGGCTCACAAGATAGAAGCAGGTAGTGATATGTTTTTGATGCCTTCACTATTTGAGCCTTGTGGTCTCAATCAGATATACTCTCTCAGATATGGCACACTTCCTATCGTCAGAGCTACAGGAGGATTGGATGATACTATAGAAAATTATCATCCGATGAGTGATAAAGACAGATACAGACTCTATTCTGACAATAGAGCTGACAATACTATCTGCGTAATAGGGACAGGATTTAAATTTTATGAAGCTTCAGCCGATGCTTTGTATCATACAGTCAAATGGGCGATAGATACTTGGTATGAGCAGAAAAATGATTTTAGGGCTATGCAGATAAATGCTATGAATAAGAGATTTGATTGGGAAAAATCAGCAAAAGAGTATATAGAAGTCTATGAAGATGCTATAGCCAGGCGTAGAGATTGAAAGGTTTGATTATGAAAAGTGTCAGATATGATATATCTTTGTGGGGAGAGACAGATACATACCTGTTCAAAGAAGGCACTCACGAGAGGCTTTATCAGATACTCGGAAGTAAAAAAATATACAGAGACGATATCACAGGTATATACTTTGCTGTATGGGCTCCAAATGCCAAAGATGTCAGTGTAGTAGGTGATTTCAATTCATATACAGCAGGATTACATCCCCTCAAACTAAGAGATGACGGCACAGGTGTATGGGAAGGTTTTATAGAGTCTTTGGGCGAAGGAGTAACATACAAATATCATATTACAGGATTTGATGATAGTGTCAGGCTCAAAAGCGACCCTTATGCCTTTTATAATGAGAAGCCACCCAAATCAGCCTCTGTCATATATGATATAGATACTTTTGTATGGAGTGATGATGAGTGGATAGAAAGAAGATATCAGAAACAGACTCATAAAGACCCCATAAATATATATGAAGTGCATCTTGGTTCATGGAAGAGAAAAGTAGAAGATGACAATCGTCCTTTGACATACAGAGAGTTGGCTGAAGATTTGGCTAAATATCTGCTGAAGATGAATTATACTCATGTTGAGATTATGCCAATTACAGAGTATCCTTTTGACGGCTCGTGGGGGTATCAGGCTACAGGATATTTTGCCCCTACAGCCAGATATGGCACACCTCATGAATTTATGCTGTTTGTAGATACGATGCACAGTTACGGAATAGGTGTGATTATGGATTGGGTGCCGTCTCACTTTGTCACAGACGGGCATGGATTATATCAATTTGACGGCACGGCACTCTATGAGCATCAAGATCCTCGAAAGGGTTATCATCCTGAGTGGAGCAGTGCTATATTTAATTATGGCAGAAATGAGGTGAGAGCCTTTTTAGTCAGTAGTGCTATGTTTTGGTTTGACAAATATCATATAGACGGTATCAGAGTAGATGGTGTAGCATCTATGCTATATCTTGATTATGCCAGAAAAGATGGAGAGTGGATACCCAATAAGTTTGGCGGTAATGAAAATCTTGAAGCAATAGAGTTTTTGAAACAACTCAACAAATCGGTATATCGGGAAAACAGAGGTATAGTAATGATGGCAGAAGAGTCCACAGCCTTTCCTATGGTAAGCCGTCCTACATATATAGGTGGTTTGGGCTTTGGATACAAATGGAATATGGGTTGGATGCATGATACATTAAAATATTTCAAACAAGACCCTATATATCGACAGCACTATCATCACCATTTGACATTTAGTTTTGTATATATGTTTAATGAAAACTATATATTGCCACTGAGTCATGATGAGGTAGTACATATGAAAGGCTCTCTTATCAATAAAATGCCCGGAGATGATGAAAAAAAATTTGCCAATCTCCGATCACTGTTGGCGTTTATGATAGCTCATCCGGGTAAAAAGTTACTCTTTATGGGTGGAGAGTTTGGGCAGTGGAGTGAATGGGATTATAAAAACAGTCTTGAGTGGCATCTGCTTGAAGAGGATAATCATAAAAAGTTGCAATATATGGTATCTCATATCAATGCGTTATACAGAGATGAAAAAGCTTTACACAGATATGATTGTGAGCCAAAGGGCTTTGAATGGATAGATGAGCTTGATTATCAGAGAAATATCATATCATTTGTCAGAAAAAGTGATAACATAGATGATAATATTATTGTGATTTGCCATTTTGCAGATACTCAAATAGATAATTACAGAATTGGTGTGCCGTATAAGTGTGATTATATGGAGATATTCAATACCCAATATATTGAATTTGGAGGTAATATAGAAAATAGATCAAGGATTTATAAATCGGAGTCTATAGAGTGCCATGGCAAAGAAGAGTCCATATTGATAGATTTAGCTCCACTTTCGGTAGTTTTCTTAAAAAAATCTAAAAAGTAATTAGTATAAAGTAGGTGGAGTGTGATTTACACACTCCTTGTAACTATTTTTCGGTATGAGCTTTATGCACCTCAATCAAATCTTCGATAGATGTATCCATTACATATACATTACTGTATCCAAGCATCTCAAGATATCCCATTACACGGTTTGCAAACCAGCCTTTAAGACATGCTACTACTATCACATCAGATTTGTTTTTTGGTAACTCATCTACATAATTGTAAAATTCCGGATATGGCATATAGTAAGCATTTGGAATATCAGCTTCTTGAGCATTTTCACCGCTTACTTTTGCAGGTGGTCTTACATCTAACAATACAGCTCCTGCATCTTTGAGTAACTCTCTTGTCTGATGTAGAGTTACATGTCCTAGATTATCTTTCTCCAGGTTTGGAGTGATTACCTCTTTTAGTTTTTGTGAGACTGATTCCATCTTGACTCCTTCATATTTGATTTGTTTTTATAATAATATCCACTTATATAAAACAGAAGTGCTAATTATGTAGCAAAATACTCAAATTTCTTTTATATGCAAAGAGTGATAAATAACATTAGCTTGTCTGTAACTGTTGCTACCACTGAAATATAATCCGGCTTTGAAATAAAATCTCTGTCTGTCATAGTCCAAATTTTGCCAATACTGCGGTATATTTATATTGATATTACTATTATTTACAGTAATATCCAATTTGTTACCATTAATTACAGATATCTTTGCTGATATAAATTCATCTTGTGGATAATTACCTAAAAAATACCACTCAGATACATCTCCACTGCTGTCTTCATTTTTTCTTACTACTGCCCACAAACTGTTTGGATGATTGTTTTTATCCTTTCTGTAAACAAGTCTTACAAAAGGTTTTGCACCATTGCTTTTGTGATGAAGTTGCATATAGGTAATCTCATCTGTATCTTTTGATACTTCAAGCTTTACATTGCCCTGTATAGAAACAGTATCAAAATCATCAAGTCCCCACTCCTGTGTTACTCTCAATTCCACTCTTTTTAGATTTTCATCATCATTGCTTGTAAAAACCATATCGCCATCATCTGATATATAATAGTTAGATGAGTTATCTTTATCTACTGATATTACTCCTTCACCTACTTGCTGGGTCTGTAAAGTAGCATTTAAAATAGCATCATCAAAATTATTATCTGATGTATCCTTTTCTATCTCTTGCTTGATTTTAGTAACAGAAGTATCATCACTGCTAACTTCTGATATCACTTTTCTAGCCAACTCTACATCATTTAAACCTTTTTCGAGTGTAAAGTATTTGCCTACTTCCACTTTGTTTTTCAATACTTTTGCATCATCAGAATCATCACCGTTTGCTTTTGCACCATTGATAATGGCAATTACAAATTTTTCTTTTGGGATATTTCCAGATGACAAATCCTTATACCAATAGTCCAATCCTGCACTGTCTGGCTCTCTGTTTAAGACATTTTCATATACAGATGTGATGAAAGTTTTTAAATCTTTGTCTCCATACATATTTTCTGTCTCTGGCTGCATAAACATAGATTGAGCCACCATTTCAGGTGTCCAGTTATTGTTTGTCATCTCATTGAGCCAATAATCCAATCCTGCTTTGTCCGGGGCTCTGTTGAAGGTAGCTATATAAAGCTCAATCACCTGCTCCTCTTTTGTGCTGATATCACTGCCATTGCTATAAGCATACAGAGTGTTTGCTGAGAGTAAAAGTAGCATAAAAGCTATAACTGTTTTGAGTAATTTCATTTTTTACCTTTGTGGGAATAATCTAGAAAGTGGTGTTTTAGCACCGTATTTTAAATGACATAAGTAAAAACAGGCTATATTTTAGTTTAGCCCTTCTTCGCAGATAAAACAATAATAAGAAGTTCATATGGAAAGTAGAGTTTCAATCCTGTATTTTGTGGGGCTCAAGCCCCACCTCCAAAGCAAATTGTATTAAACAAAGTTATTTATTGTTTCTGACACATCTTACATTGGCAGGACCGGAGAAGTTGATTTCATCTCCAGGATTGCCACCATACTGTTGAGCACCTTTTTTTGTTCTGACATAGCCATCAGTAGTTACTTCTGCTGTGCAGTCTGCAAAGAGTTGTCTTGGAGTAATACCGGCTAAATTTGTCTGATAATGAAACTCTTTATCCTCTGCGGTACTTGCCAATCTCCAGTCATCATACCCTTCAAATACCAAATTATCACACTCAGCAACAGCTGCATCTCTGTCATCATGATTTAAATCAGCATTTTGCCACATCAAACCGGTAGTATTATCTACAATGAGTTTACCATCATCCAAGATAGTAAATCTGTCATTGTTTTGATTGGTATTGTTATCAGAGTTTGAAACACCTGTATCATTACTGCCGTTTGGACACAATGATACTCTTTGAGTATTGCTGTAATCCCAGCTAGGAGCAGGGTCTATACCATCCATTACAATAATATAACTGTTCCATCCGTCATAATAAGCCCAGTCATCAGATTTGATAATACCAAAACCAATCAATCCTTCTGAGCCTTCTTCTCCACTGTTATCGTTTAATTTTGCTAATACAAATTTTCTGTGTCCCCAATTTGAGCCGGCATCATCATATATCCAGTTATATACAGATTTTGCCATTGGCAGATCAGGATAATTTGGTGTTGCTGCAAATGCTGCCAAATTTTCTCCATATTGGAAGAAGTCTGTGTTATTTTTTATCTTTGGATCTCTGTCCAATCTATCCCATGGTGAGCCATCTACATCATGAGCAAATTTACCTGTATCATGTAGTGTCTGAGCATATTGTTGAGCTACACTCTGCACATCAGGGTCTATACCGTCAAATGGTTTGAGTCCTCTGTCATATCTTTCTTTGTTGATTAGATAGAGTCCTTTTTCACTGTCACTCATACTGTCCCACACTTCCTGAGAAGGCATTACAAGCTTTTTGTTTATTGTAGAATCTTTTGCTCTGGCATTATTGAATGCATCTGCAATATCCTGAACTGTTGTTCCTTTTGCAGACCACTTTATACCTTCGCTTGGATATACATCTTCAAATCCGCTGTCATCTGTAATGACAGGTAAATTACATGTTACATCTGTATTATCAGCTGCATCACCTGATGTATCCTTGTCTATCTCTTGCTTGATTTTGGTAACAGAAGTATCATCACTGCTAACTTCTGATATCACTTTTCTAGCCAACTCTACATCATTCAAACCTTTTTCGAGTGTAAAGTATTTGCCTACTGCTACTTTGTTTTTCAATACTTTTGCATCATCAGAATCATCACCGTTTGCTTTTGCACCATTGATAATGGCAATTACAAATCTCTCTTTTGGGATATTGCCAGATGACAAATCCTTATACCAATAGTCCAATCCTGCACTGTCTGGCTCTCTGTTTAAGACATTTTCATATACAGATTTGATAAAAGTTTTTAAATCTTTGTCTCCATACATATTTTCTGTCTCTGGTTGCATAAACATAGATTGAGCCACCATTTCAGCTGTCCAGTGATTGTTTGTCATCTCATTGAGCCAATAATCCAACCCTGCTCTGTCCGGGGCTCTGTTGAATGTAGCTATATAAAGCTCAATTACCTGCTCCTCTTTTGTGCTGACATCACTGCCATTGCTATAAGCATACAGAGTGTTTGTTGATAGCAAACTTAGTATAAGAATCATAAGTATTTGAAGCAATTTCATAAGTCATATCTCCTTCGTTAATAATAAGTTTATTGTAACAAATTATTGTTAGTTGATTGTTTTTGATATAATTTAAATATTATGAAAACAAAACATTTATATACAGAAAAAGAGCGTAACAGGGTTAAAATAATATGCAAAAGAGATTGGACAATTTACAGCACGAATAAAATATCCAAAGAGTTTATATCTATAAAAAAAGATATATCTGATATAAAAAGTGCTGTTTTTGATTTTTCAAAGGTTGAAGAGTTTGACAGTGCCGGAATTATACTGCTGATAGATTTTGAGCATATACTATCTGATAATGGCATCAAAGTAGATATTACAGGTTTTGATGCAAAGCAAAAGAGAATGTTGGAGTTGATAGAGGCTGGTTACAGTCAAGAAGAGCTACCAAACAGGTATGAAAACCCTTTGCAAAAGATAGGCAGAGTAACTATCCAAGAGTATAAACTGTTTAAAGATTTTTTAGAGTTTGTAGGGCAGATGAGCGTATCATTTTTCAGACTTCTTTATAAACCTACACTGTTTAGATTTAAAGAGACTGCATACCATATAGAAAAATCCGGATTGAATGCCATGTTTATTATAGCTTTGACATCTTTGCTAGTGGGGCTTGTAATATCTTATCAAAGTCTTGTGCAGTTGGCTAAATTTGGTGCTGATATATTTGTAGTAGATGCTACCGGTATTGCAATCACCAGAGAGCTTGGACCTATGCTTACGGCTATAGTAATAGCAGGTAGAAGTGCATCATCTTATGCGGCTGAGATTGGGACGATGAAAATCACCGAAGAGATAAGTGCAATGAGGACAATGGGATTTGACCCTTACTACTTTTTGGTAATTCCTCGTATAGTGGCTCTTGTGATTGCTATGCCTTTACTTATATTCTTTTCTGATATCGTAGGGATATTTGGAGGAATGATAGCAGCTAAAATGCAGGTAGGGATATCTTTTGATTTTTATATCAAAAGACTTCAGGAGGTTTTAGATGTCAATCAATATATACTTGGTATGATAAAAGGGCCTTTTTTTGCTCTGATTATCGCAGCTACCGGTTGTTTTCACGGATTTAGAGTTACAAGAGATACAGAGAGTATCGGTATAGAGACAACTGCAAGTGTAGTCCATGCCATATTTTTTGTGATAGCCTGTGATGCTCTGTTTTCTATAATATATACACAATTGGGGCTTTGATGCAAAATATAGTAAATCCTGTAATAAAGGTGCAAGATATTGTTACCAAATTTGGTGATACAGTTATACACGATGGTGTATCTTTAAAGGTAAACAAGAGTGAAATATTTGGGATACTCGGAGAGAGCGGGGCGGGTAAATCGTTGTTGCTCAAAGAGATAATTATGCTTATGCGTCCATATTCAGGCACAATAGAAGTATTGGGATATAATTTGAATAAAATCAAATACTCCCAATCCAAAAATTTAAGCAGACAGTGGGGTGTATTGTTTCAATTTGGAGCATTGTTTACATCTTTGACAGTAGCTGAAAATATAGCACTTCCTATCAAAGAATATACAGATGTCCCTGATTATCTCATCAGACAAATTGTCAGAGAAAAGCTCAATATGGTAGGTTTGCCAATCAGAGCAGCATCACTGTATCCATCAGAGCTTAGTGGTGGTATGGTAAAAAGAGCCGCACTTGCAAGAGCATTGGCAATAGAGCCAAAGTTGCTCTTTTTGGATGAGCCTACATCAGGACTTGACCCGATAGGTGCCAGGGCATTTGATAAACTTATTGTAGAGCTTAGGGATATTTTGGATATTACAGTAGTTATGATTACACATGATTTGGATTCAATCTTTACAATACTTGACAATATGGCAATATTGGCAGATAAAAGAGTAGTTGCCAATGGCTCACTCAATAAAATTTTACAATCTACTCATCCGTTTGTAGAGAAGTTTTTTAAAAATGAGTATATATCAAAACGCTTTCTTGATACAATTTGTAAAACTGATAAGGATAAATTATAATGTATAGCAGGATAAATTATACGCTTGTTGGGCTTTTTGTCGTGATAATGGGAGCTGGAATGCTACTGTTTGGATTTTGGTTGGCAAAATATGGCTTTGAGCAGAAATATCAATATTATGTAATCTATTTTGATGAACCGGTAGATGGTCTTACAATAGATTCATCAGTCAAGTTAAACGGTGTAGATGTAGGTAAAGTAGTATCTATTGAAGTATCACCAAAAGATTACTCAATCACGAGAGTAAAAGTCAAACTCAAAGATGGCACTCCCATTACAAAGAGTATGTATGCAGTATTAAAGCCACAGGGGATTACCGGATTGAGTTTTATAGAAATTACCGGAGGCAAGGCAGGAGATATTAGGATAAAAACTTCTGCCAACTCTTTGGCTCAAATACCAAGCAAACACTCTTTGTTATACTCTTTGCAGGAAAAAGCTCCGGATATGATAGATAAATTATCTACTGCCATGGATAGAATTGACAAACTTTTATCAAAGAAAAATATCAATAAATTTAATAATATTATAGATAATACAGATAAAATTACACAATCAGCCATTAAACTAGAGAGTACTTTACAATATAGCCTAAGTGATATAAATAAAAGTGTAGTAAGAGCAGCAGATTCAGTAGATAAAGCAGGTGATGATTTTGATGATATGAGTATAAATTTGACAAAGACAGCTGATACAATCAATAAAAATCTGCCTGATATTATGAAAAGAGTAGATACGCTTACTTTGAAATTGAACCAAGTTACAAATCAAGTCAATATGGCTATGCGAAGAGGTGATTTTGATTTTGAAAAGATGATAAAACCTATCAGAATAGATATAGATGAGTTGAGTTACAAATATAAAGAGTTGGCTCAGGATTTGAAAAATATCACTATGAGTCCTGCAAAAGCTATATTTAGTGGTGCAACTATTCCGGCAGGACCGGGTGAGAGATAAATTTTTCAGTATAATTTGCCAAATTATCAAACAGGGATTAATTTGAAAAAAAGATTAACTATTTTTACTGTTTTATTATCTGTAATATTGGCAGGTTGTGCCATAAAGAGCAGAAATATAGATATATATACTTTCTCTTTGCCTGATATATCTATACCTCATATACGCAGTAAATATCATAACAGCGTATTGAGAGTGGATTATCCCAATGGCTCAAATGAGACTATGGGTAGCAGGATATATTATAGAGAGGGTGACAAAGAGGCATGGTATCTCTATAGCCGATGGAGTGATAGTGTAAACAGAATGTTGATGTCTGTTATTATAGATACACTTCAAAAAAGCTCAATATTCAAAGATGTGATTGATTACTCATCCAACTCTGTAGATGATTATGAGTTGGAGACTAGTATATATGATTTTCGTCATGAAATAGATGATGAGCAATCTTATGCTTATTTAAAAATAGGTTTTAGACTATTAAACAGTGAAAATAAAAAAATTGTGAAACATAAAATCTTTGAATACAGAGTGACCTGTGAGAGTGTAGATGCCAAAGGTTTTGTCAAGGCAGTAAAAGAGATAAATAACAAATTGGCAAGAGATTTGATAAATTGGCTTAAAAACTGATATTTTGGATAATTGGATATGAATTTTGATTTAAATACTTTATTGGAAAAGTTTGCATTGAATGATTTACCGTATCTTGAGATGAGCGGAGGTTTTTTGATAGGATTGTCAGTTGGATATGCTCTGAAAAAGAGTATTAAGATTATTCTGTTTTTACTTGGAGCAGTCATTATTTTGCTGTTTGTTTTGCAAAATCAGCATATTATCACTATAGACAAGCAGGGATTAGAGCATAGTATATCTCATTGGGGATTTCAAGTCAAAGAGTTTGCCTCGTTTTTGAAAGAGAAAGTTTCACAATACCATACCAGCAGTAAATTGTCTGCCGGAACGGGATTTTTAATAGGATTAAAGGCGGGTTGATGTTGGTTCATATATGTTGTGCGGTAGATAGTCACTATTTTTTGGAAAAAATCAAAGCAGATTATCCTGATGAGGAGTTGATAGCATTTTTTTATGACCCAAATATCCATCCATACAGTGAATATTATCTTAGGCTTTTGGAAGCAAAAAGAAGCTGTAAAATGTTGGGAGTTGAGCTAATTGAGGGTGAGTATGATGTAGAGGCTTGGCTAAATGCTGTCAGGGGATATGAAAAAGAGCCGGAAAAGGGTAAAAGATGCTCTCTTTGCTTTGACAGGCGTTTTGAAGTAAGTGCCAAAACAGCATCAGAGTTAGGACATAAAAGTTTTACATCAACTCTACTCACTTCACCAAAAAAATCATTGGAGCAGTTAAAAAGAGCAGGAGATGAGATAGCCTCAAAATATGGCATAAAGTTTATATCTCCAGATTATCGTAAAGCCTCCGGTACACAATACCAAAATATGATAGCCAAAAGAGATGCTCTGTATCGTCAGGACTATTGCGGATGTATATATGCACTCAATATGCAAAGAGACAGTCAAAACAGATTGGCTGATGAGTTGTTTTGTCCAGTATCAGCTCAAATTCAACCAGAATCTATCGAAGAGAGAATATCTGTGTATGAGAAACGAATTGAGTTGGAAGAGCAAGGAGTTGAGTATAAAATAGTCAAAGAGAGATTTTTAAATTGGAGATTGGAGTATGCTTTGTTGAAAGTAAAATCAGACAGCATACCTTGCCATATCCTGCCATATTCGACTATGAAAGGTAGCTATTGTAGAGGAAAGATTGAATATATCATTGATGATATAGCTTATATGAATCGCAATGAAATCAAATTTGTAACCCTAAAAAGATATAACCAACTTGCAGACAGACTATATAATGATATAAAAGAGTTAATATTCAATCCTCCATCATTTGAGACAGAAATCATGATAAGAAGGGCTTTGTTATCAAATGATTACTCTATGAGTACTGTTATCGTAGTAGATGAGATACCTGATAAAAAGATAGAATTTATCATGGAAGCAAGAGCCTATGAAGATGTTAAAGATATACTTATAGAATTAAAATCATAAATCATAAATATTATTTTTTTGTGTTATTGATACATTATCTTTGAAAGTGTATCATCTATATTTATAAAAGATAAAGAGTTTTTCAACCCAAGTTGGATAAAATAAGAGTGAAAAAATAATAGTTTTATAAAAGGTAAAAAGATTGTATAGTGTAACAGATATTCAGAAAATATTACCGCATAGGTATCCGTTTTTATTGGTAGATAGAATTACCAGTGTGGAAGAGGGCAAAAGTATAGAAGGATATAAAAATATCTCTATCTCTGAGCCTGTATTTCAGGGACACTTTCCAGATCATCCCATATATCCGGGAGTGATGATTATAGAGGGTATGGCACAAGCCGGAGGAGTATTGGCATTTAAAAGTATGGATGCTGATGGGCAAAAGGACACAGAGAACAAAGTAGTCTATTTTATGAGTATAGACAAAGCCAAGTTCAGAGCACCTGTAACTCCAGGTGACAAACTTGTATATAGATTGAGTGTCATTAGAAACAAAGGTGCTGTATGGCATCTTGAAGGTAAAGCTTTTGTAGATGATAAACTTGTAGCAGAAGCTGAATTAAAAGCGATGATAGTAGATAAATAGTATTGGAAAATGAATTGATACACAAAACCGCTGTGATAGAAGATGGAGCCGTTATATCAGACGGTGTAGAGATAGGTGCATATACATACATCGGTCGTAATGTGAAAATAGCCAAAGGTTGTAAGATATCTTCGCATACTTTGATAGATGGATATACAGAGATAGGAGAAGATACACAGATATTTTCTCATGCAGTTATAGGCTCTATTCCACAGGATTTGAAATACAAGGGTGAAAAGGTATATCTCAAGATAGGAAGCAGAAACCTTATAAGAGAATTTACCCTTATAAATCCAGGCACAGAGGGTGGAGGTGGCATTACACAAATAGGAGATGATAATCTCCTGATGGGATATGTCCATATTGCCCATGATGTAAAAATTGGTAATAGATGTATCCTTGCAAATGCCGCTACACTTGCAGGGCATGTGGAGCTGGGCAACGGTGTGGTTATAGGCGGACTTACACCAGTGCATCAATTTGTCAAAATAGGTGATTTGGCTATGATTGCCGGAGCCAGTGCCTTGAGCCAGGATATACCTCCATTTTGTATGGCAGAAGGCAACAGAGCTATTGTCAGAGGATTGAATCTGACAGGTTTGAGAAGAGCATTGGATAGAAAAGATATAGATGATATTAAAAGAGCTTACAGAGAGCTTTTTGAGAGTAACAAACCGTTAAGAGAGAGTGCTGAAGATTTGTTACAAAACAGTAATTCAGAATATGTAAAGAGTATGTGTAGATTTATTTTGGAATCAAAGCGTGGAATACCATTTAAAAGGAAATTAGATGTCAATTAAAAAGTGTAGTTTTTGCGAAAGTGTAGAGAGAGATGAAAATCCTCTGCTTGCAGGCAAGAATTCCGTATATATATGTCGTAACTGTGTAGTCTCTGCATATAAAATATTTTTCGGTGATCCTGAAGAAGAGACAAAAAAAGAGTTTAATCCAAAATTGATTATGCCAAAAGATTTGAAAAATATGTTGGATGATTATGTAATAGGGCAGGATGAAGCTAAAAAGACTCTATCAGTAGCAGTATATAATCACTATAAAAGAATATTTAAAAAAGTAGAAGATGATGATATTGAAATAGCAAAATCCAATATTTTGCTAATTGGTCCTACAGGAAGCGGAAAAACACTTTTGGCTCAAAGTATCGCAAGATTTTTAGATGTGCCTATTGCCATAGCAGATGCTACAAATTTGACAGAAGCCGGATATGTAGGTGAAGATGTAGAAAATATCTTAACCAAACTACTTCAGGCAGCCGATGGTGATATAGAAAAAGCTGAAAAGGGGATAGTATTTATTGATGAGATAGATAAGATTGCCAGACTAGGTGAAAATCGCTCTATTACAAGAGATGTATCTGGTGAAGGTGTCCAACAGGCACTGCTTAAAATTATTGAAGGTTCTCTCGTAAATATTCCACCAAAAGGTGGTAGAAAACATCCTAATCAAGACTTTATACAGATAGATACATCAAATATACTCTTTATTTGTGGTGGTGCATTTGACGGATTGAATGATATCATCAAACGAAGAATGGGTGGCAACACTATGGGCTTTGGTCAAAAACAGCATACCAAAGAGGAAGAAGAGAGTATGATACATTTTGTAGAGCCTGATGATTTGGTGGCTTTTGGTTTGATTCCGGAGCTTATAGGAAGACTTCATGTAATAGCTACTCTTAATCCTATCGGAATTGAAGAGATGGTTAGAATTTTGACTGAGCCAAAAAATGCTTTGGTAAAGCAGTTTAAGAAACTGTTTGAACTTGACGGTGTAGAGTTGATATTTGAAGAAGAAGCACTCAGAGCAATAGCCAAAAAAGCTATTGAGAGAAAAACAGGAGCAAGAGGATTGCGTTCTATTATGGAAGAGATACTTCTGGATATAATGTATGAATTACCGGAATTGAGTGGATATGAAGTGGTTATTACCCCGGATGTCGTAGAAAAAGGTGAAACTCCGGTATATCTCAAGAAGAAAAAAAGTGCATAAGTAGCAAAGGGAAATAATTATGGGAATTTTCAAAAATATATTTGGTATCTTTTCAAAGGATTTGGCGATAGACCTTGGGACGGCAAATACTCTTGTATTGGTCAAAGGGCAGGGTATCAGCATCAATGAGCCGTCAGTTGTAGCCATACAGGTGGATAAACATGGTCAAGAGCATATACTGGCAGTTGGTCAGGAAGCCAAAAATATGGTAGGTAAGACTCCAGGTAATATCAAAGCAATAAGACCTATGAAAGATGGAGTTATTGCTGATTTTCATGTAACAGAGATGATGATAGAGTATTTTATTCACAAGGTTCACGGTAGAAAAAGCTTCTCATCTCCACGAGTTATTATCTGTGTCCCTTATGGATTGACTCAGGTTGAGAGAAAAGCAGTAAGAGAATCTGCACTAAATGCAGGTGCAAGATATGTATATCTAATCGAAGAGCCTATGGCAGCAGCCATTGGGGCAGGATTACCGGTAAAAGACCCTCAGGGTAACTTGGTTGTTGATATTGGTGGAGGGACTACTGAAATAGGTGTTATATCTCTTGGTGGTTTGGTATTGAGCAAATCTATCAGGGTAGCAGGTGATGTATTGGATGCTTCAATATCAGATTATATTAAAAAGAGATTCAATCTGCTCATAGGTGACAGAGTAGCAGAAGAGCTCAAAATCAAAATCGGAACAGCCATTAAATTGGATGAAGAACTTACTACTATTGTGCGTGGTAGAGACCAGGTAGAGGGTGTATTGACATCTATTGAAGTAACAAGTGAGCATATGAGAGAAGCCATGGCAGACCCTCTCAAACAGATTGCTGAAGCTCTTAAAAGTGTATTGGAGCAGACACCTCCGGATCTTGCAGGTGATATTGTGGAAAACGGTGTTGTATTGACAGGAGGCGGAGCATTGATAAGAGGGCTAGACAAGTATCTGTCTGATATAGTCAAATTACCTGTATATATAGCCGAAGACCCTCTTTTGGCAGTAGCAAAAGGTACAGGCAAAGCACTTGATGAGTTAGATTTATTACAGCAGACCACATTTGAAGATTGAGAGTCGGATAGCGCCTGATGAAATCAAAACTGCTTTTTGTACTGGCGCTGATACTCTTATTGTTTGTTTTGATGATTCAAAACAATAAATTTGTCAGAAATCTTGCACTTGAATTTGTAAATCCCCTCAAAAAAGATTATAAACACTTCAGTAACAAAGTAGAGAGTGCAGGGCATACCTATCTGTTTCAAAAAGAGACTATCAAAAGATTACAAAAAGAGAATAGAAAACTCAGAAATTATCTATTTGACCAGAGTCATTATCTCAGACAGCTCTCTGTCGTATTTAATAAATTACCATATCTGTCAAAACTTCCATATAAAAGTATAGTGCTTGTAGATACCATCTCTTATGTCAAATTGAATAAACTAGATACCATACTTTTGACTATGCCCAAAAAAGTCAAATTGAAAGAGGGTAAAACATACGGTTTGATTCAAGATGAAGTGGTAGCAGGAACTGCAAGAGTAGATCATGGTAATCTTTACGGATTTCTTACCTCCAGCAGTGAGTGTATGTTTGGTGTATTTGTAGGTCCAAAGAGGATACCGGGAGTAGCAAAAGGTATTGACAAGAATATAATGGAAGTAGATTTCATACCAAAATGGGCAAATGTCAAAAATGGAGATATTGTAGAGACAAGTGGATTGGATAATATCTTTTTTGCAAATGTGCCTGTAGGAGAAGTTACCAAAGTAGTAGAAGAGGGAAGTTATAAAAAGTTGTATATTAAAACTTATGCCGATACCATTCACCCTAATCTCTTTTTCCTGATTACTGACCCAAAACCATATCTGGTATCTGTATATGATCAAAACAAGACCAATTTGGATGATGAGTATGAGTTTGAAGATCAAAAACCTGTATCAAACGATAAAAATTTGAGTAGTATTCCTGTAATGATTCAGACAAAAGATTTAGAGATTGACCCATCAGAGTTTGAGATACCACATGAAGAGGCACCTAAAAGACCGAAGATTGTAGCTCCAACAAAGCCTAAAAAAATAAAACCAAAGCCTGTAGAGAAAAAACCTGTAACAATAAAAAAATCTGTAACAGTAAAAAAACCTACAGATATCAAATCAAAGCCATCTGTTGATGCCGTAAACAAAGAGCAGAATAAGCAGAAGAAAAAACCTAAAAAAACGCAAAAGAAAAAAAGACCTTCACCATTTGATATACTGAGAGTAGGCTTTTAATATATTACAAATCTGGCTTATTAAGAGCCTTTTTTGGGCTTTTGGGTATAATCTCTTTTTAAAAAATAAGGTTGCTATCTATGCCAAAAAGAGAAGATATCAAAACAATTCTCCTGATAGGTTCTGGACCTATCGTAATAGGTCAAGCGTGTGAATTTGACTACTCCGGCACACAAGCTGCAAAAACTCTAAAAGAGTTGGGTTATCGTGTAGTTCTTATCAATTCCAACCCCGCTACAATTATGACTGACCCTGAATTTGCCGATCGGACATATATTGAACCAATAGATGAAGATATTATCTCAGAGATAATCAAAAAAGAGTCTGTTGATGCAATACTTCCAACGATGGGAGGACAGACAGCTCTTAATGTAGCTATGAGTATGTATGAAAAGGGTATGCTTGAAGGGATTGAGTTTTTAGGGGCAAATCCCGAAGCTATTAAAAAGGGTGAAGACAGACAAGCTTTTAAAGAGGCTATGCAAAAAATCGGTATGGATTTACCAATTTCAAAATATGCCTATAATTTAGATGAAGCTATAGATGCTGCAAAAGAGATAGGTTTTCCTCTTATAATCAGAGCCTCATATACCCTTGCCGGTGGTGGTAGTGGTGTAGCCTATAATATGGATGAGTTTAAAGAGATAGCAAAAGGTGGATTAGAAGCCAGTCCAATAAGTGAAATTTTGATAGAAGAGTCTTTGCTTGGTTGGAAAGAGTATGAAATGGAGGTTATCAGAGATAGAGAAGATAACTGTATTATTGTATGCTCAATCGAAAATCTTGACCCTATGGGGGTGCATACAGGAGACTCTATCACAATAGCACCTGCTCTTACACTTACAGATAAAGAGTATCAAAGAATGAGAGATGCAAGTTTCAAAATCCTCAGAGAGATAGGTGTAGATACAGGTGGCTCCAATGTTCAATTTTCTATCAATCCACAAACAGGCAGAATGATAGTAATTGAGATGAATCCACGAGTTAGCCGTTCTTCTGCTCTTGCTTCCAAAGCTACCGGATATCCTATTGCAAAAGTAGCTACTCTTTTGGCAGTAGGATTTACACTAGATGAGATAAAAAATGATATCACAGGCACACCTGCAAGTTTTGAGCCAGTAATTGATTATATTGTTACAAAAATTCCTCGATTTACATTTGAAAAATTCCCAATGGCAGACTCTACTTTGACAACAGCTATGAAGTCTGTTGGTGAAGTTATGAGTATAGGCAGGACATTTAAAGAGTCTTTTCAAAAAGCACTGGTATCTCTTGAGACTGGATTGATAGGATTTAACAGTATAGATTGTGATGAAGATACTCTAAAAAGAGAGATTAGAAGACCAAATGCCGATAGAGTATTATATATTTATGAAGCTCTTAAAAGAGGTATGAGTGTAGAGGAGATTTATGAACTTTGTAAGATTGACAGATGGTTTTTGTATCAGTTTGAAGAGTTGGTAGAGTCTCAAAACAGTATATCAATAGAGACACTCAACGATGCCAAGCAACTAAGAAGACTTAAATGTGAAGGTTTCAGTGATGCAATGATAGCCTCTGTAATTAATGAAAAAGAGGGATTGAAGTTAAATGAAAATGATATATATACCGCAAGAGTCAAGCATGGAGTAAAGCATCACTATAATGAGGTAGATACTTGTGCGGCAGAGTTTGAAGCATTGACTCCATATCTATACTCAACTATGAGTATATCAAGTGATTGCAATATTGGAAGAGTGCCAAATAGTGATAAGAAAAAAGTATTGGTAATTGGTGGCGGTCCAAACAGAATAGGGCAGGGGATTGAGTTTGATTACTGTTGTGTTCATGCCTCTTATGCTCTTGAAGATATGGATATAGAATCGATTATGTATAACTGTAACCCTGAAACTGTTTCAACCGATTATGATACCAGTGATGTATTATATTTTGAGCCGATAGATTTTGAGCATGTCAGAAGCGTAATTGAGCTTGAAAATCCAGATGGGGTAATTGTCCATTTTGGAGGTCAAACACCTTTGAAACTTGCAAAACAATTAACTGCAATGGGAGCTAAAATAGTAGGAACTCCTGCCAAAGTAATTGATTTGGCAGAAGATAGAGAGAAATTCTCTGCATTTATTGAAGAGTTGGGATTAAGACAACCAGAAAACGGCACAGCCGTTACCAAAGAAGGAGCTATATCAATAGCCCAAAGAATAGGTTATCCTGTATTGGTTCGCCCCAGCTTCGTGCTTGGCGGTAGAGCAATGAGAACAGTCTATAATGATAAAGAGTTAAAAGAGTATATGGATGAGGCAGTGCAGGTATCTAATGACTCTCCTGTATTGATAGATAAGTTTTTGGATAATGCAATAGAGTTGGATGTAGATGCCATTTGTGATGGCACAGATGTATATATCGGCTCAGTTATGCAACATATTGAAGAGGCAGGTATCCACTCTGGAGATAGTGCATGTTCTCTCCCTGCGGTATCTGTGCCACAAGATATAATTACTCAAATCAAAGAGCAGACTATGAATATAGCCCTAAAACTTGGAGTAGTAGGGCTTTTAAATATACAGTATGCAATACACAAAAATGAGATTTATCTAATAGAGGTCAATCCACGAGCATCAAGGACAGTCCCATTCGTATCCAAAGCTACTGGTGTGCCTTTGGCAAAAGTTGCCACAAGAGTAATGGTGAAGGGTAATCTAAGAGAAGCATTGGAGTATTATGATACATTCAAAGTGGTAAATTACAAAACTACTCCAATGGAGCCAATTCTCAAAAATCATATAGCAATTAAGGAGGCGGTATTCCCATTTAATAAATTACCGGGTTCAGATTTGATACTTGGACCAGAGATGAAATCTACGGGTGAAGTTATGGGAATTAGTAATAATTTTGGTATGAGTTTTGCAAAAAGTCAATTTGCATCAAAAAATAAAATTCCATTATTAGGTAAGATATTTATCTCACTTACTGAGATGGATAAACCTTATGCCGGTGAAATTGGCTCAATGTTTGCTGAACTTGGATTTGAGATATACGCCACTTCTGGCACTCACAAAGCATTGGAATTGGCAGGAGTAGAGTCTAAAAAAGTATTGAAAATCAGTGAAGGCAGACCAAATATAGATGATATGATTAAAAATGAAGAGATAGTATTGGCTATAAATACAAGTGATAACAAATCATCAAAAGAGGATGCCAAAAAGATTAGACAATCAGTATTAGCTAACAATGTGGCATACTTTACTACCATAGCAGCGGCAAGAGCATCGGCATTGGCCATAAAAGAGTTGCAAAAAAATAGCGGTTGTATAGAGCCAAAAGCTTTACAGGATTATTTAAACGATTGATGGATAAAGATATAGTAATACTCTCTCAAACCGACACTACTGTCGGTTTTTTGTCTCAAAATGCTCATCGTATAGATAAAATAAAAGCCAGATTGGATGGAAAGAGTTATATTACAGCTCTTCCATCTTTTAGCTCATTAAAAAGCAGAACTGCAATCCCAAAAAAATTTAGAAAATATGTAAGACGAGCCAATAAAACTACTTTTGTTTTTCCAAATGGAGAATCATTCAGAGTTATAAAAGATAAACAGCATCTGTTATTGATAAAAAGATATGGTTGGTTATATACTACTTCTGCAAATATCAGTGGCAAAGATATAGATTTGGAGTTTGCCAAAAATAAGGCTGATATCATTATATATCCTCTCACCTCACATGGTAAAAGTTCGACTATAATCAAATTGGGCAGAGATAGAAAGAGAAGAATAAGATAAAAGTAAAAGCTTGTTAATAAGATTTATTTGCTGATGTTATGTATATAACTTGAGAGAACTATAATTTAATGCAATTTAATTTGGGGAGGGGTGGGGCTTTAGCCCCACAAAATCACTTAATATTGTTTTATCTAAACTAACCTTTTAGCATAGCAAGAGGCTCCATCTTCTCATCTTCTGATACTCTTTTGTATGTATTATTAAAATTTGACTTTTTATGATGTAATCTTTTATATTCAGCCTGTTTAGAAGGAATACTGCTCATAAAGAGTAGAGGGTCATTGGCTTTATATACTTTTTGTTTATGATGTATGCTGTTATATGAATAAGTGTCACTGTATGAGCTTCTGCCTCTATCCACATATCTTGGAGGAGTTCCTCTTACTACTACAGGAGTGCCTACATTCGCCCAGTAATACATCTTTTGGGCAAATCCGTTTTCCATTCTGATACATCCGTGAGAAGCAGGATAATTTGGTACATATCCCAAATGCATAGCTATACCTTGATTTGTAAGACGAAGCATATAATTCATTCTTGCTCCACCGTTTGGTCTTGGGTATTTGCTTGATACATGGTCAATATCTTTTTCCAAAACTCTGAAGTGACCTACAGGTGTCCTTTTACCTGGTCTGCCTGTAGAGACATTACCACTAAATACTACTCTACCGTCTTGATAGGCATAAGCTACCTGTTCAGACAAATCTACTATAATTTTCTTACCGGCATACAAATATGTTCCGGATAATATCATTGCAAATGCAACAATCAACTTTTTCATCATGAACTCCTTTTTGTTTTTTGATATTTATACTATTTGTAAACTACAAATACCTCATAAGTATTGTAACAATATATTATTAAATTATTTAAGTTATATTTAAGAATATTAATAATAAATTAATAAATATGTATAAAAAGTATCATTTTTATATTGATTTTTGTATAATCTGTGATAGTAGTAAAAAATAAGTAAAAGGATATGATATGCTAAATGAAAGAGATGTTATCAAATTATATGTGGCGACATTTAACAGGGCTCCAGATACTCCGGGTTTATGGTATTGGGTTTATGATTCTGGTCTTACTCTTGATGGAGTAGCAGAGAGTTTTTTTGATCAGCCTGAAACTCAAGCTCTATATCCACCAAATACATCTACAGATAATTTTATAAAAGCAGTATATAGAAACCTTTTTAACAGAGAGCCTGATGATGCAGGATTGGTTTATTGGAGACATGAATTAGATAGTCACAGGATACCAAGAAGCAGATTTATATTGGCGGTAATGAATGGTGCAAGGGGTGATGATGCTGATATTCTCGAAAACAAGACAGAGGTAGGTCAATATTTTGCACTGAAAAATATTACTGATATCAATTTGGCAAAAAGGGTAATGGATAATATTGACAGAACAAGAGATTCTGTATTGAATGCTGAGAGAATGATAGACTCTTACATTCTCTCTCACCCTTAAACAGGAGTTGTTTTATCTCCTGTTTTCAGCCTCTTTTACTGCTCTGTCGAGGTTGATTTTACCATAACCATAGTAGTCATTTCTACCATCTATATATGGCTTGTCTCCAATTTTGTCTGCTGTATTTTTGAGTATATCTTCTATCTCTTTTCTACTCAAATCCGGGTTGGCTTCCATCATCAAAGCTACGGCACCTCCTACTATGGCAGCTGCCGGAGATGTCCCGGCAAAACCGTAATAATCATTATAGAGTATATAATCCGGATTAAGTGTTGCTGTACCTCTTTCACCTGAATCATCCAGTGCTGTAATTGCTGTATCATAATCTCCTCCTGGTGCAAGGATATCAAGATGTTTACCGTAATTGCTATACCAAGCTCTATCATTATGTATATTACTTGCACCTACTGATATGACTTCATCTATTGCTGATTCATCATTTCCCATATCTATATTTTCGTTTCCTACAGCAAAAACTATAGGAATACCCAATCCGTTTCTGCCATTTTTTGCGAGTGATATTATTTTGTCTTTTACCGATTTTGATACATTATATGTCCCCCAACTGCATATTATGATATCTGCACCTAGCTCTTGGGCTTTGTTAAACAGTGTTATA
Organism: Nitratifractor sp.; assembly: GCA_015488535.1. GTDB lineage: Bacteria > Campylobacterota > Campylobacteria > Campylobacterales > Sulfurovaceae > Nitratifractor. Next base: position 36,215 of record WFNP01000030.1, read on the forward strand.
GTTTCACTGTCACTCATATTTTCTTTGTATCTCAGAAAAATAAGCTGTGCATTGTGGGCAACTCCATCTATACCTATATTATTGTGCCTGGCTACAGCTATACTGGATACAGCAGTTCCGTGAAATCCGAAAAAATCTCTGTGTGATACATCTGAAGTATTACTCTCTATATCGTATGATGATATAAGTGCATCTGTAAGATCCTCATGATACATATCCAATCCGTCATCTATGACAGCTATCTTTATACCCTGACCGCTATATTTGCTTCTGCTGTATGATGAGTGTATATTGGCATCTTTGTCTATGCCGACTTCATTATAAAAAGTATCGTTTCTATCCAGATACCATTGTTGATAGTAATATTTGTCGTATGGATTGAAAGTATCTTCGACAGCCATAGGATTACTTATTGTGTCATCCAAAACTGTTCTATTACTTTCATTATCGTTATGATTCTCTTTTATGACACGATTATCATTATCCTTAGTTTGGGTATTGTTACTTGATGAATCAATATCTACACACCCTGAAATACTCAGCAGTATAGCTATTGATATTAAAATTTGCTTTTTCATTATCTTTTCCGTATTGTTTTTATTCTGTCAGGATGAGCATACTCTACCATAGGATAAGAGACAAGTTTTTTACATATTTTGGATATATCTTTATCTTCCGAAAACTTTAGAAGATATATATTATTACCCATATCTCTTACTTCTGTTGCATCTGAGAGTTGGGTAATTTCTGATATTTTATCAGCCTCAGTCAATTTTATTAATATATTTTTGGCACTTAATCCCTGAATTGTCAGCATTGACAATAATATTAAAGTTGCCGGTTTTTTTAACAGTCTCATATTTTCCTCCTTATGATTGGTTTGAGATAGTCAATCTGTATGTACTTTTTGCTATTTGCAACTCTTCATCTGTTTTTATACGAATTAGAGATATTTTACTGCTTTTAGAGTGTATAAACCTGTTGTTTTTATCATCACAGAGGTTTAGTGTATCATCTATCGTTACTCCTAGAGGTTTAAGCCTGTCTGATACAGCTTTTCTGACAGATATAGAGTTTTCTCCGATACCACCGCTGAATACTATGGCATCGACTCTACTCATACTTACTGCGTATGCACCGATATATTTCACTATTCTATCTACAAATATATCAAAGGCAAGTTTTGCATCTTTGTCTCCACTTGATATCAACTCCTCTATTTCTCTCATATCATTGTGACTACACAGACCTTTGAGCCCACTTTTTTTGTTTAACATACTCTCTATATCTTCGGCACTGTATCCCTCTCTCATCAGATAGAAAATAATAGCAGGGTCTATATCTCCGCTTCTGCTTCCCATAACCAATCCTTCCAATGGAGTCATCCCCATAGAGGTATCGTAACTTTTACCGTTTTTTACAGCACATATACTAGCACCATTACCCAAATGTAGAGTAATGACATTGAATTTATCTATCTCAATTTTGCACATTTTGGCTGCTGTTTTAGATAGATAATCATGTGATGTGCCGTGAAATCCATAACGCCTCACCCTTTTTTGGGTATATAAATCTTTTGGTAAGGCATATATATATCTTAGAGGCTCTATCGTTTGATGAAAGGCTGTATCAAATACTGCAACCTGAGGTATGTTTTTTATAAGATTTTCCATTACCTTTATACCTTTTAAGTTTGCCGGATTGTGAAGAGGAGCCAATGCAATATTCTCCTCTATCTTTGATTTTACCTCTTCATCTATGACTACAGCATCTCTGAAATGCTCTCCACCGTGTACTACTCTGTGACCGACTGCTGATATTTCATCTATATTTTTAATGATATCTTTTGTTATTAGAGCAGTAGTTATAGCCTTTAGTGCTTTTTGGTGGTCAGATTTGCCCAACTCTTCGTTGATACTCTCATTTTCCAAATTGATATGAAGCAGTGCATTATCTTCACCAATCTTTTCTACTTCACCTGATACAATTACGCTCTCTTGTGGAAAGCGATACAGTTTAAATTTTATTGATGAGCTTCCACTGTTTAAAACCAAAATTTTCATCTGCACAACTCCTTTAGAGTAATTATAGAATAAAAAAATAAATATATATATTCAGATTTTTTTCATTAATTGGATTGATGATAGTTTTTTACTGTTATACTTTTTATAAGATACATACTGGGACTTTGGTTCCACATATTAAACAAACAGATTCTCTCTTATAGAATATTAGTTATAAGTTAGTTATAAAACAGATATAATGTCTTCAGAAATATTTTATATAGAGGAGACATATTATGCTAAAAAGAGTATTGGTATTGGCTGTATTTATATTTGATATAGCCTATGCACAGGTAGCTGACAGCACAAATGTAAGCAAACTATATATTGCTACATTTAACAGAGCTCCAGATAGTGCGGGATTGGATTACTGGGTTAATAGTGGTTTGAGTCTTGAAGAGATAGCACAGAGTTTTTTTGACCAAAAAGAGACTCAGCAAAAATATCCCAAATCACAAAATATAGATGAGTTTATCAATACTGTATATTCCAATGTTTTGGGTAGGACTCCTGATAGTGCAGGATTGAAATATTGGGCAGATGAATTAAACAGTAACCATATTTCACGCTCTTCATTTATTTTGGCAATTACAAATGGTGCTATCGGAAAAGATGCCATGTTGCTCAACAATAAAACAGAAGTCGCTCTGGCATTTGCAAAATCAGGTAGTAATGATATAGAAAAAGCCAAAGAGATACTCAAAGATGTAACTGCAGATATAAGCAGTGTTACAGATGTATTGCAAAAAGAGAATCTTACTCAATATGCTGACTCAGATTCTATGGTGGCACTGCCTGATAAGCTGTTTGTAAAAGGGTGGAAGAGTTATCTCTCTATGGGAACAGTTACAGATGATGCTCCTTCTCAGATAGATTTGATAGCAAACAGTGGCATAGATGCCATATTTAAATATGTAGGCAACGGTATGGGAGAGAGAGGCGATGTCATAGAGCCGGAATTTGTTATGAAAACGATAGTGTTGGCAAGGGAGGCTCAAAAACATACAGGCAAAAATGTAATGCCTGTAATGGTGGTATATACAGCCAATGCCAGTGGTGGCGGTCTGGGTGAAGATGATATACTAAATTATGATAATTTGGTAAAACACTTCAGAAGTCTGATTCGTATATCATCTACAATGCAGTTGCAAAAAGATAGTGAACACAGTTATCCGGCTTCTGTGATACTCAATCCGGATTTGATGGGCAGTTGGGAAATATCTACTCTGTATGGAGGCTTTTATGATGTATATTGTGGGGACACAGATGATACAAGTTGCAACAATCCAAAGCATATAGATATTAAAAAAGCTCTGAATGAGGCTATAGATTTGGAAAAGGATTATAAATACGGTTTTAATGATGGAGATTTAAAATCAGTATATGATTTGGATAGTCTCAAATCAGAAATTGCAGACAATATCAGTGATGATATATTTGGCTGGGTAGATGCCCAAAACTTCATCATCAAAAAATTTGCACCGGATGTCTCTTTTGGCTGGGTATTTAATCTTTGGAGTTCAGGCACCTCATTATGGGTGCATGATGAATATCCCTCAGGAGATGAACCGGCTCAAAATGTCGTTGAATTTATTAACAATATAGGACTTTATAATGGTAATTACAGACCGGATTTTATAGTATTTGATAAATATGAAAGAGATGGATTCTCACCGGCAGGTAGAGGATATTATGCCTTTGGCTCAAAAGAGTGGAAAAATTATCTATATTATGTCAAATCTATTACAGATACTATAGATACTCCGGCAATGCTTTGGCAAATACCAGGTGGGCATATGCCGACAAAAAATGAAGATGTATCGTTTGATTATATAAATCACTCAGCAAGTGGTGGGGATTTTTTCATGGGTGATGAAAATATCGGCACCAATATAGATAATATCAGAGATGATATTCTCAATATTGCCCTAAATCCCGATGTATATAACGGTGCTTCAAATGTGAAAGAGCTTTTAGAGCAGGATAGTGATTATGACTGGAGTAAATCACAGATACAAAGAGCAGTAAACTCCAATGTATTTGCTATCCTTTGGGGTGGAGGAGAGACTACAGGTGTAATACCTATATCTACCTGTATGAATGGTGGATATGAATGGTTGGCACAAAAAGTGGCAAAATATGAAAATTCTTCTACATCAAAAAGTATAAATACCCGCTCATTGGAGTTGGATAGAAGCAATTTGTCTGACAATAAAACTTATACAGCAGGTAAAAGTGTAGTAGTAGGCTTGGACAACAGGATATACAAATGTAAACCATTCCCTAAAGGACAATGGTGTAAAATCCCAGCTTATGCTCCGGGTGGAAAGAGTGGTATATGGAAAGATGCCTGGGATGTAGTGAAGTAGATATTTAGAAAAAAATGCAGATGTTGAGGGGTTAAAATCATACCCCTCAAACAGTATATTAATTGTTTTGAGCCTCTTGCATTTGTCTTTCGATATCAGCTCTGACCTCATCCATATTCAACTCTTTGACCTGCTTAATCAAATCATCAAGACCCTCTTCAGGAATAAGACCAGGTTGCATAAATACTACGATACCTTCTCTCATAATAGCTACTGTAGGGATTGAACGGATTTGGAAATATCCTGCCAACTCCTGCTCCTCTTCTGTATTGATTTTACCAAACAGAATATCGGGATATTTCTCTGCTGTTTTTTCAAAAATAGGAGCAAACTGTTTACATGGTCCACACCATGATGCCCAAAAATCCAATACTGCTATCTCACTGGAGTTTACCTTCTCTTCGAAATTGTCCTTTGTTAATTGCTCTAAAGCCATAAAAAACCTTTGTATAAAATAATTCTCGATTCAACTATATGTTTGAAATCGGATACGATATTATGACATAATATTTATTATATCAATCATTTATTATTGGATATCTCTTTTGTTGTTCTAGCACCAAGCTCTTTTAGCTTTTGACATTGGGATATCAGATTTTCCCGTCCGTCTCCTATCTTGCGAACGGTAGTATCGAGTGAAGATTTGAGAGTATCTATCTGTCTGCTGATTTTTTGCATATCTTCCAAAAGAGTGGCAAATTTGTCATACAGTTTACCTGCCTGTTTGGCTATCTCTACAGCATTTTGGTTTTGTCTTACTACTCTCCAACTCTGCTCTATGGCTCTAAGAGCTGTAAGCAGTGAGGAGGGAGTCACAAGCACAATATTGTTTTTGTAAGCTGTTTCATAAATACTCTTGTCTGTCTCTTGAGCTAAACTCAATGCCCCCTCCACCGGTATAAACATCAGTACCAAATCAAGATTGTTTATACCGTTTAAAGCTCCATAATCTTTTTTGGATAGTTTTTTGATATGCTCTTTGATGGCATTTGTATGTCTTATGGCATATTGTTTTTTTTCGTCTGTATCATTGCTGTTTATGTATGATATATAATCACGCAGAGATGTTTTGGCATCTATTATAATATCTCTGTTGGCAGGCAAGTGGACTATGACATCAGGACGAAATTTCTGTTTGGAGTCACTATAGAGTGTAACTTCTCTATCATACTCTATACCTTTTTTCAGACCAGAAATCTCCAATACTTTTTCCAGCACCATCTCCCCCCAGATACCCTGAGTTTTGCTGTTGCCTTCGAGGGCATTACTCAATCTTGATGCTTCTTGTGAAAGTTTGTCATTGAGTTCTTTGATATGTCCGAGTTCATTTTTGAGTGATGATATCTCTTTTGTCTCTTCTGTATGGATATGCTCAACTCTTTGCCTGAATGATTCTACCTCCTGTCTGAATGGCTCTACGATACTTTGGACTCTTTCTTGTGAAATTTCTGCATACTGTTTACTGTTTTCTATCAATACACTTGAGGCAATCTGTTTAAATTCACCTCTGATACTCTCATGATACTGTTTTAGCTCCTGTAATCTCTCGGCACATACTCTGCGCTCTTCACTCAACTGTGCCGAGAGTGTGCCTATGGTGCGTTGTAGTTTACTGTTTTTATCCAGGTATTGTTCGAGTTTTACTTCTAAATGGCTTTTGTCATTTAGTATTTCATCAATTCTTTCTACTTTTGTTTCGAGTGTGGCATTTATTATTCTATAGTTTTCCAACTCCTCTTTGAGTATAGATATATCTTTATTGGATTCATCTAAATTGTATTGCAGTTCAGATTGTATATTTTGATACTTTTTTATTGTAGATTCGATACTCTTTTTGTGTATCATATAAAAAATAAATGATAGAAGCAGGGTATAAATAATGATAAGAATAATACTCTGCCATATTGTATCTGAGGGGAGAGTCAAAAGACTCTCATAAAATTTATCAAACACTATGCCTTGCCGTCTTCACTTTCATTTTCATCTTTGGAAGATATATCTTTATCTTCACTCTTTTTAGGCTCTTTGAGAGGAGCTTCTTCTTTGATATCTAAAAAAAACTTTTTCATAGCCACATATCCCAAATGTTTGCCTCCATCTATCTTGCAACAGTCAGGGTGTCTGAGGCTGAGTATCTCATACTCTTTGACACATTTTGGAATAGACTCTTCATCTATTTTTCTACCATAAGCTGCATATATCATCAACTCTTTGTAGGGAGCTTTTATTTCCATAATATTATTACAACTCTCTTCTACAGTTTGTGCATCTACACCAAACTCTTCTGCTTCCATTATGCCATATATATTGCATATTGAATTAAAACCTTTTATTGTGCTTGGAGTATCAAAATATATAATTTTTACAATCTTCTCAAGTGCCTGAGTCTCCATCTTTGGCAGTGCTTTACGCAAAGATAAGCCACCAAGACTATGCACAGCGATATATATCTCTTCATCTTTTGATGCCAGTGTGGCAATATCAGATACTATATCGTTTGTTACACTGTTTATATCTACACTGTTTTTATTTCCAAAGAGTTTGGATAGAAGTCCTTTTTTTGTCTCTGATTCTGTGGTATGTGTAGTAAATTTGTGTGAAAACTCTCTCATATCGTTGTCTTCTGACAAAACTCTGATTACATCACCCCAGATTTTTTCTGCACTGTATGCACCATGTATGAAATATATTGTTTTTCCCATTTGTCCCTCTTATATACCGTATAGTTTTTTAAACAGTGCCATACCTGCAACTGTGGCAGTTATACACAAAGTAGCATTTAGCAGTATATTCAATCCTGCTTTTACAAAAAAACCTGATTGCATCATCACGACAGTTTCTAAAGAAAAGGTTGAAAATGTCGTCAAAGCACCCAAAAAGCCTGTAATCAAAATTGCTTTTTGGGTAGGTGATACTGTCTGCTCAAAAAACAGAAAAAGATATCCTATGATAAAACTGCCCAGTATATTGACTGCCAGTGTTCCATAAGGGAATGACGGACCTGTGAGCTTCTGCACAAAAGTAGCTATAACAAATCTGCTTATAGCACCCAAAAAACCACCTGCTCCTACTGCCAGTATGATACCAGGTGTCATATATCACCTCTTGAGATTTTTTTGTATCTCAATACATCTACATCACTCATTGTTACCATGCCTTCACCTATCATATCATTACACTCATCTATAAATTTTATTATTTTATCTTCATCATCTATAATTTCCACGATTAGAGGAAGCTTTTGTGCCAGAGTCCATATATCACTGCTATGTACTTGTGTATGTATTCCCATACCGGCAACTGCTTTCAAGACTGTAGCACCTGCCAATCCGGACTCTTTGGCTTTTTGTAGTAATTTTTGCCATAGAGGCTCACCCTCATAGCTATCGGTATTATCCACATATATTCTTATCAATTTCTTTTTACCAAGATATCGTTTCATAATTTCTCCATTAAGATTTTATAAAAATGTATTATAACTCAACTTGCTTTCTGTATCGGTTATTGTTTGCAACTTTTAACTATACGCTATAATTTCGTAATAAAACACACTACAGGATATAACTAAATGTATAGCAAAAGAGCGAGGGTTTTGATAGATTGTGATGACAGCAGGGGATTGGTATATCGCATATCAAAAGTATTTTATGATTATGAGTTGAATATAGACAGCAACAGAGAGTTTGTCGATAAAGACAAGGGTAAATTTTTTATGCGTTCGGTTGTTACAGGAGAGTTTGATGCCAAAGCATTGCAAAAGAGTCTGATGGAGGCTCTGCCTGAAAATGCCGGTGTCAGAGTCGTAACTCCAAGAAAAAAGAAGATAGTAATAATGGTAACCAAAGAGTCTCATGCACTAGGAGACATACTGATACGACATGCTGATGGTGAGCTTGAAGCTGATATATCTGCTGTAATAGGCAACAGAGATGTGCTAAAAAGTCTGGTAGAGAGATTTGATATTCCTTTTATATATATACCTGCTGACGGTATGGAGAGAGAAGAGCATGAGAGAGCTTTGATAAAAGAGTTGAACAATTATGAATTTGATTATATTATTTTAGCCAAATATATGAGAATACTTACACCTCTTTTTGTCTCTGAATACAGAAACAGGATTATCAATATCCACCACTCGTTTTTACCTGCATTTGTAGGAGCCAATCCATACAAACAGGCATATGAAAGAGGAGTCAAAATTATAGGAGCTACAGCACACTTTGTGACAGATGATCTTGATGAGGGTCCAATTATTGCTCAGGATGTGATACCTGTAAATCACAGATTTGACTGGAGAGATATGCAAAGAGCCGGCAGAGATGTGGAAAAAGTAGTGCTTTCAAGAGCTATGAATCTGGTACTCAATGACAGAGTATTTATCCATGATAACAAAACGATAGTATTTTAATATGCTAAATATTGTATTGGTAGAGCCACAAATTCCGCCCAATACGGGAAATATCGGAAGGCTGTGTGTAAATATAGGTGCCACTCTTCATCTAATCAAACCTTTGGGATTTGATATATCCGAAAAAGCTCTCAGAAGAGCAGGATTGGATTACTGGAAAAAATTGGATTTGATTGTATGGGAGTCTATAGATGAGTTTATATCAGCAAGAAAAGAGAGTGACAGATTACATTTGATGACTACCAAAGCATCAAAAGTATTTTGGGAAGCAGAGTTTGATAAGGGCGATTATATTCTGTTTGGGGCTGAGACCAAAGGGTTGCCAAAATCACTTTTGGACAGATACAGCAGTGAGTGTTTGAAAATACCTATGTCCAAAGAGGGGCGAAGCCTCAATCTGTCAGTAAGTGTGGGAATAGTAGCATACGAAGCTCTACGGCAGATACAAATCAATACAGGAGAACTGTTTTGAAAATAGGTGATATTATATACATAATAGCCATTATTCTATTTGCATGGATAACCTTTGGTATCATCAGAGGAAATTTTGAGAGAAAATTTGACAAAAACGGCAATAGAAAAGATTTGGATTCAGGAGTAGATATCGATTTTGATGATAATAAAACTCATGATACAAACAGTGACAACAGCGGTGATAGTAGCAGTGACAGTGGAGGAGATGGCGGAGGAGATTAGTTTTTTGTTTATTTATTAACGAAAAGTGAATGAAAACAGCTTTTTTTTGGTATAATTCCCCTAAACAAGGCTTTATCTGCATAGATTTCTTGGTCTGTTGACCTATAGCAATATTAACATCTTCCAAAGTTGGAACAGGGGTTTCCTTATGAAAAAATATTTTATAACAGGTGTATTGTTATGCTTTGTGGGTGTGAGTGCATCATATTCATCTGGTTTCAAAAGATATCCTGTCAAATCGGGTATGATTTTTTATGATATACATACAAACAGCACACTAAACGGCACAGATACCAACTCCAGTGGTATAGGCAGACTTGTGTTTGATAACTGGGGTTCGCAAGAGTTGAAAGAGGAGGATATCACAGAGCTTCAAAGAGGTGATTTCAACGAAAGCAAAGAGATTCACAGTATGAATAAATTTGATAACGGAACAGTATATACCGTAGATTTCGATGATGATACCATCTATCAAACCAGAGACAGAGCTATGGATATCTCTATAGCCAAAGGTGATGATTTGTCAAATGAGACTCTTAAAATGCTCCAAGAGATGAAAGCTGTCAAAGTAGGGACAGACAGTGTAGCAGGATTTAAATGTGATGTATGGAAGGTAAAAGACCAGAAAATATGCCTCTACAAAGGTATTCCTCTCAAAATCACAATTGATCAGTCTGGATTTCACAGTGAGAAGATAGCACTACAGATATTACTTGAACAGCCGGTATCCAAAAGAGCTTTCAAATTACCTGATTTTCCTGTGATTGTAGATAATGAATATACATCAAATGAAGCAGCCGCAGTAAGAGCAGATGATTATATCTTGTCTATTGAAGATTTGAAAAAGAAGATGAAGAGTATTGGAATCAGTGAAAATAATGATACCTTGACTCCAGAGCAGGAGAGAGCTGTAATAGATACATTGGGAGATAGATATCTAAAAAAGCAGAAAGAGTTTTTGCCAAAACTATTGGTGCGATTACAAAATGCAAAAGATTGTGTATCCAAAGCAGTGGATCCAAAGGAGGTCAAAAAATGTATAGAGCCTGTAAACAAGATAGCTGAAAAACTGGGTGACAGGACAGAGCATTTTGATTTGAACAATTTTAATGATAATAAAAAGGTATCTATAGTCCAATCTCTGGAAAATGAGATAAACTATCTCAAAGTTACAGATGAGTGTGTAAAAAAATATAATAAAACTTCAGAAGTAATTATGTGTACCGAAGGTAATCTTGGTGGAGATGAGAAATAGCTTACTACTCCAAATCTCTTAACAGTTTTGCTACCCTCTCAGGGGGCATTGGATTAATTTTCATTCCGCTGCTTATCTCAAAACCCGCCAAATTATACAGCCTTGGAGTAATTGTAAGAGCAAATCTCCAAATTTTTGCTATATCATCAAAATAATCCTCTGTAGCATAATTTTTTTGCATAGGCGGAGTATTGAAGATGATATTAAAATCAAATACTCCTATCTGAGCATACATAGATTTTATCACTTTTTGTATCAAATTGGCTAGTTCTTCTATATTATTATCCCCCAAATCTGATAGTGAGACAAAATTTCTATTTTTAGAAATAATTGATACCTCAAAAGCAAAAGATGAAGCAAACGGAGCTATAGCTATAAATGAATTACTCTCAAATATTACTCTTTCATTCATTTTTGATTCTTGATAAATCACCTTTTGATAGATACTAATTCCGTGCTTTTTATAATATCTGTAAGCATTATTCATCTTATATTGCAAATTTTTTGGCACTATTGGCAAAGCAATAATTTGAGAGTGAGGGTGGCTTTGGGTAGCTCCTGCACTTTTGCCTTGATTTTTGAATATAGCAAAATATACCAATCTTATATCATTTCTCAAATCTGATAATCTGGCTTTTAGCGTAATTAGCCAATTTTTATACTCCTCAATACTCCACTCATCCATTCTAAGCAGATGTCTTGGTGTATCTATGACTACCTCATGGGCTCCAAATCCTGCCCATCTCTCAAATGCTCCCAAATCTTCATTGACCCAATCTAGCTCTATCTGCACCGCTTTGTATAGATTTGGCACGACTCTAGTAAGCCAATTTCCATGGATGTCTTTTAGAGAAAATATCTCTTTGTTTGTCATATTTTCATGACCTTTGCAAAATGGACAGTTTGAAGTATCTATCTCTTCTATACTGCAATCTGTTTTGAAGTTATCAGGTCGTCTGAGTCTTTTTGGGGCAATAATAGTATATTCATCATTGATTAAATCATATCTAATTTCAGACATCTTTTATCTCCAGTTTACCAGATATTGACAGAGTCTCTTTGAGCTTAAATATCAGCATAACTGTAATAGCTTGTCTTGTTAGCTCAAACCCCTCTTCACTTTGGGATACAGTATCAAGAGGGACAATTATACTGTCAAATGCCATATCTGTTTTGATTTTGATGATTTTATTGGTGTAACTGTCTTTTATTTTGATACTTTTTATGCAAGTTGCTTCAAAAATATCTTCAAAAGTGTTATCATTTATAGTGATATTTTTATAATTGGCAAAGTGTAGATTAAATTCAAGAGCATATCTGTAAGTGTGCGGACTTTTGGTAGAGATATCTATATCAAACTCTATACTGTTATCTTTAGGAGTAAAAGTTTTGGTAATTGTTGTATCCCAACTCTTGTCATAATATATACCGCCATCTCTTTGAAATATAATTTTTTCGCCCTCTATATTCATATTAAAGGGTTGATTTGCAAAATCTCCATATTCCCAAAATTTGCACTCTTTGATACTTTTTGCATTTAAGCTCTCATTACTTATATGGTCAATAAAAGAGTTTTTTTGATACCAATCAAAATGCAGAGCATCTTTTATCTCTTGGGGAATTTCTCTTTCGTCATTATGGATGGTAGATATCCCTTCATCTTCATTATGAATAGTTTTAGTATTGTTTAGTTTTTGTCGGGTGATTTTGCGATGATATGCCTCTTCTCTTCGAGTGAGACTGTTTTGAAAGTTAAAAAGTCTATCTCTATCTAGTAGTTCTGTCATCTGTGCTCCATTGGCACCCTCAAATCTAGCTATGAAGTGCTTTTTGACTACTTTTACCTCTTCTATACCATCCATATCAATATCGGCTACTTCAATTCTGTCTTTTTCGTATCTGATGTTTTCACACTCTGTTAGATATCTGTATGCGTTGTCTCTTAGATTTGGCAAATATATCCCGCCAAATACCCCATGCCACAATACATCATTTGTCTGAAGCTTATAGAGTGATTTTTTTATTTTTTTATTTTTGCCTCTATTTAGTGAGATTTCAAGCATCCTTTTGTGTATTCTGTTTGATTCTGGATATTTGATAAAAAAGTTTTTCCAAATTCCACCCTTTAAAAACTTAATACCCTCTTTTTCAAAAATATCTTCCCCCATAGCCTCTTTGAACTCTTCGAGTTTGAGAGCATTTTTAGTATCCAAACTCCACTCACCCATCTCAAAATATGAGACATTTGGCAAATATGCCAAGCCTTTGGGAGGATTTGTATTTAAATAGGTGCTATAGTGCATCGTAACTATCTCATTATCTGCTAAAATTCCTTCTATCCAATCTTTTAGCCACTCTTTTTCATATACCCACTCATAAGTCTTTGGCCACATACCAAACTTTTCTGCATCATCAAAGATAATTGATACATCATTTTCTTTGATACTATCTATTGCTTTTTTATAAGGTAAAAAGGGTATAGCGTATCTGAGCGTTTGTGATATAGGAAAGAGTGATAATCTTTTGCCACTATCTTCTGTGAGATAGTATCCATTGAGATTATCTCTATCAAATCCGGCTGATATAAAGTGGTAATCATCTACGAGTGTATATTTGGTATCACTCTTGTGCAAATCTTCAACAATAGAGCTATCCCAAACTCTCTCAGTCAGCCATATGCCTTTGGCTTTATATCCAAAGTGCTTTTTGATTGTTTTGTTTAGCATCTCTATTTGAGATACTCTGTCTTTGTGAGGTATAGAGCTTAAAATCGGCTCATAATATCCCCCTGATAACCACTCTATATCACCTCTATCACTGATAGTTTTGATATCTTCAAACAAATCAGGGTAATTTAAAGCTATTGTATCTAGTAGCCACCCACTGCAATGCACAGCAAATTTAAATCCTGCATACTCTTTCATTATCCCAAAAAACGGAGAATAGCACTCATTTACTGCTCTGTTTATGGCAACTGAGAGGTTATCTACAGGTTGGTGCATATGGATACCAAATAGTAAAATCTTTTGATTGCTCACAATATCTCCTAATTATAATTATTAAAAATTATTCTATCTAACTGAACTTTCGCACAAAAAACTCCCTAAATTCTACCTGAATACTCCTTGAATGAGAATATCAATAGATTAGTTTTATAATCCTTGACATAATTTGAAACTTTAGTATATATTTCTCCATCGTATTGAGAGGTTTTAATACTAACTCCTGTAAAATATTACTTAATATTGTTTTATCTGAGTAAGGTAAGTAAATAAAATGAAAGGTAAAATGTGATTAATACAGGTATTGAAAATATTATAAATGATAATAAATTGAGTGAATCTCTAAAAAACAAAGATGCTCTGTTCGCTTTGGCACTCAGTAATACTGCTACAGCTGATATAGATGGAATTACACAGGCAGGATTACCCGGGAAGATATATTTGACTCCCACACTTGATGCGGAGTTTCTGCTTACTGGTGAAGTGCCTTCTTTGGGAGAGTTGCCGGAGACTCCAAAGGGTGTGCCAACTCCTTGCCTGATGACTCGTGCCGTATCACAAATCAAGCCGTTTAAAAAGACAGAGTTGTTTAATCTGGGACTCAAAGTTACTCCAAAAGTAGATGAGAGTATCATTAAAGATTTTGGTATAGAGCCGTCAAAGAGTATTGACATGGGAGCTGATATAGATGCCAAAGATGTATTTGAAAAGGGGTATAAGTTCGGCAAAGATTGGAATATAGATGCTGATTATGCAATAATTGGCGAATCTGTGCCATCAGGCACTACCACTGCCACAGCTACAGCTCTGGCACTTGGATATGATGCTTCAAATCTGTTTAGCTCCAGTTTTAAAAATGTGCCAAACAGTATCAAAAATGAGACTATAAACAGGGCATTGAGTCTGATAAATGAAGATGATGGAGTATTTGAGAAATTATCCAAAGTATCTGATAATATGCTCATTTTTATTGCGGGGCTTGTTTTGGGAGTAAACAGCAGATTTCCACTTGTCTTGGCAGGCGGGACACAAATGGCCGGAGCATTACTGGTAGCTGATACTGTAGCCAAAGAGATGGGATTGCAGATAGATAGCTCCAAATTGCTTCTGTGGACTACCAAATGGGTAGCCAAAGATGAAAACAGTGATATAGCTTCACTTTTAAATATGCTAAGCTTTAAGATAGAAGCAAGTTATCCGGATTTTGATTTTTCAAGCTCAACTCATCCGGCACTAAAACTTTATGATATGGGTGAAGCCAAAGAGGGAGTAGGAGCCGGCGGGGCATTGGTATATGCCTGTTTAAATGGTGTAAATCAGCAAGATATCATAAAAGAAGTTGAGAGTTATTTGGGTAGTTAGTATGATATAATCAAATTAATTTATATAATATCAAAAGAGGGAGTATATATTATGGCAACTACAAAAATTAAAACAAGTGTATATCTTGATGCTGATATTAAACAAAAGGCTCAAAGTGAAGCATTTAATATCTTTTTGGCTCAATCTGTCAAGCAAAAGGGTATCCCTTTTGATGTAGAGATACCCAATAAGGATAGCTATCAAGAGTGGAGTGATAAAGAATTAAAGAGTATAGGTAAAATTGGATTTAAATCATCAAGTTTCGTAGAAGATAGTGAAGATTATTCAAAATGGTAAAAAATATATATCTTGCCAAAATATATTTTACGGATTTGAGTCAATATAAAATTAGACCTGTTTTAGTAATCAAAGAGATGGAGGAAGATTGTATATGTTTGCAACTTACCTCTAATATTCATATAGATGGAATTATTATAAAAAATATAGACTTACATAGTGGCAAATTAAAAAAAGAGTCTTTGATTGTAGTGCCAAAAAACTTTACTCTTCATAAAAGTATTTTATTTAAATATATAGCTACTTTAAAAGATGACAAATTCAAACAGGTATATGCTAACTTTTGCAAAAAATTAGAGTGTACTAAATAATGAAAAAAATCCTATATTACGGCGGTCAAAAATCGGGCAAGAGTGCATTGGCAGAAAAAAAGGCTTTGGAGCTTGGCAAAGAAAAGAGGTGTTTTTATATAGCTACTTATGATAACTCATATAGTGATATTGAGATGCAAAAAAGAGTCCAAAATCATCAAAAGAGCAGGGGAGAAAAATTTATTACTATTGAAGAGAGTATAAATATAGACACTGTGTTTGATAAAGATGGGGTATATTTAATAGATTGCCTGTCTATGTGGATATTAAACACTCTAAATTATCCAATAGAGACTCTTTATAAAATGCTTGAAGAGATTTTTAAAAAAAACGCATCTGTGGTATTTGTATTAAATAGAGTTGATAGCGGAGTAATTCCCTTCGATAAACTAAGTCGTAAATATGTAGATAGAAGCGGACTTATTGGGCAGTATGTAGCTAAATACTCTGATGAAGTATATGAAGTAAAGCTTGGTATGGAGTTTAGGTTGAAATGAGAGAGTTTGAGCATGGAGGCAATATATTTGCATTTGCAAAAAGTATAAAGTGTAGTATTGATGAAGTCTTAGACCTCTCTTCTAATATAAATTTTGTAAAACCAGATATCAATATAGATTTGGATAGATTAAATTTCAGCGGATATCCCAATTACTCTTCCTTACTTGAAGCTATGAGTGATTTTTATGGGGTTAGTAGTAGTATGATATCGCTTTTTAATGGAGCTAATAGTGCAATATATTCTTTATTTAATCTACTAAAAATACCATCAGTTACACTATATACCCCAATATATTTAGAGTATAAAAGGGTATCTAAGATACTAAATTTAGATATTACACTTATAGATAGAGAGACTATCACAACTCCAAAAGAGGGTAGTTTTGTGGTATTTGTAAATCCATCCACTCCGGATGGAAAATATTATGATATTAAGCCACTTTTAGATATGTTTGCACAAAAGGGATGCACTGTTTTGATAGATGAATCTTTTATCGAGTTTAGCGGTAATTTTTCAGCTATAAGGTATCTAAATAGTTATGATAATTTATATATTTTACGCTCAATTAGTAAATATTTTGCCTCTGCCGGTGTGAGGGTTGGAGCAATTATCTCAAATGCTAAAAATATATCCAATCTTGAAGCAAAACTGCCACCTTTTAGAGTATCAAACTATGATTCTTTGTATTGTGAGTCGGCTTTAAAAGATAAAGAGTTTGCTAAAAGAAGCCAAATAGAAAATGAAGCATCAAGAGAGATTTTATTATCTATTTTAAAAAAGTCTAAATATGTAGATAAAATCTTTCCATCAGTTGCAAATTTTCATCTAATTAGACTTAAAAATATAGATGCCAAAGAGATACAATATAGATTAAAAAGATATAAAGTAATGTTAAGAGATTGCTCCAATTTTGATGGACTTGATAGCTCATATATTAGAATTGCACTAAAAGAGCCAAAAAGAATGGAGATTTTAAGAGAGGTTTTTTAATGCAAGATATATCAATAGTTGGCACCCATAGCGATGCTGGAAAATCTACTATTACGATGCTAATATCTAAAATCTTACAAAAACAAGGATTTAATATATCGGTATTTAAAGCTCAAAATGTATCAAATAATGCCTCTGTTGCAAGTGATGGCTCAGAGATTGCCGTAGCTCAATATTTCCAAACTAAAGCTTTAAATATATCCTCATCTTGGCATAATAATCCAATTTTGCTTAAATCTGGTCGTGGAAGCACAGCTTCACTAATAGTAAAAGGCAAAGCTATATCTACTCCTGATGTGAGAGAGTATTACAGGAATTTAGATAGATTAAAGCCAATTGTAAAAGAGGCTTTTTTAGGGTTGAAAAAAAGCTATGATATTGTAGTATCAGAAGGTGCCGGGAGTCCTGTGGAGCTAAATTTAATGGATAAGGATTTATCCAATATTTATATAGCAAGAGAGTTTAATAGCTCTGTTATACTGGTGGCTGATATTGAAAAGGGGGGAGTATTTGCTTCAATTTATGGCACACTTGAGCTTTTGCCAAAAGATATAAGAGCAAATGTAGCAGGAGTTATAATTAATAAATTTAGAGGTGATAGAAGCCTCTTTGATGATGGAATTAAAATTATAGAAGAGAGATTTAAAGTGCCTGTGCTTGGGGTATTGCCATACAAGGCACTTAATTTTGGATTTGAAGATTCTCAAAGTCTGTTTAATTACTCTCAAGAGTTTAATGACAAAGCCAAAAAAGTAGCTCTTGTTTGCTATCCAAAAATGAGTAACTATAATGATTTTGAGCCACTTTTGGCAGATAAAAATTATAAAGTAGATTTTATCTTTGGTAATAGAGGATTGGATAGCTATGATTTGCTTATTTTACCCGGTTCAAAGCTGGTAATTGAGGATTTAAGATGGCTCAAAAGAGTAGGGTTGTTTGATGAAATAAAGCACTTTAGTGGTGAAATAATTGGTATCTGCGGGGGCTTTGAGATGATGTTTAAAGCTATAAATGACCCTTATGGATTGGAAGGAGTAGGCAATGACAAAGAGGAGGGCTTTAACTGGGTAGATGATGAGATAGTTATCCAAAAAGATAAGATTGTAAAAAGAGGCAAATATCAAATATTTGGCAAAGAGATATTAGATGGATTTGAGATACATAACGGTATAAGCAAAAAGTATCCTTTATATTATGATGCTGGCAGAATAAAAGGGACTTTTGTGCATTCACTATTTGATACAAAAGAGTTTATTGAGTATAGAGATAAAAAAATTTTAGAGTATGTAGATAGTATGAGCAGATATCTAAATTTATCAAAGGCATTTGATTTTGTATCCTGATTTGGCACTTATTGCTTTTTTGATAGATAAATTTTTTGGTGAATTTAGCTTCATTCGTCATCCTGTAATTATCATCGGAGATATCATAAAGCTTTGTGAGAGATACTTTTATAAAGACTCTATATTAGCCGGTAGCATAACAGTAATAATTACCGTTTCAGCTACTGTGATAGTCTCTTTTTTGCTTCAAGAGTGGCTACTGGATTTTGGTATATTTGGGTTTGTAATATTGGCTACTCTATCATCTACCACAATAGCCGGAAAGATGCTATATGACAGTGTCAAAGGTGTATTGAGTGATAAAGCAAGTATTAAATATCTTGTAAGCAGAGATACAAAAGATTTAGATGATAGCTCCATATATAAAGCCTCCATTGAAACTTATGCAGAAAATCTTAGCGATGGAGTAATTGCACCTCTTTTTTATTTGTTGCTCTTTGGATTTATTGGAGCTATGACATATAAGGCTATAAATACCCTTGATTCTATGATAGGGTATAAAAATGAGAAGTATCTAAAATATGGCAGGGTTGCTGCAAAGCTTGATGATATAGCCAATTTCATACCCTCAAGGCTTACAGCTATTATCATTATATTAGCAACACTAAATTTTAAAGATTGTAAATATATATTTAGTGATGCCAAAGGACACTCCAGCCCAAATGCCGGATATCCGATATCTGCTATGGCGTATTATCTTGGTGTGAAGCTTGGAGGCAAAACAAAATATTTTAGCAAGTGGATAAACAAGCCATATTTTGGTAGAGGTAGAGAAATAATTACAAAAGATGATTTAATTAAAGCTCTTAGTATAAGAGAGAGAGTGGATATTGTGATATTGATATCTTTATTAACTTTATTTATATTTAGATGATAGTTAATGAGACCCGTAAAGCTTATAATATTTGATGAATTTATGGGGTATCCAAAACTTAAAATGCAAAAAAGATTTAAAATGAAGTATAGTGGCGGACAGTGA
Organism: Nitratifractor sp.; assembly: GCA_015488535.1. GTDB lineage: Bacteria > Campylobacterota > Campylobacteria > Campylobacterales > Sulfurovaceae > Nitratifractor. The sequence goes on from WFNP01000030.1 coordinate 55,789, forward strand.
GGGATTCGAACCCTCGGTACCCGTTAAGGTACGCACCCTTAGCAGGGGTGTGGTTTCAGCCAGCTCACCCAACTGTCCATCTCTTTGTGGATTGGGATTATAGTAGATATAAGTTGAAACTTTCCTGAAATTGATGAAAAATCTTTCATAAAATATAAAATTATATAAATATTATGAAACATTTAACTTTTAATATATAAAAACCGATAAAATATAAATGAATGATTATAATACAAGGAGATAGAGTTATGAAAAAAGAGTTTATTGTAGCTATGATGATGGGAGCTTCTTTGATATTGGGTGGATGTGCCAATACAATGTATGCTCCAAGTGTATCCCAAAGTGATGCCCAAAGAGTGATGTCATATGAGACAGGAACAGTTACGAGTGTGAGAGGAGTTGTCGTCAAAGATAATGGCACAGGGTCACTGCTTGGTGCCGTGACAGGTGCTGTGCTTGGTCATATGGTTGGTGGCGGACATGGTAAAGATTTGGCTACTCTTGGTGGAGGATTGCTTGGAGCTTATGCCGGTTCTCAGGCAGGTGCGGCAAATGCTCAGGAGCTGACTGTGAGACTTGATAACGGCAAAGGAAATGTAGTAGTTGTAGCCAAAGGTATCAGATTTAATGTAGGCAGTAGAGTGCGTATAGTCAGCGACCATGGCAAAGTCGTTAATGTGGATCCTATTTGATGATAAACAGTAGAGCAGGAAAAAGAGCAGATATCAATATGTTGGTAGATATACCAAGATTGATATCTGCATATTATGAATATACTCCAAATCCTAAAATAGAAGAGCAAAGAGTAATATTTGGGACATCCGGACATAGAGGAAGCTCACTTAAAAAGAGTTTCAATGAAGCTCATATATCAGCTATTACACAGGCAGTCTGCGAATATCGCAAATCAGCAGGTATAAATGGACCTCTATTTATAGGGATAGATACTCATGCACTCTCTGTCCCTGCTCAAAATACAGCTGTAGAGGTATCTATAGCCAATGGTGTAGATGTATATATAGCAAAAGAGGGTGTATATACTCCTACGCCTTTGCTCTCTTTTGCAATACTGCAACACAATAAAAACAGCAGTCAAATAGCTGACGGTATAGTTATCACACCTTCACACAATCCTCCTGAAGATGGCGGTTTTAAATACAATCCTCCAAATGGTGGTCCGGCAGATACTGATATTACTTCGTGGATAGCCAATCGCTCCAATGAATTGTTGGAAAATGGATTAAAAGATGTAAAGAGAGTATCTATAGATGAAGCATTGCATAGTAATTTGTGCAATAGATATGATTTTGTTACTCCTTATGTGGAGTCGTTGAGTCAAATTGTAGATATGAATGTCATAGCCAATTCCGGATTGAAAATATGTGCAGATGCACTAGGAGGCTCCTCTTTATCTGTATATCCCAAGATAAAGGATATATACTCTCTTGATAATATGGATATTATCAATGAGCATTATGATCCTACATTCTCTTTTATGACATTAGATCATGACGGCAAAATACGAATGGATTGCTCATCACCATACGCTATGGCTTCACTGTTGAAACATAAAGACAACTATGATTTGGCATTTGCCAATGATACCGATGCAGACAGACACGGTATCGTTACACCTGTTGGTGGATTGATGAATCCAAATCACTTCCTCTCTGTAGCAATATGGTATCTTTTTACTTATCGTAAAGATTGGAATCAAAATCTAAAAATAGGCAAAACACTCGTATCTAGTGCCATGATAGATAGAGTTGCCAAGAGTATATCCAAAGAGGTATATGAAGTGCCGGTAGGATTCAAATGGTTTGTGGACGGATTGTATGAAGAGTGGCTTGGTTTTGGAGGTGAAGAGAGTGCCGGTGCATCATTTTTGAAATTTGACGGCACTGTATGGAGTACCGACAAAGACGGTATTATTATGGATCTTCTCTCTGTCGAAATCAAAGCTGTTACAGGCAAAGATCCGGCTGAAATATATAATGAACTGGAAGAGAAATTCGGTCGAGCCTATTATGGCAGAGTAGATGCAGTAGCTACGACAGAGCAGAAAAAGATACTGAAAAATCTATCAGCCTCAGATATAACAGCCAATACACTCTCAGGAGAAAAGATAAAGCAGATATTGACAAAGGCACCGGGGAATGGTGCATCTATTGGAGGTTTGAAGCTGATTACAGCAAATGGCTGGGTAGCTATGAGACCATCAGGCACAGAGGATATTTATAAAATATATGCCGAGAGTTTTATATCTCAGGAGCATTTGGCAGAGTTACAAAGTGATGCATCAAAAATAATTTCAGATATTTTTAAAGCCAATAGATAATTTTGCAATATGTGGGACTAAAGTCCCATCTTCAGTTTATAACTTTTATTTCATCTTCATTTCATCTTGAGCCTCTAAAATACCTCAAAATTTAAAAAGGATGGAAAAGATGAAAAAACTACTTACATTGGCTATATTGGCTGTTTCACTACTGCAAGCTCATACTCTGCATTTGCAAAAGGGTTATATCAAAGCTCATACAGAGGTATTGGGTGATAGCTCAATCAATCCGGCTACTTCAAGAGTGCATACAGCTTTGAATTATAGTGGAAATATTAGCTCAATTAAAGGCAAAGTATGGATATATGCTAAAAGTCTGCATTCAGATAATAAAAAGCGTGATGAGCATATGTATGAGACTTTGGATGTAAAAAAGTATCCAAAAATTGTCTTTGATATACAAAAAGTGCAAAAAATCTCCAATGCTTACAGACTCACAGGCACTCTAAAACTACACGGCAAGAGCAAAAGAGTCTCAATACCTGCAAAAATTACCAAAACTTCCAAAGGGTATAAACTAAATGCAAACTTTAGTATAAAAATGAGCAGTTACGGCATCAAGCCTCCAAAACTACTGTTTTTGAGTGTAAGAGACAGAGTAGATATTACAGTATATTTAAATATGAAATAATCTATGAAAACATACAGAGTAGATAGAGTCACTATATCAGCAGAAGATAAGAGACTAACATCTATCAAAATTGCTCATATTAGTGATTTGCATCTATCTACCAGACACACTCTAGCAGGTGTCAAATCCCTGATAGAGTCTATCAACTCAATCAAAGCTGATATAGTAGTCATTACCGGCGATATGATAGATACACCATTTAAAAAAATTTCTCATCTAATTGAACCGTTTGGAGATATAGAGTCTCTTACACTCTTTGTAAGCGGCAATCATGACCATGTATATGGATACAAAGCACTCTTAAATGTCCTAAATAGATATGGTATAGTTATACTTGATGGAAAAAGTATAGAGTTTAAGGGCATTGAGTTTGTAGGTGTGGCAGATAGATATGCTCCACTATTTGGTAGAAAAAGAGATATTAATAATTTTATCAATAATCTAGGTTTGCCAAAAAAGCCTCGCATATTTTTGGCTCATCAACCAAAAGATTACAAATATGCACTCAAAGCCAAAAGTGAACTGTTTTTGTGCGGACACACACACGGAGGGCAGATATATCCGTTTCACTATTTGGTTAGATTATCTCAACCTTTTGTTGATGGGTTGTATTATAAGGATAATATGCCTATATTTGTAAATAGGGGCATTGGCACTTGGGGGATACATATGAGATACAAAGCCCCTGCTCATATAGCAATAATTGAGTTTGAATAAGAGGTATTAATATGAAAATATTGGTAGTAGAAGATGATCCGGCACTTTTATCATTGCTAATTAGAGTATTTGAGGATGAGGATTGGGTAGTAGAGAGTGCAAATAATGGCAAAGATGGATTATATATGGCTCAAATGCACTCTTTTGATGTGATAGTGCTTGATTGGATGTTGCCTCAAATGGATGGTATAGAGGTATTAAAGAGGCTTAGAGATGAAAAAAACAATACTCCCATATTGATGCTCACAGCCAAATCGGATGTAAATTTCAGAGTAGAGGGGCTCAAAAAAGGAGCAGATGATTATCTGCCAAAGCCTTTTAGTGTAGAAGAGCTTATAGAGAGAATAAAAGCACTCTATCGTAGAAGCACAGGAAGCGGTGCAAATTGCATAAGAGCCGGTATATTGGAGCTAGATTTAGATAGTGCTAAAGTAACTATAGAGGGTAGAGAGGTAGAGTTGAAAAAAAAAGAGTATGAGCTGCTTCTATTTTTACTCAAACACAAAGGCTCACCCGTATCAAACAGTATGATAGAAGAGCAACTATGGGACAGTGAGACATTTTTGCAAAGCAATGTAATACAGGTTACAATATATAATCTGCGTAAAAAGATAGGTAAAGATTTGATAAAGACAAGCAGAGGATTGGGGTATATACTTGATGTTTAAGAGTCTCAAAAGTCGTCTGATTTTTAGATTTAGCGTTATATTGATACTGATTTTGACTATTTTTGTAATAGGTTTTAGCTATCTATCCAATCAAAATCAGAGCAATAAAATACTTGCTCAAATGAGAGAGATGGCACTAAACAGTGAAGCCAAACTCTTATCTCAAAATGAGCTACCGGAGGGTGAATTATCTATCAATTTACCCAAACACAGTGCAGTAGCACTTATAAAAGATGGTCAAATAATAGCCAAAAGCAAAGATTATAATCCCAAACTATGTAAAGATTTAGCTGGTAGCAATAAAGAGTTTTTGCTAAGAGGCTATGAGCATCTAAGTGCCTGTTACTGGGAGAGATTTACTGAGCCGTTTCGCGGTGCGGTAGTATTGCAAAGATGGCATATAGAAAATGACACTGAAGATGCCAGAGAGACACTTTTGATTATATTGATACCTGTAAGTCTGTTGCTTTTATATACTGCGTGGCGTTTGATAGATAGAATTTTAAACCCCATAGAAATGATGACACAATCTATCAAGCAGGTTAGAGTAGATAACTTTTCAAGAACAATTCCAAATGTATCAAATGACAAGGAGATAAAAGCACTTACACAAGCTTATAATGAGATGATAATCAGACTAAGAGAAGGTATAACCTCACTTGAGCAGTTTAACAGCGATATAGCCCATGAACTACGCACTCCTCTTAGTGTAATGCTTGGAGAGATAGAGCTTGCTCTTCGCAAAGACAGAAACAAAGATTACTATCAAGATACTCTAAAAAGGGTGCATAAAGAGTCAAAATATCTTCAAAAATTGATAGAGAGATTACTGCTTCTTGGAAGATATACAAAAGATAATATAGCCAGTAGCTTTGAAGTGTGTAGATTAGATGTGATGGTAGATGATGTAATAGATAGATACTCTTTGCAGATAGAGAAAAAAGAGTTGATTATAAATAAATCAATTCAATCTCCTCTTGAAATGAGATGCAACAAAACGCTAATTGGAGCAGTTATTAGTAATCTTATAGATAATGCTATCAAATACTCACCATTTAAAGGCACGATAGATATTGTATTACAAAAAAAGAGTGAGCAAATCTATTTTGAAGTATCAAACAGCGGCAAAGGCATAGCTAAAGAGAATCTTGAGAAACTCACTAAACGCTTCTACCGAGAAGATAATGCAAGAAGCAGACAGGTTGAGGGTGTAGGTCTTGGACTTGCCATAGTAGAAAAGGCTGTTAGATTGCATAATGGTAAGATAGAGTTTTATTCCGGTAAAAAAGAAGGGTTGAGGGTAAAGGTGGTTTTACAAAAATAGGCTAAAATATCCAAAAAATATAAAAAGAGAATATATGTCATATTTTTATCTAAGTGATTTGGATTTGACTCTGCTTCATACCGATTTGAGTCTGAGTGATTATACTGTTGATGTATGGAACAGGGCAGTAGAGCAGGGGATTAAATTATCCATTGCTACAGCTAGAAGCTATACGGGTGTAAAAAAACTGCTAAAGAGACTTGATATAAGAGAGCCTATGATACTGCTTGATGGTGTGATGATAGCTGATATTGAGGGTAATATCATACACTTAAATACACTTGATAAAAAGATAGCAGATAGTATTATAAAGATAGGCAAAGAGTGTATAGGTTCTTTGCCTTTGATTGTGGGATTGGAAGATGACAATAAGGAGAGCTTTGTATATCCAAAGCATTTAAATCAGTTTCAAAAAGAGCTACTTGAAAAATTTCATAATGACAGGAGAGTCGTGGGAGGTGATATATATGAAGCAAGAGATAAAAATTTAAAACTCGTATATATGGAAGATGAACAAAGAAGCAAACTACTTGCTGATAGCTTAAAAAGTGAGTTTGGCAATAGCATTGAAATCAAACGCTCCAAAGATCCGTATATAGATTGCTATTTTGTTACTGTATTGCACCCAAAAGGGGACAAAGCAGACGCTTTAAAAATCTTAGAAGATATTGAAGGGGTATTGGCAAAAGATACTACAGTATTTGGAGACAGTCACAATGACCTAGGACTCTTTAAGTATGCAGGTAGAAAAATTGCTGTAGCCAATGCTATTGATGAGATTAAGAAAGAGGCTGATATTATATTGCCTTATACTAATGATGAAGATGCCATAGCCAAATTTTTAGAGAGTGAGATAGATGATGAATAAGAGGTTATCAAAAACAAAAGATGTAAAACTATATCTGTTTTATATGAGTTCGGTTGTCATAATTATAGCCGGTTTGAAGCTATCCTCTCAGATAGTGATACTGCTTTTTTTATCTATCTTTTTGGCTTCGATTTTATCTCCTATACTAAAATATTTGCAAAAAAAGGGCATTCCTCAGCCTTTGGCTTTTGGGATTTTGATAGTGGCTCTGTTTTTTGTGATATTTGCAGCTACTGCTACCATAGCGGATTCTTTAGAGAGTTTTTTGAGAAACTTGCCCCAATATCAAAACAGATTAGATACCTATATAGGAAATGAAGCTCTCAAATTCAAAGAGTGGGGAATAAATATTGAGCCAAAAATATTAAAAGATAGTCTAAATATTCGCACTTTTGTTCTATATGGCGGAAAAGCAGCGGGTAATATAGGTAGTTTTTTTTCAAAGATGCTGATTGTAATTGTAGGGGTGGCATTTTTGCTACTGGAAGCTCCCAAATTTAAAGATAAATTAAATTTGATTTTCAACGGAAATGAAGATGCTATATCAAGAGTAGAGCTATTTTCTGCCACTATTCAAAAATATTTCACTATCAAGACATTTACAAGCCTTATAACAGGTGTGGTGATAATGATAGCACTGCTGTATTTTAATATAGAGTATGCCATATTGTGGGGATTTTTGGCGTTTGTATTGAATTTTATTCCGGTAGTCGGCTCACTGATTGCTGCGGTGCCGGCACTGGTAATGGCTCTGATATATCATGATTTTGGCACATTTGTCTGGCTTGGTATAATATACTTTGTCATCAATCAGGTAATCAGCAATATTTTAGAGCCCAAAATTATGGGTGACGGGTTGGGATTATCACCTGCTGCGGTATTTTTCTCTTTGATATTGTGGGGGTGGATACTTGGACCCGTTGGTATGTTTTTGGCTGTGCCATTGACAATGACACTAAAAATAGCATTTGATGCCAATCCCGATACCAAATGGGTTGGTATCTTACTCTCAAATCCGGAAGATTTAAATAATAACAGGAGTGAAAAATGATTAAACTATTTGGATTCCTCTTTATCGTCTATGCGATAGGGTGGAGTATAGTAGTTAGCTTTTAGGGGCAGATTATGAAAAAAGCTAAAAAAATAAGCGGTATCATCAAGAAAAAAACAGGTGCAATAGTGCTGTATGTGATGCTGATACCGGCTTTTATATCCACTGCTGTATCACTCTTTGGGGGTAAATATATAGAGTTTATGCTAAAGGGTGCATCTTTTGCATTGATGGCACTTTCTGCTGTTATTGTCAGCAAAGCCATATCAGCAGAAGTTGATTATAATGAAGCTGTCATAGCCAAAGCACCTCTGCCTTACAAAAGTGTAGGTGCCGTGCTTTTGGGATTGGCTGTATTTATACTTGGATATATTGTAGCTCACAGAGGCTTGTTTGAGACACTCTTTGTCTCTATTTTGGCAGCAGTTGGTGTGATTATGTATTATGGAGCTGATATCAGAGAGGATAAGATTCCTCAAGATATGGATGTCAATCCAGAAATACTCTTAAATAGTCTAAATGAAGCCAAAAAGAGACTGGATTCTATAGAAAAACACAGCAATGAGATTGAGGATTTTGCCCTCAAAGGTGCGTTGGACAGAGCTATAAAAAGAGCCGAAGATATAGTAGAAACGATTGAAGAGAACCCCTCAGCTATCAGAATGGCACGCAAATTTTTGGTAGTATATGTAGAGGGCATTGAAGATGTGATGAGCAGCTATAAAGAAGTAGGAAGCAACTCAGTAGATAGTGATACAAGAGATAGACTATTAAGTTTGCTTAATGAGGCTCAAGATAGATTTGACAAAGAGTTAGAAAAGCTAAAAGAGAGTGATAAATTTGAACTTGATGTGCAGATAGATGCACTCAGAGAGCAGATAAAAAATCATTAGGCATTGGGCATTTTTAAGATATATAAATATATGATTATATCATAGTGATAAAAACAAGGATGAATTATGGCAGATACTAAGACATTAGAAGAGTTTAAATTAGATAGTGAAGTAAAAGAAAAGATAGAAAAAGCGTTGGTAAATCAAGATGAAAATATACCGGCTCCAAGTGAATATGAAGAGAAAATACTGAATGAAATTACGGCAAATCTTGACCCCAAAGACAGAAGTTCAGTTATCTATTACGGTATAGAGGCTCAAGAGAAGCTTGATGAGATATCCAACAAAATGATAGATGGAGTCAAAAACAAAGATTTGGGCAAAGCCGGTGAGACCCTAAACAGTATGGTATCAGCTATCAGAGGCTTTGATATGGACTCATTAGATCCAAACAAAAAGCTCTCCTGGTGGGAAAAACTTCTTGGCAAGAGTGAGCCACTAGCTAACTTTATGCAAAAGTATGAAGAGGTTAGAGACCAATTAGATACTATTGCTCAAGAGTTAGAAAGACACCGCTCACAATTAACCAAAGATGTAGTAGCCTTGGATAAGCTCTATGAAGCTAATTTAGACTATTTCAGAAAGCTTGAGCTATATATTGCAGCCGGAGAGAGAAAACTCAAAGAGTTTGATGAAAAAATCATTCCTCAGTATGAAGAAAAAGCCAAAGATGGTGAGATGCTTGATGTGCAAGAGCTTAGAGAAATCAGAGGATTTAGAGATGATTTAGAAAGAAGAGTGCATGATTTGAAACTATCTCGCCAAGTAGCTATGCAGGCACTGCCAAGTATCAGGCTGATACAGGAAAATGATAAATCTCTTATTAATAAAATAAGCTCTACTCTCGTAAATACCGTGCCTTTGTGGAGAAATCAGTTGGCTCAGACAGTTACAATATTTAGAAGCCACGATGCTGCAAAAGCTGTAAAAGGGGCTGCTGATTTGACAAATGAACTACTTGAGAGGAATGCCGAGGGGCTTAGAGAAGCAAACAGAGAGGTCCGCACTCAAATGGAGAGAGGTGTATTTGATATAGAGAGTATCAAAAAAGCAAACGATACGCTCATAGCCACCCTGAATGATTCACTCAAAATTGCCGATGAGGGTAAAAAGGCTCGTGCTGTGGCAGTAGAAGAGCTAAAAAAAGCTGAGCAGAAACTGAAAGAGGCTCTAATCAGTGTAAAAGCAAAAGAGGATAATACCACTCCAAAAGCCATAGAGCAGTAAAGATAAATTTTTAAAAAGGTTACAAAATGGCAAAGTTTGTCGGGATTTATAACAATAAAGGAGGTGTAGGCAAAACAACAGTAACTCTTTTTTTGGCTGATTTTCTCTCATCTATTACAATAAGGGGCAAAAAATCGAGAGTGTTGGTGATAGACTTTGACTCTCAATCTTCATGTGCCAACGCTATTTTGGGTTTGGAGAGAGTGACAGAACTCAAAAGAGAGGGCAAGACACTCTCTGGTATGTTAAAAAGTATGATAAATAATAAAAGATATAATCTTTACAAGAGAAGAGAAAAAAGAGAATAAAAAGAAGAGTCGCAAAACAAAACTGGGCAATCTCGATGTAATAGTCTCTGATGCTGTAAATGCGTTGGATTTTGAGGAGAAAGCCACTCTCAGAGACTCCATAAAGCTATCCAAATGGTTAAAAAGAGAGTTGAATGATAAGTATGATTTTGTTTTTATAGATTTGCCAGGTAATTTGAGCAAAATAAATCTCTTTTCTATGGTGGGAGCTTTTTTGAGTGAATACTATTTGATTCCTGTAGAGCCAAACAGAATAAATACAAATGCTATACCGATGACAAAAAAGATGTTTGACAGTATTGCTGAATGGAAAGGTAAAAGAGATTTTAAAATTTTAGGATTTATACTAAACAAAGCTGATAAAAGAACCAAACAGTATAAACTGCATAAAGATGAACTGTTGCAGTTTGCCAATATGATGGAGTGTAAAATATACTCAAATATCTTACCGTCTACACCCAAACTAGCCAATGCTTCTGATGACTCTATAGAGTTTATTACACTCTCAGACAGATATGATACATATTATACCCATGTAAGAAAACTGGTAATTGAGATACTTACAGATTTGGGCTATGGGGTCAATACCAGGAGATAAGTCTCCTAATAGACTAGATTGCTTTTATATAGGATAGAAGTTATATAGCAGGAGATGTATAACTATAGAAAAATTATTAAAATTTACTCATTTCTCAATACTGACAAAGGGTCTGTAGATGCTGCTTTTTTGGCTGGATATATAGATGAGAGCAGGGTGATGATGAAAGTTCCTGCAATGATATAGAGTGAATCACTCAAATGCATATCTACAGGTAGATGAGTAGTGCCGTAAACATCTGCCGGTAGTGTGATGATATCAAAATGTCTTAATATCCACCCTCCCAATACGCCAAGAACAGTTCCACTGAGAATACCGGCTATTGCTATTGTCATACCCAATCTGAAAAATATTGAATATATCTCTTTTTTTGTGGCTCCCAATGTTCTTAGTAGAGCTATTTCGCTCCTTCTGCTCATTACGGTCATAAGTAATGATGATATAATATTTAAAGAAGCTACTAGAATAATCAGCAACAAGACTAAAAACAGAGCTTTTTTCTCCATCTGCATAGCTGAGAAAAAATTACCGTTTTGTTGCCACCACCCCTCTACATCTGCATCATCAGGCAATAACTTTTTGATATCATCTATTATATCCATGGGATTATTTACAAATATATGCACACCGTCATACCTCTTGGGGTCTTTTTTGAGCAGTGTTGCCAGTGCTGATGTGGTAGTGTACATTATGGCTTTGTCATAAGAGTTTAGTCCGGAGTTATATATACCTGCAATTTTAAAATGTTTTTGTAGGGGGGCTGTCGAAAAACCTATCGCTCTTTGTTTAGAAAAGTATAACAGCACTTTGCTACCTTTTGAGGCACCGAGTGTAACGCTTAAATCATCACCTATTATCAGGCTGTATTTTTCTGTATCATTTATATCTTTTACAGCTTTTTTGAAAACAGAGTTTACTTTTGCTTCTTTTTTGAAATCTACTCCATACAGCAGACAGCCCTGCACATCGTTGTCATTTCTTACGATAACCTGCGTAGTGTAGTAGGGGCTTATTCCGGCATTGGGAAATTTTGCTTCTATTTTGTGAATAGTATCTTCTCTGACACCCCTACCGTAAGAGACGACAGTAAGAGGATAATTCATTATAAAAAGCCTCTTTTGAAACTCATCTTGCATACCATTCATAATACCCATAGCTATCATCAGCACCATTACACCGGCAGTAATTCCAAGAAATGCAAGTATTGCCGATATTGTTATAAAGGGATTATCTTTGTCATATTTGAGATAGTGCCGCACAATGCGGCTTATAAGTTTTTTGTTGTATGTAGTGGCGTTGGTTTTCAAGCCAACAATCCCTTTTTTGGTCCACTTTTGCCACAGCAGTTTTTATATTTTTGTCCGCTTCCGCATGGGCAGGGGTCATTTCTTTTTGGTTTTTTTTGGGCTATATATGGTTTGAGCTCCTGCTCTTCATCTACAGAGATATCCTCTGACAGCAAAGCATCAGCCAGTGATGATGGGGTATCCTGATACTCATTGCTTATAAGCTCATCTTCATCTATCTCCAACTCTTCTCTGAGCTTTTCTATACTCTGCATCTCTTCTTCCGGTGATGTGAAGTCAAATTGCACAGTATGAAGCAGTTTCATAGATTCGAGTTTGATTCTTTGTGTGAGTGCCTGAAAGAGTCTGTAACTCTCTTGCTTATATTCGGTGAGAGGGTCTTTCTGATTGTAACCTCTTAGTCCGATACCTGTTTTTAATACATCCATCTCATACAGATGCTCTCTCCACTCTGTATCAAGCACTTGCAAAATCAAAATCTTCTCAATCTCTTTTCTCTGCTCTTCATCGAATACAGACATCTTCTCTTCATAGAAATCTTTTAGAATTTTGATTAATTCCTCTTTGATTTCATCTGCTTCTTTGCCTTTGAAACTCTCGGCATCCAGCTCCAATCCACTGTATTCCTGCACAAGTGCGACCATTCTGTTTAGATCATAATCTTCTGTCAATGCACCAGGAATGATATCTGATTCTTCGAGTATGAAATTGACCAACTCTTCTCTGTTTAGGTCAATTTTTGCACCTATATCATAATCTGGATCTATAAGCTGGTTTCTGAATGAATATACAGCTTTTCTCTGATAGTTTGCTACATCATCATATTCCAGAATATTTTTTCTGGATTCATAATGCATAGCTTCTACTTTTTTCTGAGCCTTTTCTACACTCCTGGTTACCAGTTTGGAGTCTATATATTCTCCTTTTTCCACTCCCAATTTGCTCATGATATTTCTGATTTTTTCACCACCAAATATTCTGAGCAGATTATCATCCAGGCTTAGGAAAAATTGACTCTCACCAGGGTCACCCTGTCGTCCGGAACGACCTCTTAGCTGATTGTCTATACGACGGCTTTCGTGTCTCTCGGTACCGATAATTGCCAAACCACCCAATGCTCTGACTTCATCATCTATTTTGATATCTACACCACGACCGGCCATATTGGTAGCTACTGTTACGGCACCTTTTTGACCGGCATTTTTGATGATTTCAGCTTCCTGCTCGTGATTTTTGGCATTTAGGACATTATGTGGAATTTTCTCTTTTTTGAGTCTTTCGTGTATCAATTCACTCTTTTCTATAGAGGCTGTCCCTATCAATACCGGCTGAGCTTTGGAGTGAAGCTCTTTTACTCTTGCTACTACTGCATCGAGTTTCTCCTCTTCGGTATTGTAAATCAAGTCATTTTTATCTACTCTCTTGACAGGCACATTTGTAGGTATAGATATTACATCCAATCCGTAAATTTCAGAAAACTCTGTAGCTTCAGTCTGTGCAGTTCCTGTCATACCTGCCAGTTTTTCATACATTCTAAAGTAGTTTTGGTATGTGATTTCAGCCAGTGTCTGTGACTCTTCTTGCACCATTACACCCTCTTTTGCTTCGAGTGCCTGATGAAGCCCTTCACTGTATCTTCTGCCTTCGCTCAATCTTCCTGTAAACTCATCTACTATGACAACTTCACCATCTCTGACTACATAATCTACATCTTTTTCAAACAGATGATGAGCTTTGAGTGCCTGATCCAGGTGGTGAACCATAGCGGCATTTTCCAGACTGAACAGATTATCTACTTCAAAGAGTTTTTCTGCCTTTTCCAATCCCTCTTCGGTCATAATAATAGTTCTGTTTTTTTCATCTACTACAAAATCACCTGTCATTCTTTTGGGTTCACCCGGTTTTGCAGGTGGAAACTCTTCACCTCTTTCTAGCTGTTTGGCTATGATATTGGCTTTGAAATATAGACTCTGGTCTCTTTGTGCAGGTCCTGAAATAATAAGTGGTGTTCTTGCCTCATCTATCAAAATAGAGTCCACTTCATCTACGATTGCATAATAATGGTCTCTTTGCACCTTTTCATCAGCACGGACTTTCATATTGTCTCTGAGGTAATCAAATCCATATTCATTGTTTGTGCCGTATGTGATATCTGCGGCATATTGTGCTTTTCTATGCTCATCATCTTTGACATCTGAGACTATACAGCCTGTAGTATATCCAAGGAAAGAGTATAACTGCCCCATCTCATTGGCATCTCTTTTTGCCAGATAATCATTTACAGTGACTACATGCACACCTCTGCCAAGCATTGCATTGAGTGCTACAGCCAGAGTCGCTACGAGTGTCTTACCCTCTCCTGTCTTCATCTCTGCTATATTGCCATCGTGCAATACCATACCACCTACCATTTGCACATCATAGTGTCTCATATTGAGTACTCTTTTTGATGCCTCTCTGGTAATGGCAAATGAGTCATATAATACATCATCGAGTGTTTTATTACCCTCTTTTACCTCTTTTTTTAGAGCTTCAAAAGAGGCTTTTAACTCTTCGTCACTCATCTTCTCATATTTCGGTTCCAGTGCATTTATCTTTTGCACTCTTTTCATATACTGTTTTACTTTTCTTTCGTTTGCAGTTCCAAATATTTTCATTACAGAGTTTATCATCTATACTTCCCGTCGCTAAAATTATTATAATTCTATCGAAAATGAGTTAATATAGATTTTATTATAAATCTGATGTTTTTTTACTACTCTAATACTACTTTCAGATATTTATTAATATAATACTTCTATATATAAATATGAAGGATATTGAATGAGACTGTTAACAGCTTTGATAATGTTGATTTCTCTAATCAACGGAAATGATATTAAGCTACCTGTTTCATTCAAAGCAGATTTTATTCAAAAAGTTACTGATGAATCAAAGCATGTTATCCAATACAGCGGTAAAATATTGATGAATATTCCCGACAGTGTAAAATGGATATATCTCAAGCCTTCCAAAAAAGAGGTATGTAATAGTAAAAAGATGGTAATAGTAGTAGATAAAGAGCTTGAACAGGTATCATTTTACAGATTGGATAAAGGTTTTGATTTGGTCAAGTTATTATCAAAAGCAAAATTTTATAAAGATAATATTTATGTAGCCAGATACAAAGGTAAAAGCTATACAATTGCCTTAGATGACAAGAGTAGGGTAGAGCAGATAGCATACAGAGATGATATGGATAATATAGTAAATATACACTTTTATAATATCCATTACTCTGATAAAGCAATAGACAGTAGCAAATTAAAATGTCCGTATCCGGATAATTATGATATTGTAGAGGGATAGAGATGACAATATTGATACCTGATTCATGGGGTAATGTAGATGCTTTGGTAGTGGGAGCTATCAGCACATCAGTGATATTGTCATTTATTCTTCTTGTCATTATTTTTGCTATGAGATACAAATCCCAAAATGACAGAGTGGCAGATTTGAAGAGGCTCATAAGAGAAAAAGATGAAAATACCAAATTGCTGATGGATAATATCAAACGACTTCAGACAGTGGACAGTGAGAGAGAAGAGAAGCTTATCAGATGTGCCAGACTTGAAGAGCATTGTAATAACGAAAAGAGAGAGCTGACAGACAAACTCACACTGGCAAATAATAAAATCTCAGCTCTACAAGATAGAGTTTCTGAGCTTACAGTTATAAATGAGAGACTTGAAAAGAATTACTACAAAGCAAAAGAGAATATGGAAAAAGCATTGGAAGAGGTAGAAAAGTCCCAAAAAAGAAATGAATTTTGGGTAGAGCAGTTATCTGAACTCAGAACAAAATATGAGGCTCTCAAAGTAAGAGAACAGAGAATTACCCATTGATTATACTCTTTTAGACAAATATCCACTCTACAATCTTGGCTACCTCTTGAGTCTGATAGCATTTTATACTGCTCTTTTCTATAGGCAAAGATGGGACTATTGCTTTTTTGAAGCCTTGAGTCTCCATCTCTTTGAGTCTTTGGGAGAGTGAGGGTATATCTCTGACTTCACCTGTGAGGCTCACTTCTCCCAAAAATATTGTTTCACTGCTAAGAGGTCTGTCTCTATAGCTGCTGAGTATTGCGGCAATTACTGCCAAATCGGCTGCTGGTTCGGTGATTTTGATACCTCCGCTTACATTGATATATACATCATAAGTGCCTAGCGGAAGGTCGAGTTTTTTCTCAAGGAGTGCAAGAAGCATACTCAATCTATTGTTGTCCAATCCTGTGGAGCTTCGTTTTGGATGTCCGTATGATTCTGCTACAAGAGCCTGTATCTCTATGACAATAGGTCTACTTCCCTCCATTATTACTGTCAATGCCGAGCCTGGCTGAAGAGTGCCTTTTGCAAAAAATTTACCCGCTATGCTTTTTGCATCTTCTAATCCTCCTGCACTCATCTCAAATATGCCTACTTCATTGGTAGAGCCAAATCTGTTTTTAAATCCTCTTAATATTCTGAGTTCGGAATTTGTATCTCCTTCAAAATACAAAACTGTATCTACCATATGCTCCAATACTCTAGGACCTGCTATTGAGCCCTCTTTTGTAATATGTCCTATGATAAATACAGGTATTCTTCTGCTTTTGGCTATTCTCATCAATTCAAATGTAATTGTCCTAACTTGTGTCACTGAGCCTGGAGCAGATGGTGTCTCTTCGCTGTATAGTGTCTGAATAGAGTCTATGACAATAAAATTATAATCTCTTTTATCAAGCTCATTTATGACACTCTCCAATCTTATTTCACTCAGTAGATAGAGATTTGGATTATTGGAATCTAGTCTGTTGGCTCTGAGTTTGATTTGACCTGCTGACTCTTCACCGGATACATACAGGATATTTTCACCTTTTTTTGACAAATTACCTGCTATTTTTAGAAGCAGGGTGGATTTGCCTATCCCCGGGGAGCCTCCTATCAGAGTCAAAGAGCCTGGCACTATACCACCACCCAATACCAAATCAAGCTCTCTGCTTCCACTGCTGAGTCTTTGAATATTGTCTTCATCTATTTCTGTAATGGGTTTTGCCAAAGGTGCAGATGAAGCAGAACTTGATTTTGAAGTTTTTTGTAAAAACTCTATCTGCTCTTTTGTAAGCTCTACTATTGTATCCCACTCTCCGCAAGATGGACATTTGCCCATCCATCTGGGAGTCTGAAAACCACATGCCTGACACTCAAAAAGAGTCTTTTTTTTAGCCATAGTATATTTCCTTGTTCCAAAATTATTGATTGATATTAAAATAACGCAAGTCTCGTTTAATCCCAATCTTCTTAGATAAGTAAATACTCTACATTGTTATTATACGGGGACTTTAGTCCCACTCTTTTGAAACTCATCTTTTTTGTGGGGCTGAAGCCCCACCCCCAAAGTAAATTGCACTTATTTATCTCTTATCCGAGACTCGCGTTAATTTTAAGTAATTCATATAAAAGATAAAGCTTCAACTCTTTGTTTTGTGGGGTTGAAGCACCATCCCCTGCATTGGCTAATAATTATTTATTTTTATTGATTTGTTTAGATACTTATAGCCAAATCCCACATCTTAGATAATTAAATACTCTTCATCGGGGGGGGTGGGACTTTAGTCCCACATATTGCGTGGTTGAGACTCCGCCTCCTATACTATATGGTTCAATATAATTTTTTGTGCGTAAAATCAGGTTGTCATATACTTTTTATATGAAATTTGGTGCATCATTGGCAAAGAGTATCAAGTCTCCGGATTTTGTCTTTTGGGATAATATATCTTCTATTTTGCTTTTGTCTGATAGATGTGTCAATTTGTCATTATTTACAAATTTTTTGAAAATTTCATAATTTAAATCTCCAGTAACGATAATGATATCAAATATATCATTTGCCAACTTTGCCACCTCTTCATTGAGTTCATCACTTGCTTCTACTAGACCGGGGGTAATCAATACCTTTCTGCCACTGTATGTGGAAGCAAGTCTAAATGACTCTTTCATACCGTCTATATTACCGTTGAAGCTGTCATCGAGAATAATTTTGCCTCCGGCATCTATTCTTTGGAGCCTGTGAGGGACTGCTTTTATCTTTGAGAGTCCTCTTTTTATATCATTTTCACTTAATCCCATCTCTTGAGATATTGCTATTGCCATAGCTATATTATACGCATTAAAAGTGCCAAGAATTGGAGCTGTGTAGCTTATGCCTTTGTAATCAAATCTAATACCATCCAGAGTTGATTGGATATTTTTGACATCATCTCCAAACTCTATGATTTTATCATTGCCAGATATATTGGCACTCTTATCAACCCATGCTTTTATGAGTCTGTTGCTTCTTATTATCTCCATTTTGGTATTTCGTATATTTTCAAGTGTTTTGAAATACTCCAGATGAGCCGGACCTATTTTACCGACTACTGCATAGTGAGGATTTACAAATCGTGTAATCTCATCTATATCACCAATTTCTCTTGCACCCATCTCTACGATATACACTTCTGTATCTGAAGGAAGCTCTTCGTTGATATCTTTGATTACGCCACCAAGAGTATTGACAGAGCGGGGAGTTGCATAACTTTTGTATTTGACAGATAAAATAGTATCTATGAAATTTTTGATACTTGTCTTACCGTAACTTGCTGTTACACCTACTACTTTCATATCTTTCATACTCTCTAGTTTGCTTTTTGCTCTGTTTTTGTATGCACCAAAGAGCATCTTCTCTATGGATACGGATATAAACCATGCAACAATGACAGGTATAAATACAGAATATATATGAAATACCAGAGTCAAAAATAGAGCTGTAAATATCAGTGCCATAAAAAATCTTTTGACTCTGCCTGTAAATACAAGCTTTTTATCTATACTTTTATACCAGTAAAAAAATAAAACTGCATATACTACAGTAACTATCCAGCCATATTTTTGATGGCTGACAAGCATTACAAAATCATAAGTCAAAAACGGTGCATAAAAATATATATAGTTCCAAAGTGGTTTGGTATGGCGAAATACTGCTCTTTCGAGTCTGTAACTATACCACTGTAGAGTAGTTATGAAGTAGTATCCAATCAGAAGTAAAAATATCGGATAGCTGATGAGATTTATTATCTGGTTCATATTGTCCTTTCTATATTGTTATTTGCACTCTTTTTCAATCTCTTTGGCAATATCCTGGCTCTGTTTTAGGAAAAAGTAATGATCTCCGTCATACTCATAGAGTTTTGAGTTATTGATAATATTGGATATCTTTTGAGCTGTCCAGAGGGGAGTGGCAGTATCTTCTTTACCCCAAAACAGCAGAGTTTTGGAAGTAACTTTATTGAAATTATCTTCAAACTCTTCATTTACCACATATTTAAAAGTTTGATACATCGCTTCATTCATACCTTTTGCATCTTCGCTGACAAATATGGAGCGAAATTTACTCAATCCAAGAGTTTTCAAAAGTTTAAAGAGAGATATTTTTATTTTTACCGATAGAGGTTTTGGCACTTTTATACCTGCTGAAGCTATCAGTATGAGACATGGAGGGTTTAAAAGTGTAGCTACTTTTCCACCAAATGAGTGTCCGGCTATCATATCACACTCTATATTTATCTCCTGAAGGAAACTTTTTGTAATTCTGGCATAATCTTGGGTAGTGAGAAAGATATTGTTTGGACTCTTGCCAAATCCTGGCATATCCATATATATATGCCTGAAATCACTCATGGTATTGCCAAAAGCCTGTCTCATAATATCTTTGTTGCTACCCCAGCCATGTAGAAAAAGTATGCTCTTTTTTGCTGTAGGATTGATGATATCATAGGAGATATCAAAAGAGCCTTTGATATCTTTTACTCTCCTTTGAGCCATTATTCAGACTCTCCGATGAGATGTTGAATTTTATCAAAACCGTATATATCTTGGAAAAATTTTAATTGACCATTCTCCTCAGGATAGGCGGTCAGATAGACTATATGCACAGGTATTTTCTCTTTTAGAGTCATATACTGCATCTTTTTACTTTCAAATTTTTTGTTGATACTGTTCATATCTTCTGTAATGTTGTTATCACTCAAATGTTTTAGCAGTCCCAATGGATTGGATAGTCTTACACATCCGTGACTGTATGCCCTTACAGAGCGTTTGAAATAACTCTTTGATGGTGTATCATGCATATATACAGAGAATTTGTTTGGAAACATAAATTTAACAACTCCAAGAGCATTTCTTTTGGATGGTTGCTCAATGATTTTATAAGGCAGACCTCTTTTTTTGTATTTTTCAGACAGTAGGGATTTCCACGGCACACTTGAGGGATTTACCGGTTTGGAATCTACATCATAACTTTTATAGACAAGCATATTTTTCTTTTTCAGATAGTTTGGATTTTTGATAATTTTTGGAATCTCTTCGGCTTTTGCTATATTGTCAGGCACATTCCATGTAGGGTTTAAAACAATATATGTCATAGTAGAGCTAAATACCGGTGTCTGCCACTTTTTTTTGCCTACTACTACAGGGAATTTCATAGTAGTTGTGTTGTTTTCTATGAGTCTAAATTCAAACTCAGGAATATTTACAAGAGCATATCTTTTGCCCCATCCTTCATCACTAAGAAGTTTTGTTCTTTCTACACTCAATTTTAGTTTTCTGTAATTTGCAGGATTTAATCCTTTGCCATTTATATGTTGGGAGTTTAGTTTAGCAAATTTTTTAAAAAGAGGATTTTTGGGAGCATATTTTTGCATAATCTCTGCTATGGTATATCCGTCATTGAGCATCGATACTACATCAGTAGCACTATAGCTTCTTTGCACTATATCAAAATGAGAGTGTATTTTGTTATCTTTTCTTTTTCTCATCTGTGCTTTGAAAGTGTCTATATCTATACAGCTTTTGGCAAGATTTCTACTGTAACCTACCAATATTTTGGTGAGTATTGCTGTATCTTTCTTTTGGAGATACTCTTGATACAGAGGTCTTAGATTACACAAAGAAGCATATTTGTCTTTTTTTAGGATTTGCTCAAATTCTGTCTGTTGGTCATCACTCCACCCGTTTGCATCTCCAAGATGTGGACCTTTACATCCACTCATTACTATTACTACAGTAACAAATGATATGAGTTTTTTAATTTCTATCCGCATTTACTATATCCTCTCACAATTATTTAAATTTATATTATCTGCCCAAAAGGTCTTTTACACTGACTGAAGGTTCTTTTCCATTTAGCATTTGATATACCTCTGATGCTATAGGAAGATAAAGATTCTCTTTCTTTGCTACTTTATTCAATGCTTTGGCTGTGCCTACTCCTTCAGCCACTTCTCCGATCTCTTCAAGTATTTTATTTAGAGTATCTCCTTTTGCCAAGCCAAGTCCTACTCTGTAGTTTCGAGATAGTTTGCTGCTTGCACTCAAAAAGAGGTCTCCGGCACCTCCGAGTGATAAAAATGTTTCACTTCTGGCTCCAAAATGTATGCCGTATCGAGACATCTCTACCAATCCTCTAGATATCATGGCAGCTCTGGCATTATTTCCCAATTCTAGACCGTCACATACACCTCCGGCTATTGCTATTACATTCTTGTAAGCTCCTCCAACCTCGGCACCTATTATATCATCATCTATGTATCCTTTGATATAATCTGGTAATCTGTCTGCAAAAAAATTTGCAAGTTTTTGATTTTGGGAGCTTACTACCAGTGCGGTAGGAAGAGATTTTATTACTTCTGCGGCAAATGATGGACCGGATAGAAATGCCACTCTTTCAGGAGGCAAAAATTCATACAGTATCTCATTTAATAGATTTCCTGTCTCTATCTCTATACCTTTTGCGGCTACAAGTATCTTTTGACCATTGTCTATAAACTCTTTACTCATCCACTCTCTGATATGCTGTGCAGGAATGACCAATATTATATATTCACTCTTTAAAGCCTCCTGCATAGATACAAAGTTATCTATTTTGTGGTAATGTCTGGAAGTAATGACTACACTGTTTTTTTGAGAGTATGCATGATAAAGAGCTTTTCCCCATTTTCCGGCACCTATGATTGAAAATTTCATATAGGGTAATCCTCCCTCTCTTCGAGTATTAATTTTTCAAATCGTTTTAAATCAGACTCATGTCCTATGCAGACAATTATATCTCCACTGTCTAATTTATGCTCCACACCACTGGTGACAAATATAAAACTGTTACCAAGCTCTGTATCTATCATTCCCAAAAATATGACACCGTATCTGTAAAAGTCTATCTCTTCCAATTTTTTACCATGAAGAAAAGAGCCTTTGGGTATATGTAGCTCTCTAAAAGCCAAATCGTGACTTTTGTCTGCAAATCCTTCCAAAAATCTTGTTGCAATAGGTTTGTTTAGTATATTGTGTATTCTGTTGGCACTGATGGCATATAAATCTATGACCTTATCTGCACCTGCCATTTTCAGTTTGCTTGTGGCATGTATGCTGTCTGAAATTGCCAATATTCTATTGTCAGGATATACGGATTTTAATGATAAAACTATAAAAACATTTAAATGGTCATCATCCATCACACATACAAAACTTGCATCTTTGTCAGCCTGTATCTTCTCAAGCTGATTATCATCTGTGACATCTATCAGTTTGACATTTGTAAAACCGTCTTGAAGAGCTTTGTTATAGTTGTCACGGTTGGATTCTATCAATAAAATATTTTCAATATCATCTTTGAGAGATAGTGTTATATTCCTTCCAAATTTGCCATATCCGAAAATAATTACACTTCTACTGCCACTCTCAATCAACATTTATCCTTGCAATTAACCTCTTTGAAGTATTGGATACTTCTTTTGTCTCCCATAATAAGCAAAATGTCTTTATGCTCTATCAATATATCAGGAGAAGGATTGAATATAAATTCCATATCACTGTTTTTTTGAATACCTATCAATACCAATTTAAAGTGCCTAAACTCAATATCCTTTATATACTTTCCTATCAGATTGCTGTATCCGTGTATCAATACCTCATCAAGTATAGCTTTGTTTTTACCTGTAAGTATAGCATCTATAGCTTTATACATTGTCGGTCTGGTTATTGCTACGGACATCATTGTACTGGCTGTTTCATTGGGTAGTAATACATGGTCGGCTCCGGCTCTTTTGTATTTGTTTACAATTGATTCATCACCGGCTCTTACTACTACTTTTATTTTGGGAGAGATATGTTTGGCATTTAATGTAATGTATATATTTTCTACATCATCGTGAGTCATACACAATACTGTAACTTTGGAGTTTTCTGTATTAAATCTGCTTAGAGTCTCATATCTACTGGCATCATCTTCTATGGCATCATATCCATCTTTGATTGCCTCTTCTACCCTCTTGGGATTTTTATCAAGAATAATATATCTGTATCTGGAGGCATCACTGTGTCTAAAAAACATTTTGGTCATCTGTCCATATCCGCATATAATCAAAAACTCTTCACTTTTGTTGATATCATCTATAATTCTTTCTTCTTTCAATTTGTGCAGTTTCTCTGAAAAGGCAGATACGATTACTGAAGTGGCAAAAGATATCATAGCTATACCAAACAGGATTATAATCATGGAGATGACTCTACCCATCTCGGTAACAGGTGATATATCTCCATATCCCACTGTGCTGATTGTTACAAGTGACCAGTAAAGAGCATCAAACATATTGTTGATATTTGGGTTGTGAGTATCTTCCAATACATATATGGCTATGGCACCTGTCATCATAATAAATATCAAAAGAAAGAGTAGGGTGAGGAGTTCAAACTTTTTGTTTGATAGAACCTCTACAAATTGATTGATACTTCTTGTATATCTTAAAAGTTTCAAAAATCTAAACAAGACAAATATTCTCAATACTCTAAGAGGTCTGTAAGCCGGAAGTATGGCAAGCAAATCTATTATAGTTGCTGGTGTAACCATAAATTCCAGTTTCTTTTTAAGCCCTCTTGAGAGTGCAGACCAGAGCCTGAATCGTCTTCCTAAAAAATGAGACTTTTCATACTCATCTACCAAATCTCTTGCCATATCACTGTAAACCCAGAGCCTGAGTATATACTCTATCAAAAATATGAGAGAAACTATATATATATCATAAAAATCCATCCATACAGGAAGAGGATGTTTTACTTCATATATCAGTATAAATACGGAGCTGAGAATGATAAAAATAATTGTAATATCAAAATATTTTTTCCATGGATTCAGGGGATTATCCAAAATATCTTTGACACTGTGTTTGATGTGTTTGTATTTTTGTGAATGTGATATTTTTCTGGCTACAGATATTATCCATTCAGATAGCTCCAAAGAGCATCTGTGCTCTTTGAAACAATTACTTAGTTTTTTTTTGAGCATTAACTTAATCGTTCTTTTAGCAGTTGATTAACTTTAGCAGGATTTGCAGAACCTTTACTGGCTTTCATTACCTGTCCTACAAAGAAACCAAAGAGTTTATCTTTACCACTCTTATACTCTTCTACTTTGTCACTGTTTGCAGATAATACTTCATCTATGATAGCCAAAATAGCTCCATCATCACTGACTTGCTTGAGTCCAAGCTCTTCTATAATAGTATCTATATCTCTGGCATCATTTTCCATCATATAATCAAGTATCTCTTTACCACCCTTGCCAGATATGGTGCCGTCATCGACTCTCATTGTCAATTTGCCGAGTGTAGTGGCATCTATTGGAGAGTTTTGTATATCTATACCTGCTTTTTTCAATCTGCCAAGCAGTTCAGATGTAAGCCATGTTACGGCTGTTTTGGCTTTGGCACCACCTGCTATCATATCTTCAAAGTAATATGCCATCTCTTTGAATGCTGTTATCACAAGAGCATCATCTCTTTTTATACCCAGTTTATTTACATATCTTTCTACTTTTTCATCTGGTAATTCGGGGATATGTTTTGCTTCTTCCAACATATCATCTGTTACTATTACCGGTCTCAAATCAGGGTCAGGGAAGTATCTGTAATCGGCACTGTCTTCTTTGCCTCTCATAGATTTGGTGATACCTTTGTTTACATCAAATAGTCTGGTCTCCTGCCATACTTCATCTTCATATACGCCATCTTCCCATGCTTCTATCTGTCTTTCTACTTCATACTCTATAGCCTGTTTGACAAATCTGAAAGAATTGATATTTTTTATCTCTACTCTTGTGCCAAACTCTTCAGAGCCTTTTGGTCTGATAGATACATTTACATCACATCTAAATGAACCCTCTTGCATATTTGCATCACTGATATCAAGATATCTTACGATTGAGTGAAGTTTTTTCAGATACTCTACTGCTTCATCAGAGCTTCTCATATCCGGCTCACTTACTATTTCAAGCAGTGGGGTATCTGCACGGTTTAAGTCCACTTTTGATACAGCACCATCATGGATATTTTTACCGGCATCGGCTTCGAGGTGAGCTCTGGTAATCCCCACTCTTTTTGTCCCGTGCTTGGGTGTTTCTATATATAATTCACCATTTTCTACTATAGGAATATCAAACTGTGATATCTGATAAGCCTTTGGACTGTCCGGATAAAAGTAACTTTTTCTGTTAAAAATAGATCTCTTATTGATAGTGGCATTTACTGCATATCCAAAACTCATAGCCTTTTTTACAGCCTCTTTGTTGAGTACCGGCAATGCACCGGGAAGTCCCAGACAGGTCGGACAGGTATTTTTATTTTGATGCTCTGCAAAACTTGTCGGGCAAGAGCAGAATATTTTTGATTTTGTATTTAACTGGACATGTACTTCCAAGCCTATAACTGTTTCGAACATTCAAACGGTCCTTTAAAATAATATGATAAAAAGTTGGGATATTATAGCGTCTAGATGATTTAATTGAGATGAAGTATATTAAGATAGGGTGTATGATTAATTATAATTATCAGGATTTTCTATTTAAATATTAATTGATATAATCCCATCTTTATTTTAAAGGAATTTCATGAGATTTATAATATTGGGTAGTATATTGTCTTTGATTTTATCAAATAATTTTTTGTTTGCCAAAAATGCTATTGCATTTGATTATGGTCAAAGCAAAGATGATATAGATATTTACAGAATTGCCCTACAGCAGGATTTTGACACCAGATGGTTTGAGACAGATTTTGGATACCTTTCCGGGTATTGTGAATTATCTCTCAACTACTGGAGAGCATCCAATAAAGATACCAATTTGGGTGTAGCCTTCTCTCCTGTATTTGCATACTATTTAAATACATCAGGTAACTATACACCCTATATAGAAGGCGGAATTGGTGCATCACTCTTTCTAAAAACTCATATTGACAGAAGAGATTTAAGCAGTGCATATCTGTTTGAAGACAGAATTGGAGTAGGTGTGCTTACAGATGATTGGAATATAGAAGCCAGGTATATGCACTACTCCAATGCAGATATAGTCCAACCAAATGAGGGTATAGATATTTTTATCTTCTCTATAGGAAAGAGATTTTAAAAAATTTGATAATCAAATATTATTTAATATGTAATTAATTTCAATTATGATATCTTCATAAAGAATAAATGAGGGTTGTTTTTATGCATAAAGTTGTATCTACGGAGAGTGGAAGAGCAGATAAAGTATTGGCATTAATGTTAGATGAGAGCAGAAGTCAGGTATCCAAACTGATAAAATCAGGCTTTGTCTCTGTCAATGGCACAAAAATCACCAAAGGCTCTGTAATTGTAGAATCAGGGGATAGTATAGAGTATGAGATTCCCAAAGTTACCAAAAGTGAGGCCAAAGAGATAGATTTTGATATAGAGATTTTATATGAAGATGATGATATCCTTGTGATAAACAAACCGGCCGGATTGGTAGTCCATCCTGCTCCGTCATTAGATGAGCCTACTCTTGTGGATTGGCTGATTGAGAGAGGAATAAATCTCTCTACTCTTGCAGGTGAAGAGAGACACGGGATAGTCCATCGTATTGACAGAGGCACCAGTGGTGCCTTGGCTGTTGCCAAAAACAATAAATCACACAGAGAATTGGCAAAACAGTTAAAAAGCAAAGAGATGGGCAGATACTACACAGCTATCATAGACCACCCTCTAAAGAGTAATATAAGCATAGACAAACCCATAGGAAGAAATCCAAACAACAGGCTAAAAATGGCAATAGTGCCAAATGGTAGAGAGGCAAAGACAGATTTTATAAAAATAATAGATTCAAAAGATGGCAGATATGAATTGATAGGTGCAAAATTATATACCGGAAGGACACACCAAATCAGAGTCCATCTATCCAGTATCGGCAGACATATTCTAGGTGATGAGTTATATGGATGCAAAATAGGACCGGATATATCACCCAGAGTTTTTTTACATGCGTTTATTATGAAGCTAAAACATCCGACAAATGGCAGATTATTGCGTATAAATGCACCTTTGCCACAAGATATGAAAAATTTTGTAAACAATCAATTTAAGAGAGGAACAATAGATGATAAAGATATCGAACAAACTATACTTGACACTTTCGATTATGACAGCATTACTAATTAGCGGATGTGCTGAAGTAGAGAGTATGACGGCAATAAAAACTGATCCGTCTATGCCGGTAATAAAGAGTGTAAAACATATAACAGACAAAACCAGTATAGGTTTTGAATGGCCTGAAATTCAGGATAAAAGGGTAGAAGGTATAGAGATATACAGAGCTGTTCAGAGTAATGGGAGTGAGCAAAAATACCATAGAATAGCCACTATAGGCAACAGATATGCTACACATTTTGTAGATACAGATATCAAACCAAATACCAACTACCTATATACATTCAAGACATACGGAGTATTGTATGGCTCTGCTCCTGGAGCAATAGTCAAAATCAAAACAGAAGGACCTTTTCCTCCTGTATCATTCTTCAAAGCCTATCTTGTGGACAAAGGTGTAGTCAAGCTTCTTTGGACACCACATCCGGATTTGAGAATACATGATTATATCATTGAAAGAAAAGTATCAGGCAGGGATTGGAAATATCTTGCCAATATCAAAGGCAGACTGAGTCCTGAATATATAGATATGTCACCTGCAAAGGGTCGAACATACAGCTATAGAATTATAGCCAGAAGTGCAGACGGATTCAGATCTCAGCCAAGTACACCTGTAAATATAACAGTAGAGTAGGGATATTGATATGCCACATCTGAAAGTCAAACCGTTTGATACAACAATTTTGGATGAACTCTGCAAAAAAGATGATATGTTTATATACAGAGCGGTTGAATCTAAAGGATACAGAGAATTACTCTATGTGGACAGTGGTAAAAATAGATTTCTTTTGGATATATTTAAAAGAGAAAATGATTATCTCATAAAGTCTGAGGCTACTACCAGAGTATTGGATATAGAAGAGATAAAAAAGGTTATGAAACACCTACAGGATAGTGTATCTTTGGAAGTGATAAACTCAAATATATCACTCTCTGAAAGAAAACCTCCCATACCATCAAAATACAAAAAGAGTATAGAAGATTTTGAGCAATTTGACACCCCATACAAAAAAATAGCAGTAGAAGTGGGATTTGGAAGTGGAAGACATCTTCTGTATCAGGCAGAGAAAGAGAGAGACAGACTCCATATAGGTATAGAGATACATACTCCCTCTGCACAACAACTGCTTAAACAGATTCATTTAAGAGGTTTGGATAATATCTGGGTGGTCAATTATGATGCCAGACTCCTAATGGAGATGTTGCCTTCAAACAGTTGTGAAGCTATATTTGTCCATTTCCCTGTCCCCTGGGATAAAAAACCTCACAGAAGAGTGATATCGGCTCCTTTTGTAAAAGAGTCGATGAGGGTTTTGAAGCAGGGTGGAATACTGGAACTGAGAACAGATAGTGAAAACTACTATCAATATGCACTTGAAGTATTTGGAAGCTTTGAAAAGATATCATTCAAAGTAGAAAAAAACAGAGATATAGAAGTAGTCAGTAAATATGAAGCCAGATGGAGAAATCAAAATAAAAATATCTACAATCTGACTGTAGAGTCTGAAAATATAGATGATGATATAGATAGAGATTTTGATTTTTCATTTCAAAAGAGTATAAATTGTAAAGATATGTATGATATACCGTCAAAATCTATACTCTATGATGGTTATTTTGTGCATTTTGGCAAAAGATTTATCAGAAGTGATAATGAAGGCTGTCTGATAGAGTGTTCATTTGGCAGTTTTGACAGACCTGAAACAAAATTTATAGAGATATCAAAAGATAGTATGAAATATATGCCTTTTGCACCTATTAGAAACAAAACAGCATATAAAGCACACAAAAAGATTAAGGAGTTGCTGAATGTCTAATGTAATAACGGCATCTAAACTCACACTGGCATATGACAATGGAAAAAATGAGATAATAAAAAATGCTTCATTTAGAGTCAAAAAAGGGGAGTTTGTATTTATCACAGGTCCGAGTGGAAGTGGAAAATCTACACTTTTAAAAGCTCTTTATGGAGCATTGAAACCAAAATCGGGGATACTTGAAGTAGGTAATTTGGATATGAGCAGTATAAGTCGCTCCAAATTACAAAAATTACGCTCTAAAATGGGAATAATATTCCAAGATTACAAGCTGATAAATGAGTGGACAGTAGAAAAAAATGTAATATTGCCTCTGATTATATCCGGATACAATACAGAGGTGCAGGATACTCAGGCAAAAAGACTTTTAAGACATGTGAAGCTGACAGAACAGGCACACAGATATCCACTTGAGTTGAGTGGAGGAGAACAGCAAAGAGTAGGGGTTGCTAGAGCATTATCCAAAAATCCGTTTTTGATTTTGGCTGACGAGCCTACAGGTAACCTTGATGAATACTCCTCAAATGTAATATGGGATTTATTGGAAAATGCGTGTAGTCAATTAGGCTCTACCATAGTGGTAGTAACACACAGGATACCAAGTATATTTAATATACCGTATAGACAACTCATCATAGAAAACAAGGGTATTTATGAAGTCCATTAAAAATCATATGATGTTTATACTGCCTCTGGTAGCTATATTGATGGGAATAGAGTTTTTTTTGGTATTTGACAGAGTAACCAACAGTTATGAGCAGAGATTGAAAGAGAATTACTCTATACTTGTTGTATCCAGGCATCAAATAGATGTAGATACATTTCACAGGATTGACAAAAGAATATCCAATGTAGAAGAGATAAAAAGGCAAAATATAGCCGATAAAATCGCAAAAGGTATGGGAGATATATCCGGCAGTGATTTGATGAGAGCTTTGCCATACTTTTATGCCTTGCATCTAAACAGTTATCTGGCTGAAGATGATATCAAAGATATAAAAGAGAGGTTGTTAAGATACAGAGATATAAAGAGAGTAGAGACTTTTGGAGAAAATCACAATGCCAAATACAATCTGTTTATATTTATAAAAACAATATTCTGGGTATTTGCTTCGCTTATGGGAATAGTCAGTCTGTTTTTGCTCATCAAACAGATGGAAGTGTGGCAGATGGCACATATGGAGAGAATGAGGATTATGGAGATTTTTGGAGCTCCGATGATGCTCAGAAGCGGTGTGCTTTTCAAGATGGGATTGGTTGATGCTTTTTTCTCTACTTTGATATCAGGAGTCATATTCTATTCACTCAAGGAGTGGGCACAAAAAAGCGGGATACCTCTTTTGGAGAGTAAGTATGAGCTTTTGTTCAGTTTCTCTGATATGCTTATATTGTCAAGTATGGCATTTGGTATAGTAATTATTGCTGTGATTTTTGTAGCACTAAGCACCAAGGAGGTCAGAGAGTGAGATTATTGCATATTGTAATACTGTTACTCCTTTCACTCTCTTTGTCATACGGCTCTCAGGTAGTCAAAAAGATAAAACAGTCAGAAAAGAGATTGCAGTCAGCCGAACAGCAAAAAAGAGCTATGAACTCTCAACTTTCAAAAATTGCAAATTCTATAAAAAAGACTGAGAGGGAGTATGCAAAAATAGAGAAGATATTAGATGATTTGCAAAGAGAAAAAGCTAAAAACCAACAACTTTATGATAATGCCAAAAAGAGAGTAGCTTCTCTTGATACCAATATCAGCATAATGAACCAAAAGATAAGAAGCAACTTCAGACAATTTTTAAAAATTATCTCCAATCAGTTTGCAGTAATAGCCGCAAGTGAGAGGATTCACCAAAAGACCCAAAAGAGTGTCATTATGCAAGAGGTCTATGAAGTATTCAAAAAAGAGAATGATAGGCGTTTAAAAGAGTTAAAAAAAGCTATAGATATCAATCGCCTCGAAAAGATAAAAATGGCAGGTGAGAGGAATGGTCTTAAAAACAGTATAGCTGAGATAGAGAGGAAACGAAAACTCTATCAGCAAAAGAAAAAAGAAAAAGCCAAATTATTAAAAAAACTGGCAAAACAGGAAAATATCTATAAAAACAGACTCAAACATTTAATTACGAGACAAAATCTCTTGAGATTGACACTTGCAAAATTGAATATATTGAAAAAACAGGAGATTGAAGAAGCAAGAAAAAGAGAAAAAGAAAGACAGCTGGAATTAGAAAGAAGAGCCAAAGAGTTGGAAGCTATGCGTAAAAAGAAAGAGCAACAGAGAAAAACAGCCTTGGCTGAAGGTAAAAAAGTGGATTATACTCCGGTGACTTTAAAAAGTAATACCAAAGTCAAGCGTTATGGCAGTTCATATCATATGAACAAAATATACAATTATAGAGGTCCAAAAACAATATCACCTATCAGAGGTGCAAGAGTAGTCAAGAAATTTGGTACCTATATAGACCCTATATATAAAATTAAGATATTTAATGAATCTGTTACACTCAAAGCCAGACAGAGAAATAGCAAAGTAAGAAATGTATTGAATGGAAAAGTGGTATTTGTAGGACAAAACAGTATGCTTGGAAAAGTAGTCGTAGTATCACATGCACATGGACTACATACCGTTTATGCCGGACTTTCCCGTATTTCACCTCTTGTAAAAAACAA